>QHVJ01000224.1 GCA_003222275.1 Acidobacteriota bacterium | reverse complement strand
CGATGGAGTTCCTCCATCCCGTCCACTACGGCGACCACGTCGACATCTCCGTGGTGGTGGAGAAGGTGGGCCGCTCCTCGGTCCAGATCCGCTACGATGCGAAGGTAAAAGGGCGGCCGGTGTTCCGGGCCGTCAACACGGCGGTCGTCGTGGACATGAAGACCTTCCAGCCCACGCCGGTCCCGCCGTGGCTGCGGGAGCGCTTCGAAGCGGCCATGGAGTGAGCGCGGCGCCGCGGCTCATCTCCACGCCGGGAGCCCGGATGATCGGATCGCGGCACGGGCCGTTGCTGCTGGCCGCTCTGCTCGCCGCCCTCCAGGCGACGCTGCTCGTGAGCAGCGCTCGCGGCAACTCCGACACCGTCGACGAGGACATCTACCTCCCGGCCGCCGGCATCCTCTGGGCGCATCGCGATTTCAGCGTCAACCTGGCGCCCGCGATGCCGAAGTGGGCGTTCGCCCTCGCCATGCGTGCCGTCGATCGTTCCCTCGACGACACGCCGCCCACGCTGAACGCCGCGGAGGAGCACGTTCTCTGGTACGGCGGACGCTCGAGGCTGGAGCGGGTACTGCTGGCCGCGCGCCTCACGACCGTGGCGGTGACGGTCCTGGCCGGGCTGGTGCTCTGGCGGACGGCCCGCCGCTGGGGACCGGCCAGCGGGCTGGTCGCCCATGCGCTCTGGTGCTTCTCGCCCACCGTGCTGGCGGCGGGCGCCCTGGCCACCCTGGACGCCTGGGTGACGGCAATGATCGTGGGATTGACATGGGCCACCGTCCGCATGGTGGAGCGGCCCTCCGGCGCGCGCGCGCTGACCATGGGCTTGTTCTCCGGGCTGGCCTTGGCATGCAAGGTGACCGCTTTCGGTGCCGTCGGGATCGCCGCCCTCGCCGCCGTATGGGCGGCCGGCCGAACGAATCGCGACGGGGAGGGCCGCCCGACACGTGCGCTGGCGTTCCTGGTCATCATCGTGCTCGGCGCCTCCATCACTCTCTGGGCCGTCTACGGGTTCACGGTCGGACCTGTTCGTTCGGCGGGCACGGAAGGGGTGGCCACGGGCATCGCACGCAGGCTGCCGGCGATGCCGTTCCCCGTCTGGATCCAGACCCTGCTCGGCGGGATCAGCACCGGCGCCCGCGGTCATCGCACTTACCTCTTCGGACAGACGAGCACTACGGGGTGGTGGTGGTTCTACCTGGCGAACCTCGCCTTGAAAACCACGATCGGCGCCCAGGCTCTGGGCCTGCTCCTCGTTGCCGCCTGGCTGCTGCGCCGGCCGCGCGGCCCTGCGTTGCTGGCCGATGTGGCCCTGCTCGCCTACCCGATCCTGCTCGTCGTGGCCATGAGCGCCGGCCGGGCGCAGCTCGGCATCAGGTACATCCTTCCCGCCTTCCCGGGAGTGATGCTCTGGGCGGGGCGCACCTTCCCGACGCTAGCCTCCCTCTTCCCCCCCTGGGGCGCCCGCGCCGGGACGATCGCCCTCCTCGCCGGCATCGCCGGCTCCGTCGTGGTGCATCCGTACTACCTGATGTTCTTCAACGCGTGGGCAGGGGGAACCGAGCGAGGACCCCGCTATCTCTTGGCGGGAGACGCCATCGGACAGGATCAGAAGCGGCTGGGTGAGTGGCAGGCACGGCAGGGGTTGGGGTTCATCTACTACACGTGGTACAACGGAAAGCCCGAGATCTGGGGCGTCGCCTATGCCGATCCCCCGTGCCGCTCGCGGGCGGGCGTGTATGCGCTGGAGGTCTCCGAGGTGCACCGGCCCCGGCGCATCGAGGCGGGATGCCTGGACTGGCTCACCGCCGACGCCCCGGACGACCGCCTCGGATCCACGATCTACCTCTACCAGGTGACGCGCGAGCGCGCGCGGAGGCTCCGCCGGGAGTGTCGTCCGCCGCATCCTTTCTGGCGCAGCGGCCCGCCGCCGGAGACATGCGCATCCGACGAGCCGGCCGCCGGGCGCCCTTAGCCTTCCCCTGTCCGGGGTCGTGAGCCGCAGGCGGGACCTACCAGCGGTGGTACGCGGGGTGGCCCGGCTTGACGGCGACGAAGGTTCCGCGGCAGGTATCGCAGACCTTGCCGCCGCTCTCGAGAGTGGCCTCCACGACCGCGCGGTCGTCCGACGACTCGACGACCCGGGCCCGCAGCTTCACGGGACCGTTGGTGGGCGTGGGCCGCAGCAGCTTCACCGCATAGTCCGCGGTCACCGTGCAGGGCGGCGTCTCCGCGCCGGACTTCTGCATCAGGTGCCAGGCGGCGGCCCAGTTGGCGTGACAGTCGAGCAGGGCCCCGATGATGCCGCCGTTGAGGATGCCGGGGAAGGCCTCGTGGTGGGGCTGCGGCGTCCACTCCGCCACGCACTCGTCTCCGTCCATGAAGCTGCGGACGTGCAGGCCCTGCGGGTTGGCGGGGCCGCACCCGAAGCACGCGTTGTCGGGTGCGAAGCGCTCCTGGAGGCTGGGCCCGTCCATTCAGTACAGCTTCAAGTCCAGGTTGTCGGCGGCGATGTCCGTCAGGTCGACGATGGCAGCGGCGTTGACGCCGATGGCGATGGCGATCGACTCCGAGATCTCGTCCCGCGTCGCCCCGAACTTCAGCGCCTTCTTGATGTGGCCCTCCAGGCAGCCCTGGCACTTGGCGGCGAGGCTGGCCGAGATGGCGATGAGCTCCTTGGTCTTGCGGTCGAGGACCGAGGGCTTGTACGTCTCCTTGTAGAACTGGAAGTAGATCTCACGGAAGCGCGGCTCGACCATGGTGTAGGAGGACGTCTGGTCGGGCGTGCGAGGAGCGCCGTTGTCCTCCTCCGGGAACGGGACGTGGTGGGGCTTCTTTTCCTCGCTCACCGTGGACTCCTTCAGTTAGGTCGTCCGGATGCCAGCCGCGTCGGGGGACCGGCCGCCGCCTCGTGCAGCAGCTCGGCCACGGCGCTCTCGTAGGCCGGCTTGCCGTCTCGGTACGCCTCGCCGTGCGTGTTGCCGGGGACCACCAGCACCTTGGCCCGCTCGCCGGCCGCCGTCTTCAGGTCGAAAGCGATGTCGGGGGGCATGCGGCGATCGCCCGCGTTGCAGACGAAGAGAGCGGGACGCCCGGCCAGGCGCGACGCGGCGGCCTGGACGTCGACCGCTCGCGGGTCGAAGCCTCCGCGACGGCCCATCCAGAATATGACCTCGTCGCCGACCGGCCACGAAGGGACGATGCGCAGCCACCACCGGAAGCCGCGGAAGAGCTGCAGGTGGTGGACGACCGTGTCGGGCAGGCTCCGGTAGCTGCTGTCGGATACGACCCCGGACACCGAAGGGTCGGCGGCGGCCGCGAACACCGCGGTGGCCGCCCCGAGCGAGACGCCCCACATGACGACCGGGCCCTTGGATCGGGATTCCGCGTAGGCCTTGGCCGCCTCCGCATCCTTCCTTTCCAGCCAGCCGAAGCCCGACACGTTGCCGCCGCTGGCCCCGTGATGGCGCAGGTCGAAGAGAAGCGCGTTCCAGCCCTGCTCGTGGGCGAAAGGCACCTTCTTGACGTTTTCGAGCCGAGTGCGGTTGAGGCCGTGGATCAGCACGACCGTGCCCTTCGCATCGGGCGCGGGGACCCACCAGCCCTTGAGCGGCACGCCGTCCGCGGTCTGGAAGGACACCTCTTCGAACGGGAGATTGAAAGAAGCGGGCGTCAGGCCGCGGTTTGCTTTGTCGTTGTACTGGAAGCGGCGGGTGGTGGCGATCCCGCCCAGAAAATAGGGGACCCAGCCGAAGACGAACGCGCACAGCCCGACGAGCAGAAGGGTGCCTGCCCACTTGAGGATGCGGCGCGTTCTCATCTGGCGGGCTCGCGCCCCGGGGCTAGGCTCAAGGACCTCCGGGATGATAGCAGATGAGCGCCGGGGGGGCGCGGGACGACGAGGACGCCGCCGGCGGCCGCGGGGGCAATGATGAATCGGCCGGCGAGCGGGTTCTCGTTCTCGTCGAGCACGTCCCTCCAGGCGCTCACGCGATTCTACGGGACGGGCGAGCGCAGGTTCCGCCGCGCCGTGTGAAACGATGTCAGGAGCGCGCGAGGCCGATCGCCACGCGAAAGACGTACGGCCCGCCGGTCGCGATCGCCGCCGCCGCCGCCACCCCCAGCCGGCGCCGTAGCAAGCCGCGCGTCTCCCGGGACGTTCGCGTCCATGCCATCGCCGCGGCGACGATACCCGCCGCGAGTCCGGCGGCGACCACGGCCGGCGCCGTCATCAGCGCGGTTCCCACCAACGCGCCGGCGGCCACCGCCCCCGAGCGCGAGCGGCCGCTCACGAGCAGGCCTGCCCCCGTCAGGACGAACCCCACGGCCAGGGACCACGAAGGGTCGCCTCCCCCGGTGAGCGCCTCGAGGAGGCTCACGACGACCGCGATGCCGGCCGTGATCAAAGCGCCCGGCCCGGGCCCGAGCCGCCGAACCAGGAGCGCGTAGACGCCCAGCGACGACAGGCCGCGCGCCACCGCCGCCGCGAGCGTGACCGCTCGCGCGACGGCCAGGCCCGACAGGAGCGACAAGTCAGCGGCCAGCGCATCCAGGCCGTGGGGATGGGACCCGAAATTCCCTGCGTCCCGCAGCGGGACGTACGTCACGGGCAGGCCGTCGTGCCACACCATGAGCTGGGCCGGAATCAGGTCGAGGTGAGCGTCGGTGCCGCCGATGGGCACGAGGCCTGCGCTCGCACGGAGAAGCGCCGCGGCGACGGCAACGACGGAAGGCCACGACGGACGTGCCGGCTGGAAGCGAACGAGTCGGAAGACGGCCAAGAGGGCGAACGCGACGAGCGCTCCGGCGAGAAACCGCCCACGTCCCACGGAAGGAAGCCACCACCAGGAGGCGATCCAGAAGAGGAGGGAGAGGAACGGGACCGCGGTCCACGGCGCCCGCACGACGAGGAAGCCGGGAAGCAGGAGCAGCGCCGCCAGGCCGAGCACCACGGAAGGAATTCTATGCGCGCTGGCGCGCGGGATGACGGCCACGCTAGGATGCGGCCGTGAGCGACGTCCCGACCTTCATCCTGATCGTCAGCGGCGCCGCCACCGGGCTCATCGGCGCCATGCTCGGCCTGGGCGGCGGCGTCTTCCTGGTCCCCCTGCTCGCGCTGGCGCTCGGGGTGCCGATCCGGACCGCGATCGCCGCCAGCCTCATCTCCGTCATCGCCACCGCTTGCGCCTCCTCGACGATCAACCTGGAGCGGGGCCTGGTGAACATGCGCCTCGGGATGACGCTCGAGGTCGCGACCACGCTCGGGGGCCTCGCCGGGGGCCTCATCGCGGCGGCGCTCAGCCAGCGCCAGCTCTTCTTGACCTTCGGCGCCACCCTCGCCGTCATGGGCGTGGTCATGGCCATGCGCTCGGGCCGCCGCAACGTGATCGCCGACGAAGCGGGTGTGGAGCCGGGCCGGCTCGGCGGACGCCTGCAAGAGGGAGACCGGAGCTACCTGTATCGCATCCGGCGGCTGCCGGTCGCGCTGGCGGCCTCCCTCGTGGCGGGAGCCATCTCCGGGCTCCTCGGCGTCGGCGGCGGGATCGTCAAGGTTCCCGTGCTGAACGCCTTCTGCGGCATCCCCATCCGCGTGGCGGCGGCCACCAGCGCGTTCATGATCGGCGTCACCGGCGCCGCATCGGCATTCCTCTACTTCGGCCGAGGCGACGTGGCGCTGCACCTCACGGCCGCGGTAGCCGTCGGCGCCCTTCCCGGAAGCCTGCTGGGCGCGCGCCTCAGCCAACGGGTGGAAGCGCGCTCGCTGAAGATCATCATGGCCGTCGTGCTTCTGCTCGTGGGCCTGCGCATGGCGCTGGAGGCGCAATGACCTCGCGGGTCCGGACGCTGGAACGGATCGTGGAAGCGGCCCTCACGGCCGGAGTCGCGGTGAGCGGTCTCCTCCTCGTGGCCGGGCTCGTCCTCGGATCCACCGCGCCGCTGTGGTGGGGGGTGCTGCTCCTGATCTTGACTCCCGTGGTCCGGGTATTGGTCGTCACCGTCGGCCTCATCCTCGACCACGACTGGCTCTTCGCCGGCGTCTCGCTGTTCGTTCTCGGGGTGTTGCTGTCGAGCGTCTACGTGTCCGGCCGGCTCTGAGCGGATTTGACCCGGACCCCCCGCGCAGCGTAAATTCCGTCGTTTGCGCCCTCTCTCCCGGCCGGACCCGGGGGTCTGTAGGAGGAATCGTGGCCATCGAACTGAACAGGCCGTACGGGGGCGAGCTCGTGAACCTGGTGGCCGAGGGCAAGGAGCGCGACGCTCTCCTGGCCGAAGCCAATACCCTGCCGTCGCTCCAGCTCTCGGACCGCTCCGTCCATGATCTCGAGCTGCTGGCCGTCGGCGCCTTCTCTCCCCTGCGCGGCTTCATGGGCCAGGCCGACTACGAGGGCGTCCTGAAGGACATGCGCCTCGCCAACGGAACCCTCTGGCCGATTCCCATCACGCTTCCCGTCGCCGACGACGCGCCCGTCCAGGCCGGCGCGAGCGTCGCCCTCCGCAACTCCAAGAACGAGCTGCTGGCGGTGATGCGGGTGGCCGAGGTCTACCCGTGGAACCTCGAGCGGGAGGCCATCGCCGTCGCGGGCAAGAACGACCCGCGCCATCCGTTGGTGGCGGAGATGGCGGGCTGGGGCAAGCGCTACGTCGCGGGCCCGCTGCACGTCGTGAACCTGCCCCGGTACTACGACTTCGCGGAGCTGCGGCTCACCCCGGCGCAGGTGCGAGCGCGCCTCACGGAGATGGGCTCGCCGAAGGTGGTGGCCTTCCAGACCCGCAACCCCCTGCACCGCAGCCACGAGGAGCTGACCAAGCGGGCGGCGGCGGCGGTGGGCGGCTCGCTCATCATCATGCCCGTGGTCGGCCTCACCAAGCCGGGAGACGTCGACCACTACACCCGCGTCCGCGTCTACAAGGCGCTCGTCGAGAACCACTACGACCGCCGCCGGACCACACTCGCGCTGTTGCCGCTGGCCATGCGCATGGCGGGTCCTCGGGAGGCCATCTGGCACGCGATCATTCGTCGCAACCACGGTGCCAGCCACTTCATCGTGGGCCGGGACCACGCCGGGCCGGGCAAGGACTCGGAGGGCAAGCCCTTCTACGGGCCCTATGACGCGCAGGAGCTGGCCAAGAAGCACTCCCCGGAGATCGGGGTCGGGATCATCCCGTTCCAGGAGATGGTCTATCTCCCCGACGAGGACCGCTACGAGGAGAGCGACCGCGTGCCCGCCGGCGTGCGCACGCTCGCGATCTCCGGCACCCAGGTGCGCGACGAGTACCTGGCCAAGGGCAAGGCGCTGCCGGCCTGGTTCACGCGGCCGGAGACGGCGGCCATCCTCGCCGAGATGTCGCCTCCCCAGCACGAGCAGGGCTTCTGCATCTGGTTCACGGGCCTCAGCGGGGCCGGCAAGTCGGTGACCGCGGAGGCGCTGACCTCGCTCCTGCTCGAGCGGGGCCGGCAGGTCACCGTCCTCGACGGCGACGTCGTGCGCACGCACCTGTCGAAGGGACTCGGCTTCAGCCGCGAGGACCGCGACACCAACATCCACCGCATCGGCTTCGTGGCCGCGGAGATCGCGCGCCACGGGGGGGCGGTGGTTTGCGCGGCGGTCAGCCCGTACCGCGCCGCCCGCAACCGTTGCCGCACCATGGTGGGGCCGGACCGCTTCGTGGAGGTCTTCGTGGACACGCCGCTCGAGGTCTGCGAGGGCCGGGACATCAAGGGCCTCTATGCAAAAGCGCGCCGGGGCGAGGTCAAGGGCTTCACGGGCATCGACGATCCGTACGAGCCGCCCCACAACCCCGAGCTGGTCCTCGACACCGTGAAGCAGGGAGTGGAGGAGAACGCGCGCCGCATCCTGGGCCAGCTCGTCGAGCGGGGGTTCGTGCGGGGTTGAGGACGCCGCCGCGGCCCCTGCGGGCCGTGCTCTTCGACTGGGACGGGACGATCGTCGACTCCGCCGAGGCGAGCTTCCGCTGCTACGTGCGCCTCTTCGAGTCGTATGGCATCCCGTTCGACCGCGAGCGCTTCCAGCGCACGTACTCGCCCGACTGGTACCGCACCTACACCACCCTCGGCCTGCCGAAGGAGTGCTGGGACGAGGCGGACGCGCGCTGGCTCGGCTTCTACGCCGGCGAGGAAAACGTCATGCTCGGCGGTGCCCGGGCGGCGCTCGAGCGACTGCAGCAGGCGGGAATGGCGCTCGGGATCGTGACGAGCGGCAACCGCGCGCGGGTGGCCCGCGAGATCGAGGGGCTGCGGCTGCGGGGCCTTTTCGGCGCCGTGGTCTCCGCCGAGGACGTGGAGAAGCGCAAGCCGGACCCGGAGCCGATCGTGCGCGGGCTGGAGCTGCTCGGCGTTCCGGCGGGCGAGGCGGCCTACGTGGGCGACAGCCCCGAGGACGTCGACATGGCGCGCGCGGCGGGCGTCTACGTCGTGGGCGTGCCGGGACCCTTCCCGAACCGCGAGGAGCTGAAGGCGTCTGCTCCCGACATGGTCTGCGATTCGCTCGCGGCGGCAGTAGCGGCGCTGCTGCTGCGTGGCGCGACCGGCCAATGAATTTATCGGGTCGATCGGCGAGCACCAGCGGCGGCCTGGGCCGGCTCGCAGAGCACCGACGGATCCGGGTGGCGAAGCCCGTCCTGGCCGACGTCTACGCGATCTGGTTCGAGGCACTCCTCGGCGCGCTCAGCGTCGAGCGGCCCCGAGCGTTCTTCAGGAGGCGGCGCGGATCGTCGCTCCCGGCGGATGCGTGGCCATCGTGGAGCCCTGGGTGACGTTCTGCTGCTAGCCACTCTACTTCCGGAACGATCTATCCAGTTGACTGGCTTCGGGTTCCGGTCGCTTCGGCGAATCCAGGCATTGGACGGCGAAGGTCACGGGTCACCTTCCCAAGCTTCTCCTGGCTCCGCTCGGAGAGCGTCGTGAAGGAGAGCTCCCGCGCCTGGCAGCGTTCGAACGCGATCAAGGATGTGGTGTTATGATTTCTTACCCCTGGCCGGGTGCCGTATCCGGTCCCTCCAAACAACCAAAGGTCTCGCTTATGCTGGGGATATGGAACGCGTGTCCGCGGACCGCACCTTAGGTCTGGAGGGGGGGCTCGGCCCGAGGCCGGGCATGATGGTGGCCGCGCTGGCCGGCGTGCTGGGCGTGACGGCGAGTGCCCGCGCTGGGACATGGACGGTGACCCCGTCGCTGTCCGTGAGCGCGATCTACGACGACAACCTGTTCTTCAACGACGCTCGTCTTGGCGCAACGGGGTTGCGCGCAGGGCCGGCATTGATCGCGGAGTATCAGGGCTCGGCCCGCTTCAGGCTCCTCGGGAGAGCTGCGGTGGATTCGGAATACTTCGGGGACCCGCAGGTCAGCAGCTGGGCCGCCCGCAGAAGCGCAGGCCTGACCGCGCGATACCGGCTCGGCGCGCACACGACCGCTTCCCTATCGGGTGACTACGCGCTGAGCGCCTACGCGGCCGAGCTGGTGCCGACGGTGGGCGTCGAGTACGGCCGGCGCACCGCGGAAAGTCTCGGCACCCAGGTGGAGCTGGAGCACCGCATCAGTTCGAAGATCGTCCTGCGACTGGGCTATGCGATGCAGGCTCTCCGGCTCGAGGGCGCCGGTCCGGGACCGGGATCGCAGCTGTCCTCGGATACGGAGCTGGCTTTACAGGTGGCGCCGCACACCATATTGAGGCTGCAGGCGGGCCCGAACTATGTCACGGGATCGCTGGGGGCGCACGTGGCCGCCAACGTGGAGCGGACGCGTCCGCGCACGCGACTCTCGGTCGGCTATGAACGCGGCCGTACCTTGGTCTTCGACCGGACCCTGGTCGTCGAGAGTTACACGGCGAGGCTGTCCTACCGGGTGTCGCCCGCGATCAACGTGAGCGCCTCGCCCGCCCTGTTCCGCCAATGGCAGTTCGCCGCGGAGCAGCGGTCGTGGCACATCGGGGGGACGGTATGGTACCGGGCGACGTCTCGGCTGGCGGCGTTCGTCAACCATGGTTACGTGGTGCAGGACCGCGGATTCTTCATCAACCCGCTCACCGACCGCCGCGGGCCGCCCCAGCTCTCGCGGAATAGCCTGACGGCCGGCTTCATCGTCGGACCGCATCTTCGGGAGGAGTCCAGGCAATGACGCACCGTCGGCGGCGAGCGCTTGCCGGGACCGGGGGCCGACGGTGGCTGCTTGCGGTCGCTCCATGGGTCCTCGTGTCGGCATCGGCGGCCGAACAGTCCGCCCCGGCGCCGGCGCCAACGCCGGAGCCGGAAGCCAACGAGTACCGAATTGGCCCCGAGGACGTGCTGCAGATCACGGTCTGGCAGAACGCCGAGCTCAGCCGCATCTTGCCCGTGCGGCCCGATGGCAAGATTTCGCTGCCGCTGGTCAACGACGTCCAGGCGGCCGGCCTCACGCCCATGCAGCTCCGCGATGCGCTCAAGCAGAAGCTCGCCGAGTACGCGCCGGCGGCCGAGATCTCGGTCATCGTGGGCGAGGTCCAGAGCTTCAACGTCTCCCTGATCGGGAAGGTGCAGCGGGCGAATCGCTACAAGCTGAAGACGCCGACCACGGTGCTGGACCTGTTGGCGCTGGCCGGTGGGTTCGCCGAATTCGCCGATCCGGATCGGATCGTGGTCCTCCGGCCGGAGCCACTCATCGTCCCGGGCCGCCGTACGGGGCAGGCGTACAAGCGGATCCAGTTCAACTACAAGAAGGTGATCAGTGCCGGGGGTGAGAGCGACAACGTCCTGCTTCAGCCCGGCGATATCGTGGTGGTGCCGTGATGGCCAGGCGGGAAGCGGCGGAAATGGAAGATGACGATCGCCGCGGCCCGGCGCTCGCTGGCGCCGCGGCGGCCGTGCGCCGTCGCCGCTGGCCGGCACTCTTCACTTTCATGGCGGCGGTCACGGCCGTGATCAGCGTCGTGTGGTTTCTGCCCGACGTCTACCGCTCCAGCGCTACGGTGCTCATCGACCGGCAGCAGATCCCGGACGAGCTGGTGCGCTCGACCGTGACCAGTGGGCTCGAGATCCGGCTGCACACCATCAGCCAGGAGATCCTCAGCCGGTCGCGGCTACAGGCGCTCATCGAGCGCTTCGATCTCTACCCAGATCTGCGCCGCCACTCGCCCATGGAGGAGGTGATAGAGCGGATGCGCGACGACATCCGCATCGAGCTCAAGGGGGGCCCTTCGCGCAATGAGCGTGCCACCACGGTGGCGTTCACCCTCAGCTATACCGGCCGTGACCCGAAGAAAGTAGCCCTGGTGGCCAACACCCTTGCCTCCTTCTACATCGAAGAGAACCTCAAGGTGCGCGAGCGGCAGGCCGCGGGCACGGCCGAGTTCCTGCGCGTCCAGCTCGACAACATGAAACGCACGCTCGAGCAGCAGGAGCAGGTGGTGAGCCGCTTCAAAGAGCGGCACATCGGCGAGCTGCCACAGCAGATGGAAGCAAACCTGGCCACCCTCGAGCAGCTCAACTCGCAGCTCCGGCTCAACAGCGACCAGCAGATCCAGGTCGCGGAGCGCCGGGCGGCGGTGCAGAAGCAGCTCGAGGAGGCGGAAAGCTCCGTCAACCCCGGCGGACCGCGCGCCGCGGCCCTGCGCCTGGAGGATCTTCGGAAGCAGCTCACCGCCCTGCGCACCAGGTATAGCGAAAAGTACCCCGACGTGGCGCGGATCAAGGCCGAGATCGCGGCCCTCGAGGAGCAGCTCCAGAAGGCCGAGCTGTCGGCGGAGCCGTCCGCAGCGGTGGCGGCCAATCCCCAGGTCGCGCAGCTCAGGGCCAATCTGAATGAGCTCGACGTCCGCGGCCGGTCACTCCAGGCGGAGTCCAAGATCCTGCACGACGCACTTGCACGCTATCAGTCGAGGGTCGAGAACGTGCCGCGGACCGAGCAGGAGTACCAGCGGCTGGCCCGCGATTACGAGGCCACCAAGGAGCAGTACCACTCGCTCCTCATGCGCCAGGGGGAAGCCGAGGTGGCGGAGAGCATGGAGCAGCGGCAGAAGGGCGAGCAGTTCCGCATCATTGAGTCCGCAATGGTCTCTGAGAAGCCGACCGCTCCCAACCGGGGGCAGCTGCTGTTGCTGGGGACTCTGTTGGCTCTGGCCCTGGCCGTGGGGACGGTGGTAGCGTTGGAGCAGCTCGATACCTCCTTCCACAGCTCCGACGACCTCCGCCGGCACGCGCGTGTTCCCGTGCTGGTCAGCATCCCGCGGGTGGCCACCGCGCAGGACCGGCAGGAGCGCCGCCGGCGGGTCGCGCTCACGACCGCGGCGACTGCACTTGGCTTGGCCGTCATCGTCGGGGCCGCGTACCTGGCGGCGGCCGGCGAGCATGCGCCGCTGGCCACCCTCATCCTGAAGCCGGGATCATGAGCATCAAACCGCCGGAGGAGATGCTGTCGTCGGCGGTGCCGGCCGGCGAGAAGGGAGGGCCGGTCAGCGAGACCCCACGGCGCGGACCGGGGGGAGGTTCGGCTGTGCGCTCGACGCCCGCCGACCATCTGGTGAGCCTCGTCGCGCCCACTTCGTTCGAGGCGGAGCAGTACCGCATCTTGCGCCACGCCATCGAGCGCCGGCATACGGACGGGGTCGCCACCACGACCGCGGTGACGAGCCCCAGCGGAGGCGAGGGCAAGACCACGACCGCGATCAATCTCGCAGGGGCGCTGGCCCAGGCCGCGGACCAGCGCGTGCTGCTGGTGGACGCCGACCTGCGGCGACCCGGCGTGGCCGCGCAGCTTCGTATCGCGTCGACGGCCCCGGGGCTCGCCGAGGCAGTCGCGGACGGCGCGCGGCCGCTCGACGAGCTGTGCCAACAGGTGGCCGGCTTCAACCTCTGGGTGCTGCCCGCGGGGCATGCGGTCATGGCTCCCTACGAGATCCTGCGGTCTCCGCGCGTGGCCGAGCTGTTGGCCGAGGCGCACAGCCTATACGACTACGTGATCATCGATACACCGCCGGTCATCCCGTGCCCGGACTACCGGCTGCTGGAGCCCTTCATCGACGGCGTGATGCTGGTCGTGGCCGCGGACAAGACGGCCCGCGAGATGATGGACACGGCTCTGGACCTGCTGGACAAGCCCAAGACGCTGGGAGTCATCTTCAATGGCGAGACCCCGCAGGCCGATCGCTCTTCCTATTACTATTCGGCCGCCCGGCCCGAGCCCTCCCGATGGTCATGGTTCAAGCGCAAATGAAGGTCCGGAAGGCGCCGGCGCGACAGAATCCCCCGCGTAGTGTCGAGACCCGCGGCGTCGAGGCCGCGAACCGTCCGGTGACGATCGTGATCGCGGACGACCACACGATCTTCCGCGAGGGCCTGCGGCGCCTGCTGGAAGCAGAGCCGGCCTTCCGGGTCATCGGCGAGGCCGGCGACGGCACCGAAGCGATACAACAGGTGCGGCAACTGAAGCCGGACATCCTGCTCCTGGACATCCTCATGCCCAGGGTGTCGGGCCTGCAGGTACTGGACGAGCTGTCGGCCGCCCGCACGTCCGTACGTACCATCGTGCTCACCGCGGCGATCGAGCCTTCGAAGGCCGTGGAGACCCTTCAGCGCGGCGCCCGCGGGGTCCTGCTCAAGGAAGCCTCGACGGCCCACCTCTTCAAGTGCATCCGCTGCGTAGCCGAAGGTCAGTACTGGGTCGGGCGCGAGGAGGTGGGCAACCTCGTGGAGTACATGCGCCGCGAGGTGTCCGCCGCCCAGGATGCCCGCGAGCGTCTCGGCCTGACCGGCCGTGAGCTGGAGATCGTGTCCGCGATCGTGGCCGGCCTCAGCAACCGGGAGATGGCGAGTCAGTTCGCCATCAGCGAGCAGACGGTCAAGCACCACCTCACGCGCATCTACGACAAGCTCGGCGTGTCGAACCGGCTGGAGCTGGCCCTCTACGCCATCCAGCGCCGGCTGGTCGACGAGAGCGGCCCCTAACTAGCGCGGATTGACCCTCCCGGCGCGGGCTGAGCACACTTTCCCGCGCCTGTCTACGAAACGTTTCACTTTCATCGCACCGGGCTGAGCCTGGCACCTTTGTGCCTGGCCGTCGACACCTTGGAGCCATTGTTGCGGCGGCCGACCGCGACCTACTGTGATCGGTAGACAGGCGATCGACTCGACGCGCGTGCTGAAGCGAACAAGCGCGTCCTGTTTGGAAAGGACGGGCGATCCGATTCGTGCGAGCGCCACGCTTCTCCATCGAGATTCCGTTCTACTTCCGGCAGCGTGGTGAGGATAGCTGGCGTGAGGGCATGACCGACAACATCAGCCGTTCCGGCGTGCTGTTCCGGACCACCGAGACGCTGGAAGAGAGCACTCCCCTCGAGATGCACTTCGCGCTTCCCTTGGAGGTCCCCGGACAACCGGGCGCCCTCGTGGCCTGCCGCGGCCGAATCGTTCGAACCGTGCCTGCTGATTCACCGGACGCTCTGCCGGCCATGGCGGCCACGATCTCGCGTTACCGGTTCGTGCGCCGGAAGGCCCTCGCAGGTGCGTGAGGAGTAATCATGGGGTTCGCGCTGGCCTTCCTTGAAGCGGGCTCGGTTTTCGGTGTCGTGTGCGTGCTGATCGCGATGCGCCCGCATCTCCTGCTCGACGGACTCGGCATGCCCGCGGTGGTGGCGCCGGCCCTCGCCATCTCCGGGTGCTACCTGGCGTCGTCCTATTTCAGCGAGCTCTATCCGCCACGGGCCTTGCGCGACGGCAGGACGAGCGCGCGGCGGACGGTGCACCTGCTGGGCCTCGCGGTTCTCCTGCTGGGCGCCGGCTACGCGCTGCTGTCGGGCGCGAAGCTCAACGCGCCGTGGCTGCTTTCGGCCTTCCTGCTGGTGCTGGGTCTGGTGCTGCCACTGCGTGCGGTGTCCCAGGGCATGGTGGCCCGCGGGACGGTCCAGAGGGTACTGATCCTCGGTACAGGGCCGCTGGCGCGGAAGATCGTCGAGGGGATCGAGGTGGCAGCCACGCCGCACTACTCGGTTGTCGGAATGGTCCACGATGGCGGCAACGCCGAATCACCGCCGCCGCCTCCCGCTTGGAGCCCGGCGCTGCCGACCGGGGGCCTCGAGGAGATGGAGCGCCTCATCGAGGAGCTGTGCCCTGACCGTCTGGTGGTCGCGCTCAACGAGCGGCGGGGTCGCCTGCCCGTATGGGCGCTACTCTCCTCGTGCGCCAGCGGCCTGCGGGTCGAGGACGGGGTCGAGTTCTACGAGCGCCTGACCCGCAAGCTGGCCATCGAGAGCCTCAGCCCGAGCTTCCTCATCTTCCACCGGGTACTGCAGAAGAGCGCCCTGCAGCTCGGGGTGCGCCGCGCCTTGAGCGTGGCGGCCGCGGCGGTGGGCCTGGTGCTCGCGGCGCCCTTGATGGCCGTCGTGGCGGTGCTGGTGAAGCTCGACTCCGCCGGGCCGGTGTTCTTCACGCAGGAGCGCGTGGGCTTCCGCGGCCGCATCTTCCGCCTGATCAAGTTCCGCACGATGCGGGGTGACCCGCCCGACGACCACGAGGTGTGGCGGCGGGATGACGAGCCGCGCCTGACGCGGCTGGGTCGCCAGATGCGCGACACCCACCTCGACGAGCTCCCGCAGTTCTTCAACGTGCTCAAGGGAGACATGGACATGGTGGGGCCGCGGCCCGAGATGGCCCGCAACGTCCAGTCCATGACGGAGCACATCCCCTACTACGGCCTGCGGCACACCGTGCGGCCGGGAATGACGGGGTGGGCCCAGATCAAGCAGGGCTACGCGCTGAGCCAGGCGGAAGTCACCGAAAAGATGCGCTACGACCTGTACTACATCAAGCACATGTCGCTCTGGCTTGACCTGCGCATCCTCCTGGCCACCGGCCGCATCTTCCTCTTCGGGCGCCGGGCCGCCCGATGACCGCCGCGTGGGAGATCGTCTTCTGGACCAGCTTGTTCCTGGTGGCCCACACCTACCTCCTCTACCCGGCGATCCTGTTCGTGGCCTATGGAATGGCGCAGCTCCGCCGCGACTGCCGGTACCTGGCCAGGGGCGCGGATCGCCGCTGCCATGAGTTCCACGACGACGAGCTACCCGCCGTCAGCCTGATCATTCCCGCGCACAACGAAGAGGGGGCGCTGCCGGCCAAGCTGGTCAACCTCATCGAGCTCGACTACCCGGCCGACCGGCTCGAGGTCGTCTTCGTGTCCGACGGTTCGAGCGACCGTACCAATGAGATCCTGAAGCAGGCCGAGCGGCCCGGGTTGCGTCTCATCGAGCTCCAATGGCGGGGCGGCAAGTCGAGCGCGCTCAACCAAGGCGTGACCGCGGCCAGCCACGAGATCATCGTCTTCTCTGATGCCTCCACCCTGTTCGCCCCTGACGCGGTGCGTAAGCTGGTTCGCCACTTCGGCGACCCGCACGTGGGCGTGGCCTGTGGGACGCTTGGCTTCGAGGGAAACCCCGAGTTCCAGCGCACCGAAGGCGTGTACTGGCGCTATGAGAAAGCTCTGCGGGTGATGGAGTCGCGATTGGGGGCTACCCTCACGGCGAGCGGGGCCATCTACGCGCTGCGGCGGGCGGCCTGGCGGCCGCTCACTCCCGACGTGATGATCGACGACTTCGTGGTGCCTTTTGCCGCGCGCGGGCTGGGATACGGGGTCGTCTTCGACCCGGAGGCCCGCGCCACGGACGTCGCCGAGGAGTCGGTGGCCCACGAGTTCGCCCGGCGGGTGCGCCTGGCCGTGGGCAGCTTTCGCGCGCTCGGTCAACTGGCGCGCGTACGGCTCGACGCCTTCACTTCACTGGCGTTCTTCTCCCACAAGCTGCTGCGATGGGTGCTGCCGTTCGTGATGCTGGCGCTCCTCGCCTCCAGCGCGGCTTTGTGGGCTCAACCATTCTATCGGGCCACGCTGCTGATGCAGCTCCTCTTCTATGGCTGGGCCGCCGCCGGCTACCTGTTCCGCGACCGGATGGCGCCCCTGCGTTACGGGCTCATAGGGTACTTCCTCCTCGCCATAAACCTGGCCTTCCTCGTGGGCTTCGTGCGTTTCCTTTCGGGACGCCCGGAGGTGAAGTGGAAGCGCGCGGCCTGAGTCGCCGGGCGATCGCTCCGCTGGGCCTGGGCGGCGCGCGCGTGCTCGTCTACCACGACGTGGGGGAGCACGGAGATGGCGACCCGCGGTATGCCGTCACCCGGACGCAGCTGGCCGGCCACCTGGATCAGATCCGGCGCGGGGGACATCCGGTCGTGCCGCTAGCGCGTGTGTGGTCGGGCCCGGGCGGACAGGCCGCGCCGGCGGTGGCGCTTACCTTCGACGACGGCCGGGCGTCCGATTACCTCCACGCCTACCCGCTCCTCCTGGAGCATGGCGTGATGGGCGAGTTCTTCGTCAACCCGGGCAACATCGGTCGCGCGGGATACCTGAGCTGGCCCGAGGCGCGAGAGATGTTGCGGGCCGGCATGCGGTTCCAGTCGCACGCGCACGACCACGTGTACCTGACCCTGCTCTCGGCCGCCTCGCTGGAGCGTCAGGTGCTCGATTCCAAGCGCCGCATCGAGGACGAGCTGGGCTGCGCGGTGCAGTTCCTGGCCCCGCCGTACGGAGACTTGAACCGGCGCGTGCGGCAGGCGGCGCTGGCCGCCGGCTACCAGGCGGTCTGCAACTCCTGGGACTGGCCCGCGCGCGCCGGACGAACGACGGTCACCCGGGTGGCCGTCTACGCGCGCACCACGCCGGAGGAGCTGGCGCGGCTGCTGCGAGGCGATCCGTTGCCTTACCTGCGCCGGGTGGTGCGCTCGGCCGTGCTGTACCCGGCAAAGCGCGCGGTGCTGAGCCTCCGGCCCGGGTGGCTGACCGATCGCTTCATAACGGGCGCGGCGTGAGCGGCCCGCTGCACGTGTTCGTGCTGGTGGATGCGCTGGGCTGGCGGCTGCTCGAGGGTCGCGACTTCCTGGAAGACCTGCTGCCGCACCGACAGCCCCTTCGTACTGTGCTCGGTTACAGCTCGGGAGCCATCCCCACCCTGCTGACGGGACGGCCGCCCGCCGAGCATGGCCACTGGAACCTCTTTTATTACGATCCCGCGCGCTCGCCCTTCCGATGGCTGCGCCATCTCGGCTTCCTGCCCGAGGCCGTCCTCGACAACCGGCTGGCGCGCAGGCTGCTGAAGGAGGCGGGACGCCGCGCCCTGGGGCTCGGGCCGCTGTTCGACTGTGCCGTCGCCCCGAGCCTGCTGCCCTGGTTCAACTGGATCGAGAAGCGCTCGCTCTACGAGCCGGGGGGTGTGGACGGGGCCCCCACCATCTTCGATCAGCTCGCCGCGGCCGGTGTGCCCTTCCGCAGCTATTCCTACCACGCCTTCTCGGACGCGGAGATCCTCCGGCGGGCGTGCGAGGATGTACGGGGATCGAAGGCGCGCGTCTTCTTCCTCTATCTCAGCGAGCTCGACCACGCGCTGCATCGCCACTGCCAGGACCGCGAGGTGGTCGACGGGCGACTGGCTTGGTACGCGGAGGGGCTGCGCGCCGTGTTCGATGCCGCGCGGGTCAGGGATGCCGCAGCCAACCTGTCCATCTTCTCCGACCATGGGATGACGCCTGTGCGCCGGCATTACGACCTCGGGGGGGCCGTGGAAGCCCTCGGCTTCCGCACGCCGGACGACTACCTGGCCGTCTACGACTCGACCATGGCCCGCTTCTGGTTCTTCGACGACCACGCCCGGCAGGCCATCACGACCCTGCTCGCCTCGCTGCCCTGTGGGCGCGTCGTAGACGATGCGGAGCTGGAGGGCCTCGGCATCCTGTTCCCCGACCGCCGTTACGGCGAGGTGATCGCGCTGCTGGACCCGGGATGGCTGTTGGCCTCGAGCGGCTTCAATGGCCGCCGATGGCGGCCCGCGGGGATGCACGGCTATCACCCGGACGACCCGGACTCGGACGGGGTGTTCCTGGCCAGCGAGCCTCCCGCCGCGCCGGTGCGCTCGCTCGCCGACGTGCACGCCTGCCTGAGCGAGGCCACGTCATGAGGCCGCTCAACGTCGCATACTTCGATAATGCCGAGGCACGGGGAGGCGCGGAGGAGCACATCCTCACCCTCCTGCGTGGCCTGGACCGCACCCGCTTTCGTCCCCTGCTCGTGTGCACGCCGGAGACGGCCGCCAAGCTGGGCGCGGACGTGCCTGCGGACGTGACGGTGGTTCCCTTGCGCCTGCACAGCGTGCGCGACCTGGGGCCGGCGTTTCGCTTGGCCCGGGTGCTGCGCGAGCGCCGCATAGACATCCTCCACTCCCATCTGTTCTACAGCAGCCTGTTCGCCTCGCCCGTGGGCCGCCTTTGTCGAGTGCCCGTGATCGTTGAGACGCCACACGTGCGGGAGCACTGGCGGCAGAGTCGTCTGAAAACGAGTTATGTCGTGGACCGACTGGCCGGCCGCCTCGTGGACCGCTTCATCGCCGTCTCGCGCGCCAACGCTCGCTACCTCGTGAACGAGAAGGCGCTGCCGGCCGCCAAGGTGGTCGTCATCGAGAATGGGTGTGACCTGGGACGGTTCTCGGGCCGACGTGAGCCGGCCCCCGGTCTCAAGCAAAGCCTGGGTTTCGGGCCGGGGGACCCGGTGCTCGTGGTCGTGGGGCGGCTCGAGCCCCAGAAGGGCCATTCCGTGCTCCTGCAGGCGCTGCCACTCGTGCGCCGCGAGTTTCCTCATGCGCGACTGGTCTGCGTAGGGGAAGGCGCCGAGCGGCGTGCGCTGGAGGCGCAGGCCGCGAGCCTGCAGTTGAACGATGCGGTGCGCTTCGTTGGCTATCGTTCCGACGTCGACGCTTGGCTGGCGCTCGCGGACGTCATGGTCCTGCCGTCGTTCTATGAGGGCCTGCCGCTGGCGGCGATCGAGGCTCTGGCGGCGCGGACGCCGGTGGTGGCCACGGCGGTGGATGGTACTCCCGAAGTCGTGGTGCACGGAAAGACGGGACTCACGGTCCCCGCGGGAGATCCCTACGCGCTCGCGGAAGCGGTCACCCGGCAGCTGAGGGAACCCGCATGGGCTCGCCAGCTGGCGCTCGCCGGTCGGCGCTGGGTGGAGGAGCGCTTCAGCGAGCAGCGTCAGGTCCGCCTGACCGAAGAGCTGTACCTCGAGGAGTGGGATGCGCGCCGAGGGAGAGGCCGTCGGGATTCGTCGGCTGAGGCGGCCGAGCAACCGCCGACGGCGCTCGCCTCCTGACATGGAGAGCCCGGCGATCGCGGCGGGTCCCGCCGCCCACGGGGAAGCCTGGTCGTCCGGGACACCTCGCGAGGCGCACGCGAGCATGATCTGCGCGGTGGTCGCCGAGAGCTGCGCCGCGGCGTTCGCGCCGCGGCTGCGCGCCACGATCCTGACGGGTAGCCTGGCCCGTGATGAGGGCACGTTCCAGCGGACGGAGAACGGGACGCTGCTGCTGGGCGACGCGGAATTCCTGCTGCTGTTCCACGACCAGTTTCCCCTCCCGCCAGCCGACCAAGTCGTGGCGCTCGAGTCGGCGGTAGCGGAGCGCCTGCAACGCGAGGGCTTGCACGCTTCGGTCGAGCTGAGCCCGTGCCATTCCCGCTACCTGCGCTCACTCGAACCCGACGTGTTCACGTACGAGCTGAAGATTTGCGGCCGCGTCGTGGGCGGCGACCCGGGTGCGCTGTCGCTCGTTCCTACCTTTTCCTGCGAACGGATCCCGCGGGAGGATGCCTGGCGTCTGCTTTGCAACCGGCTCATCGAACAGCTCGAGCCCATGGCGACGCTGAGGTGGCCGTGCGCGAGGCCGCCACGGGCTGTCTGTTATCGCACGGCCAAGCTCTACCTGGACATGGCGACCTCGTTCCTGCTCTTCGCGGGAGCGTACGCGCCGACCTATCGCGACCGGGCGCAAGCGCTGCGCGGGCTGGCGGAGCGGGATGGGCCGTCCGTCGATTGTCCACTGCCCCTGGCCGAGTTCGCATCCCGCGTCGAAGCCTGCACGCGCTACAAGCTCGACGCCACCTCCGAGGAACAGCTCGGGGAGTGGACATTCTGGGGAGAGGCGATCGAGCAGGCGCAC
>QHVJ01000388.1 GCA_003222275.1 Acidobacteriota bacterium | reverse complement strand
GCGCAGTGGCGAGCGTACGTACGCCGCCGGCCGGCCCTTCACGGTCCCGACGTGGAGGAGCTCGAGGGACATCTGCGCGATCAGCTGGCGGCGCTCACCAAAGCCGGCCTGGCCGGGGATGAAGCTTTCCTGGTCGCGGTCAAGCGCATGGGCAGCCTCGATGCGCTCTCACGCGAGTTCGCACGCGCGCACTCCGAGCGGCTGTGGAAGCAGTTGGTCATGGCCCCCGGCGCGGCCGACGAGTCGCCGAACAGCACCCGCGCCGAGACGCTCGTCGTCCTGATCCTGGCCGTCGCCGCGGCGGTTGCCATCAAGGTGCCGGAGCTGTTCGGGGTTCGACTCGGGAACGGTGGTAACGAGCCGTTCTACGCCCGGAACGCCAGCCTGTTCGTGTTGCCGCTGCTCACCATCTACTTCCTGTGGAAGCGCGGGTCGAACGTTGTCAGCGGCCTCCGGCTGGCCCTGCCCTTCGCGGCCGCGGCTGTGTTCGCCAATGCCTACCCCTTCCGCACGCGCGGCGACACGGAGGTACTGACCGCGCTGCACTTGCCGATCGCTCTCTGGCTGGCCGTCGGCTTCGCGTACGTCCGAGGCCGCTGGTTCGCCGACGGTGGGCGCATGGACTTCGTGCGGTTCTCGGGCGAGCTGGTCATCTACTACGTGCTCATCGCGCTCGGCGGAGGCGTCTTCACCGGCTTCACGATGATGATGTTCCGAGCCATCGACATGAACGCCGAGTGGTTGGCACAGGGCTGGCTGATCCCGTGCGGGGCGGCGGGGGCCGTGATCATCGCCTCCTGGCTCGTGGAGGCGAAGCAAAGTGTCATCGAGAACATGGCACCGGTGCTGACCAGGCTGTTCACGCCGCTGTTCACACTTCTGCTCCTGGTGTTTCTGGCCACGATGGTGTGGACAGGCAGCCCCATCAACGTGAAGCGGGAGGTACTGATCGGCTTCGACTTGCTGCTGGTGCTGGTCGTTGGGCTGGTGCTCTACGCCGCCTCCGCGCGCGATCCGCAGGCACCGCCCGACTTCTTCGACGGCCTGCAACTGCTGCTCGTGGTGAGCGCGCTCGTGGTCGATGGGGTGGCGCTCACGGCGATCGCCGCCCGCATCTCCGAGTTTGGTTTCACCCCCAACCGAGTGGCGGCTCTGGGCGAGAATCTCATTCTGCTCGTCAACCTGGCGTGGTCGGCGTGGCTCTATGCGTGCTTCCTGCGGCACCGGGGCTCGTTTGGCGCCTTGGAGCGATGGCAGATGGCCTATCTGCCCGTGTACTCCGTATGGGCGGCACTGGAGGTTGTCCTGTTCCCGCCCCTGTTCGGCTACCGTTGATGCACCCCCCTCGGGCCTAGTTCAGTTTCTTGACCCACATGTTTCGGACCGACACCTTGGTGGTGGCCTCGATCTCGATGCCGAACATCCCGGGCTGATTGTTCGACGAGGCCGGATCGTCGTCGATCATCACCGCCATCAACTGGCCGTTCAGGATGTGGAGGAACGTGCCGCCGCGCGCGATGACGGTGTACTGGTTCCAGTCGTTCATGTGGACCAGGGCGCCCAGCGCTCGACGATCGGCGATGGTGCCCATCAGTCTCTTGCTCGCGGCCCCAAAGCCCTCCACGACCTGGCCGCGCCAGGCGAGGATGCGCATCGGCGTGTTCTCGGAATAGAACTGGCCCGTGTACACCTCGCTCGGCCAGAAATCGGCCTGCGGACCGGTCATCATCCATTCGAGGTTGACTGGACCGACGTTGGCCGTGACGTTCGCCGGGATGTTCGCGAGCCACGGCAACCCGGTCTTGCTGCGGTACTGGATGCCGCTTCCGCCATCCCCCTCGATCTTGATCTCGAACTTCAGCGTGAAGTCCTTCGCCACGAGGTCCCGATACACGATGTAGCTGTTGCCGCTCGGGTTGGCCGGCGTCGATTCCCCGACGATGGCGCCGTTCTCGACGCGCCAGAACTTCGGGTTGCCGTCCCACCCCTTCAGGCTCTTGCCGTCGAACAGCGACACGTAGCCTTGATGGTCGCCAAAATCCATCGGGCTCGGCTCCGTGAAGACCATGACGCCCCTCTGGCCGGCCGCCGGCGGCTGTGCTGCGTGGGCCCCGATCTGAGGCGAGGCGCCGAGGCCGAGGCCCATGGCCCACACGATCAGAGCCTGTCGAAGCGACCTGTTCATGGAGTCCTCCCTGCGCGAAACACACGGAGTATACGGCCGGCCGCCACCGAGCCCGAGCACGAACCGTGGCTCGAAACCGCGGCCGTCTCAGACTATCTTTGTGCCGGGCGGAGGAGAGCCATGACGATCATGAGACGGGCGGCGTCCGGAGTCGTACTGTTCCTTGCGATTGCCTCTGTCGTTCAGTCCGCCGCTCGTCAAGAGGCTCCCGTCCCCGACAAACTCATCGTCCTCACCTTTGACGACAGCGCCAAGTCCCATGCAACCTACGTCGCGCCGCGGTTGAAGAAGCTCGGCTTTGGCGGGACATTCTTCATCACCGAGGGTTTCGACTTTCCGACGAACAAGACCGGCTACATGACCTGGGACGAGATCGCCGGCCTGCACAAGATGGGATTCGAGATCGGCAACCACACCGCCAAGCACGCGAACGCGGCCCAGCAGACGCGGGAGGCGCTTACCGCCGACCTGGAGTTGATCGAGCGCCGCTGCGCGGAGCACGGCCTGCCGAGGCCGGTGAGCTTCGCCTATCCCGGCAACGAGATCGGTGGCATCGTCGTCGAGGTGTTGAAGGAGAGGGGCTATCGGTTTGCTCGGCGCGGCGGCGCTCCGGAGTTCCCTTATGAAGGCGGACAGGGCATTGCCTTCGATCCCAGGCAGCACGAACCCCTCTCCATTCCATCGGCGGGAGACGCGCGCCCGGCGTGGAAGCTCGAGGACTTCGTCCGCGCGGTTTCCCAGGCGAAGGACGGAAAGATCGCCGTGCTGCAATTCCACGGCGTACCCGACCGGGAACACCCTTGGGTCAGCACGGAGCCGGAGCAGTTCGAGAGGTACTTGAGTTACCTGAAGGACAATGGGTACACCGTGATGGCGCTGCGGGATGTGGCGAAGTACCTGGGCCGGCCCTAGAGTCGTGCAACCATCCGAATCTCCCTCGAAGGATCGTCCCTCCACCGCTCCTGCGCTCGCGGTCGGCATCCCCGCCATCCTCATCCTGGCCGTCCTCCCCTTCCTGCGGGTCGGGGACGGCACGAGCATCCCGAAGCTCTCCCTCTTCCTCGGACGGTTCCACCCGACCCTCCTGCACCTGCCGGTGGCGTTGCTGCTCCTGGCGCTCCTGCTGGAGCTCGTCCGCCTCCCCGGGCTTCGACGCGTCGTTCCCAGCTTCCCCAGCACCGTTCTCGATTCCGTTCTCTGGCTGGCGGCGCTGACTGGCTTTGCCACCGCCCTCGCGGGATGGCTCCTGTCCCACGAGGGGGGCTACGACGCGGGTCTGCTCGACCAGCACCTCTGGAGCGGGGTCGCCACCGGGATCGGCGCGTTCGCCTGTGTCTTGGTGCGGTCCTTCGCGAAGATGCGGCCCGACCAGGCCGTTCTGCACCGCCTGGGCCCCGCCCTGGTGGTGGGGACCTGTGGAACGATGCTCGTCGCCGCTCACTTCGGCGGAAGCCTGACCCACGGCGAGGGCTACCTCACAGAGTACGCGCCCACACCGATCCGTCTCCTGGCGGGTCTCCCCATCCCCCGCGATCGCTCCCGAGAGCGGCTCACGCCCATCGCGGAACGAGAGGCATTCGATGGCGTGGCCCTGCGCATCTTCGAAAATCACTGCACCGCGTGCCACAACCCGGGCAAGCTCAAAGGCAACCTGAAACTCGACACGTACGAGGGAGTCCTGGCCGGCGGCCAGTCGGGCCCCGTCGTCCGCGCGGGGGATCCCGGCTCGAGCGAGCTCCTGAAGCGTGTTCACCTGCCCCTGGAAGACAAGGCGCACATGCCGCCGAAAGGGAAGACGCCCCTGACCGACGATGAGATGGCCGTGCTGGCCTGGTGGATCGAGGCCGGCGTTCCCAAGAGCGGTACCCTCAAGGCAAGGAACGCCCCCGTGGAGATCCGCGTCGCGTTCTCACGCACCCTCCCGGAAGGGGAACGGCGGGTGGTGGAAGAGCTCCAGAATCGCCAGGCCTCCGAATACGAAGCCACGCTCAAGGGCCTGCGCGCGTCGGTTCCCGGATCCCTGCGCGCGATCCTGCCCGGGGAACGTGACCTCGAGTACACGGCGGCCATCGCCGGCACGTCTTTCGGGGATGCCGAGCTGCAGAAGCTCGGGTCGGTGGGGGGCGATCTGCTCTGGCTCGACCTCTCGCGCACGGGCGTCACCGATGCGGGCCTGAAGGTGCTGGCGAAGATGCCGAAGCTGGAACGCCTCGATCTGCGGGGGACGGCGGTCGGGGACGATGGCGTGAGGGCACTCGCTTCTCTGAGCAACCTCCAGACCCTCAGCCTCTACGGCACGTGGGTGACCGACGCGGGGTTGGAGTCGCTCCGGGGTCTCCCGTCCTTGCGACGAGTCTACGTCGGCGGCACCAAGGTGACCGAGCCGGGACGGGATGCCCTGCGAAAGGCCCGCCCGCAGCTGCTCATGACGCCATGAAGCTTTGCGCACCCGCCTCCCGGAGGACTTCTCGCCCGTCCTGACGGTGGCCATCGTCGCGGCCGTGGCGCCGTTTGTCTCTCGGCGCCGGCCCGCAAAACCTGCCGACGCGGCCGGGACGGCCGCCGCCATGGCACTCCCCGCCACCATCTCCTTCAACGAACACATCCGTCCCATCTTCGTCAACAACTGTTTCCGCTGCCACGGCTCCGACCCCGGATCGCGAAAGGCCGAGCTCCGCCTGGATCGCCCTGAGTTCGCCTTCGCCCCCCGCGCCAACGGACAGCCGGTCATCGTCAAGGGGAACCCCGGGGCCAGCGCCCTCGTGCGGCGGATCACGTCCAGCGACGCCGACGTGGTCATGCCTCCGCCCGAGACGCACAAGACCCTGGAGCCCCGCGAGAAAGCACTTCTCGAGCGCTGGATCAAAGACGGCGCCCAGTACCAGCCGCACTGGTCGCTCATCAAGCCCGAGCGCCCGGCGCTGCCCGAGGTGCGCCACGCGGACCGCGCCCGGAACCCCATCGACCGCTTCGTCCTCGCCCGCCTGGAAGAAGAGGGACTGACGCTCAACCCGGAGGCCGATCGTCACACCCTGGTCCGCCGCGTCACCCTGGATCTGACCGGCCTGCCGCCCACCCCGGAAGAGGTGGAGGCCTTCGTCCGTGATGAATCCAAGCAGGCCTACGAAGCGCTGGTCGAACGGCTGCTGGCACGTCCGAGCTACGGCGAGCACCGGGCGCGATACTGGCTCGACTCCGTCCGCTACGCCGACACGAACGGCTATCACTTCGACAACTACCGCAGCATCTGGCCCTACCGCGACTGGGTGATCAACGCCTTCAACGCCAACCAGCCCTTCGACCGGTTCACGCAGGACCAGATTGCCGGGGACATGCTTCCGAGGCCGACGCAAGACCAGCGCATCGCCACGGGCTTCATCCGCGCGGGCATGAGCACCAACGAAGGGGGCACCATCCCCGCGGAGAACCTGGCGATCTACGCGACGGACCGCGTCGAGACCACCTCGCAGGTCTGGCTGGGGCTGACCATGGGTTGCGCACGGTGCCACGACCACAAGTTCGATCCGATCAGCACGAAGGACTTCTACAGCATGGCGGCGTTCTTCCGGAACACGACGCAGCCGGCCATGGACAAGAACCTCATGGACTCGCCGCCGGTCCTGCGCATGCCCAGGGCAGAGGACGCGAAGCGCTACGCGGCGCTGCCGGGCGAGATCGACGCCGCCCGGAAGGCCTACGACTCCCGGGTCAAGTCCGCCGAGTCGGCCTTCGAGGCCTGGCAGCGGACGCAGGGGCCCGCCGACGTCCCCACGATCGGTGATGAGCGGCTCGACTTCCGTCTTCTCCCCGACCCTGCCGAGCCCACGACCCTCCGCAATGTGGTTTCTCCGGATCGGGCCTACACCTTCACCGGGGGAAAGCCGCGGGTCGTCACGTCGCCGCAGGGCCCGGCGGTCCGCCTTCCCAAGGGCGTCACCGCCGATCTGGGCGATCTGGGCGATGTCGAGTCCGATGAGCCCTTCTCGTACGGCGCCTGGGTCCAGGTCACCGACACCGTCGACGGCGCGCTCCTGGCCCGCATGGACGTCAAGAACGGCTACCGCGGTTGGGACCTCTACATGAAGGGCAGCCGGGTCGGGGTACAGATCATCAGCTCCTGGAACCAGGACGCCATACGCGTGGTGGCGGGGCCCGCCGTGAAGTCGGAAGGATGGCATCACGTCTTCGTCACCTACGACGGTTCACGGAAGGCCAAGGGCGTCAAGATCTACTACGACGGCGAGGCCCAGGAAGTCTATGAGGAAGTGGATTCGCTCCGCGGGTCCATCCGCACCAGGACGCCGCTGCGACTCAACCGGCGCAGCACCGGCGAGGGGGCGGAAGGTGCTTCCGTCTACGACATCCGTTTCTATCGGACCGCGCTTCTGGCCCCGAAGGTGCAGGTGCTCGCCCGTCGCGGCATGCTCGCCGCGGCGCTCACCGCGAGCCCGGAGCAGCGGACCCGGAAGCTGCTGAAGCCCCTCCGGGACTACTATCTCGACTTCCTCGACGCGGACGCGATGCGGCTCCGGGATGCGCGTAACGCCCGCGTCGACGAATTCGAGGCGGTGAAGGCCCGGGCCAAGGTGACGCTCATCGCCGAGGAGAAGAAGGGCCAGGAACCCTTCGCGCACATTCTCATACGCGGCCAGTACGACCAGGAGGGAGACAAGGTCCCCGCCGCCGTCCCGGCGGCCCTCCCCCCTTTGCCCAAGGGGGCCCCCGCCAACCGCCTGGGGCTGGCGCAGTGGCTGACCGATCCGGACCATCCGCTCACGGCCCGCGTCAACGTCAACCGCTTCTGGGCGCAGGTCTTCGGACAAGGCCTCGTTCCCACCGTGGGAGAATTCGGCATCACCGGGGAGCCTCCGACGCACCCGAAGCTGCTCGACTGGCTGGCGGTCGAGTTCCGCGAGTCCGGATGGAACGTGAAGGCCCTCTTCCGGCTCATGGTCACGTCCGCGACCTATCGCCAGTCCGCGGCCGCCACACCTCTGAAGCTCGAGAAGGACGCGGACAATCGCCTGCTGTCCCGGGGGCCGCGCTTCCGGATGCACGGCGAGATGATCCGTGATCTGGCGCTCGTGGCGTCGGGGGAGCTGTCCCCGAAGATCGGCGGACCGAGCGTCAAACCCTACCAGCCGCCGGGCCTCTGGGAGGTCGTGGCGATGGAGGAGAGCAACACGAAGATCTACGTCCCCGACCGGGGCCAGGCGAACTACCGGCGCAGCCTCTACACGTTCTGGAAGCGCGCGGCCCCGCCGCCGGCGATGGAGACCTTCAACGCGCCCACGCGCGAGCAGTGCGCCGTCGACCGCGAGCGCACGAACTCCCCGCTGCAGGCCCTCGTGACGCTGAACGACGTCCAGTTCGTCGAGGCGGCCCGCCGCCTCGCCGAGGTCGCGATCCACGAGGGCAGGGAGGACGATGCCCGGCGCCTCGACGCCATCGCCCTGCGGGTCCTGGGCCGCCCGCTCGAGACCGCCGAGCGGAAGGCCCTGGAGCCCGTCATCCGCGATCTCCGTGATCACTACGCCCGGGATTCAAAGGCCTCCAAGGCGCTCGTCACCGTCGGCGACTCGCCCCCGGGCGCGGCCGTCCCCGCCCCGGAGCTGGCGGCCTGGACCATGGTCGCCAGCCAGTTCTTCAACCTGGACGAGGCCCTCAATAAATGACGATGAAACACGACTCCGCGTGTTGCTCCGGCGGTGACGACAGGACGATGAGCCGGCGCGAGCTCCTGGCCCAGGCCGGCCGGGGCATCGGCTCGGTCGCCCTGGCTTCGATGCTCGGAGACTCGAGGCTCTTCGCCGAGGGCATGGCCGGAATGCCGACGCTCCCCCACTTCCGCCCGAGGGCGCGGCGTGCCATCTGGCTCTTCCCGGCCGGCGCCCCTTCGCAGATCGATACCTGGGACTACAAGCCGAAGCTCCACGAGATGTTCGGCAAGGACCTGCCGGGATCCGTCCGCGGCAACCAGCGCCTGACGACCATGACATCCACCCAGAAGAGCTTCCCCGTCGCCCCCAGCCTCTTCAAGTTCGTCCAGGCCGGGCAGAGCGGGACGTGGGTGAGCGAGCTCTTTCCCTGGACCGCGAAGGTGGTGGACCAGCTCGCCGTCGTAAGGTCGCTCCACACCGAGGCGATCAACCATGAGCCGGCCACCATCGCCGTCAACACGGGGAACCAGCTCCCGGGCCGGCCCTGCCTGGGGTCCTGGCTCTCCTACGGGCTCGGGTCCATGAACGAGAACCTCCCCACGTTCGTCGTCATGACCTCGACCTACACCAACAAGTCGAACGTACAGGCGCTGTCCGCCCGGATGTGGAGCAGCGGCTTCCTTCCCGCCCGGCATTCCGGCGTCTCCGTGCGCGGCGCGGGCGATCCGGTGCTCTACCTGAGCGACCCCGACGGCGTCGACCGGGAGACACGCCGAAGGATGCTCGACGGAGTCCAGGCGCTGAACGAGCGGCAGGCGGAGGCGCTCCACGACCCTGAAACGGAGACGCGCATCGCGCAATACGAGATGGCGTTTCGCATGCAGGCCTCGGTGCCGGAGCTGACGGACGTCTCCGGGGAGCCGGAATCCGTCCTGGGGCTCTACGGCGCCGAAGTGCACAAGCCGGGCACGTTCGCCGCGAACTGCCTCCTGGCGCGCCGCATGATCGAGCGCGGTGTCCGCTTCGTGCAGATCTACCACCGCGGCTGGGACTCGCACACGAACCTCCCGCACCAGCATCGCCTGCAGGCCAATGACACGGATCAGGCATGCTACGGCCTGATCACGGACCTCTTGCAGCGCGGGCTCCTCGAGGACACGCTC
>QHVJ01000387.1 GCA_003222275.1 Acidobacteriota bacterium | reverse complement strand
ACGATTGAAGTCGCCCACGGCCACGGACCGCGGACCGCTTCCGGCATCGAAGGTCGGCGCCGCCGGGAAGGTCCCATCGCCGTTGCCCAGGAACACCGAGACGGTGTTGGTCCCGTAATTGGCCACCGCGAGGTCTGCGACCGTGTCGGCGTTGAGGTTGCCCACGGCCACGCCGCCGGGATTCGCAGAGGCACCGATGGTCAGGGCCGGTCGGAAGGTCCCATTCCCGTTGCCGAGCACCACCGAGACGGTGTTGGAACCGAAGTTGGCCGTCGCAAAGTCGAGTGCGCCGTCGCCGTTGAAGTCGCCCGCGGCCAACGCGTGAGGCATATGGCCGACCGGAACCGTCAGCGCCGGCCGGAAGGTCCCGTCGCCGTTGCCCAGCAGCACGGAGGTCGTGTCAGAGCCCCAGTTGGCCACCGCCAGATCGGCGAAGCCGTCGCGATTGAAGTCGCCCACGGCGATGGAATGCGGACCGCCACCGGCCGTGAGACTCGCCCCGGCCCGGAACGTCCCGTCGCCGTTGCCCAGCAAGATCGACACGGTGCCGGCTCCATAATTGGCCACGGCCAGATCGGGCACCCCATCGCGATTGAAGTCACCCACCGCCACCGACTGAGGATTCGCCCCCACCGTGATGGGCGACGAGGTCCGGAAGGTGCCGTCGCCGTTGCCCAGGAGCACGGAGATGGTGCTGGATCCGTTGTTGGTCACCACCAGATCCGATTTCCCATCACCATTGAAATCGCCCACGGCCACGGACGTCGGAGTATCCACGGCGACGGGCGCCGCCGCTCGGAAGGTCCCATCGCCGTTGCCGAGCAGCACGGAGATGGTGTTGGCTCCGTTGTTGGTCACGGCCAGATCCGCCACGTGATCGCCGTTGAAATCGCCCACGGCGATGGCCCACGGATTGGCGCCGACCGGCACGCTGAGCGCCGGCCGGTAGGTGCCGTCGCCGTTGCCCAGGAGCACCGACACGGTGCCGGCGAGGTAGTTGGCGACCGCCAGATCGGCCACCCCGTCGCCGTTGAAGTCGCCGATGGCGACGTGGATCGAAACACTGCCAACGGGAAAGTCTCGGCGCGCCGTCATCGAGACCGCGTCGGCGCGCGCCGGGGCCGGAGAAACGAGCAGGACGAGGAGCGCCGCAGCCGCCAGTCGTACCCACCGCGCCGATTTCGTGCTCATGACCTTCTTCCTTGCCTCTGGAGTTCTACGCACACATCGTTGGCCGCGTCTGGCTTCGGAACGAGGATTCGCGGGCCGCTCAGACCTTGATGACGCCCTTTCGGACCATCTCAGCGAGCTCGGCCAGTCTCTCTTTTCGTTTCACGACCTCCGGCATCGGTGGCAGGCCTGCCAGGGTGAGGATGGCCTCCCACCGATAGACCCAATCGTGGCGCAAGAGACTCTGCACGACGTTGGTCCGTCGGATGCGCTCTTGCCGCTCGGGCTGCTGATCGAGCTCACGAATGACGGCGGCGATCCCCCGGGAGTCGAGCGGCAGCGGCACCACCGCGTCCACCCAGGGGAACACGTCGCCGAACTCGGGATTCTTCGGGGGGGCACCGATCATGATGGTGCCCGCCGCGGCCCCTTCGAAATACCGTGAGCCGGTTTCGCTCTGGTCACCGCGTTCATCGGGACGGTCCCACTTGGCGGGATACACCACGAAGTACCGGCTTCTCTTCACCCGGTTCGTGAAGAGGAATCGGTGCTCCTCGATGTCTTTCGTGTGCAGATCCGTCTGGGTGTCATACACGTAGAAGATCTTGTCCTCGCGCGCCATGCTCACGAGCGCGCGATGGGCTTCCTCCGATCTCCGCCCGACGCTCAGCACGTCGATACATCTCTCCACTTCCTTGGGGTAGGGCAGCAACGCCAAGGCATCTGTCGACTGCGGCATATAGACGCACCGACCTCGGATCACCCGGTTGATCGGTTCGACGCTCTCGGAGAGCGAGCTCAGGACGTAGTCGAACTTCGACAAGACCTTCATGGAGCTCTTGTGGAGCGGGATCTCCTTCACCCACAGCTCGTTCAGCCAGCAGATCGAGGTCCGGCACCGGTCGGTCCAGCCCTCCAGCGAATTGACGTTCAAGAGCTCGGCGGGCTTCTCGACGATGGCGAAGAACAGGTCGTAATCCCGATCGAGCTTGATCCTGGGGACGCCGGCATTCAGGACGATCTCGGTATCCCTGCCCACTCTCAGCGCGAGTCGCTTGCGCTGGGCGAACCATCGTCCGCGTTGCGGCGCCAGCAGATCGACGACGTCGAGCTTTCGGATGAGCTCTTCGAACTCACGGAGCCCCGATCGCCACACTTCGAGCTCGTAGAGGTTGCGCTGAGAGAACATCAGCACGCGGCCCGCGCCGCTGGTCCTCATCGGGCCACCGTCACGAGAGCGGCGCTCCGGGCCGACGGGGGGGTCGCCGGCGGCTCACCGAGCTGAAAGGCCGAGACGTAGCGGACGTGCCAATCGGCGCGTCGCTTATCGAGAGGCTCGACGCTCCAGTAACTCCATGGCCAGTAATCCCGCATCGACGGGTCGCCGTCGTGGATGTCTTCCAACAGCTCGCGCACGGGGCGCCAGCCGAGATCCACGGCCGCCTTCGTCCGGACGTTCAGATCGATCCCCGACACGAACAGATACCCACCGGGCTTCACCAGCCGCGCGACGTTTCGCAGGCATCGCTCGGCATCCGGCGGCTCCATGTGACACAGAAAGTTGTTCGCCACCACCATGTCGTGCCGCCCCAAGACGTCGGCGAACCCCGGGGAGCCTGCGTCACCGACATGCCAGGTGATCCCCTCCTTGAGCCCCGCTTTGACGGCGACGCGTGCGTCACCGTTGCCGTCGAACATCGCCCGCATTTCCTCGACGTTCATCCGCTCGAAGATCCGCGCGGGAACCAGCTCGGGCGTGTCGAGCGAATACACGCCCTCGCGCGCCAGGGCCAGGATGTCCGGGGAGATGTCCACCGCATGTGAGACGACGTTCAGATCGGGCCGCGCGCATCGGATCGTCCACAGCACCGAATACAGCTCGGACCCATTGCTGCAGGCCAGGAACGCGATGCTCAGGGTGGACCCCCACTCTCGGTCCTCGGCGAGACGGCGAATCAGCTTCAGGAGCGGACGATTCCGGAAGAAAAACGTGCCGAAGTTCTGCCGGCGCACCGCGCTCAGTCGAACCAGCCCATGGAGAAAGCGGCCGTAGGCCCGCGCGGGCGTCGACACGGTGACCCGAGCGGGCAGACGGCTCCACAGGAAGCCATTGAGTCGCAGATAGGCGTTGACAGGAGATCTCCCGAAAACTCGGACTCTCGCCAGTCGCGCGGCCAGCGATCGATGCATCAGGCGCCTCTACCGCCCCGCGGGACCCGCAGCTCGTGGGAGGGCACGGCCCGCAATCCGCCATAGGCGGCGGTGTTCGTGGCTCCGGACTTCCAGACCTGCCAGGGAGTGTCGCCGCGGGAGGTCATGTCCTCGAAACGCTGCTTGTCCTTGAAGGTGTCCATGCAGGCCCAGAAGCCGGTGTACTGGTACGCCACCAGCTCGTTGTCCCGGATGAGCCGCTGAAACGGCTCGCAGACGAGCTCTTCGCCGTCCTTGATGTACTCGAAGATCCGATGCTTGAAGGCGAAGAACCCGCCGTTGATCCACAGGTCGCTCTCCGTGGCGTCGCGGAGGTCGAGCACGTCGCCCCCGTTCCCGAGGCTCACGACGTGGAAGGAGTGCGCGGGTCGCACACACAGGAAGCTCGCCACCTTGTCGTGCGAACGGAAGTGTTCGAGATACGCCGGCAACGACAGGTCGGTGAGCCCGTCGCTGTAGTTGGCCAGGAACACGTCGTCGGTGCCCACATACTTCTCCGCCGCGAGGAGCCGCTGGCCGAGGTTCGAGTGCAACCCCGTCTCGGCGAACGTGATCTTCCAATCGTCGATGTCGCGGTGATGCACGTGAACCGTCTTGCCGCCGTCGCTCAGCGTGAAGTCGTTGGACACGCATTCGTCGTAGTTGAGGAAGTACTCCTTGATGAGATCACCACGGTAGCCGAGGCACAGGATGAACTCGGTGTGCCCGTAATGGGCGTAATACTTCATGAGATGCCAGATGATCGGGCGCGGACCGATGCTCACCATGGATTTCGGGATCGTGTCCGAGTACTCGCGCAGCCGCGTGCCAAAGCCGCCGCAAAACAGCACGACCTTCATCGCCGCCTCCTCACGGGGTCCCCAGTGTCAACGTGTGCCCGCGCCGACCGTGTGCCGAACGTCTCTCGCGCACGCATCGAGTTGATGAGCCCGGTACCACTCGATCGTCTTTCCGAGGCCGGCGTCCAGCGGGGTGCTCGGCCGCCAACCGAGAAGGGTGGACGCCCGCTCGAGGCGGGCGACCCTGACGTGCCCTCCCGGTCGGTCCGGGAGCGCTCCGAACCGCGGTGCGATCGATGAATCCATCAGCCGGACGAGGCGCTCGACGATCTCCCGCACGGAACGAGCCGTCCCGGAGCCGAGATCGATGGTGGCCCCCTCCGCGCCGTGCGCCGTCGCGGCATGCAGCAAGCCGTCGGTGACGTCCTCCACGTAGATCCAGTCGAGCAGCCGCGACCCGCTGGAAAGCCGCGGCGCCTCGCGCCGGAGGAGCGACAGGATGGTCGACGGGATGACCTTGTCACGTGCCTGCCCGGGCCCGTAGCCCATGAACAGGCGGAGGGTGACGACGGGGCAACCGTACAGGCGATGGAACATGCGCGCGTAGGCGCTGGCCGACCACTTCGCCGCGCTGTAGGGCGACGCGGGCGTGACCTCCTCGGCGGCCTCGCCGTACGGCTCCTCCATCGAAGCCACGAAGACGACCCGG
>QHVJ01000386.1 GCA_003222275.1 Acidobacteriota bacterium | reverse complement strand
CACCATGCGTGACACCGTGGTCAGAGCCGAAAGGGACTGGGCCCACCGCAGGGTCGGGCTCCTGGCCTGGGGCCCGCCGTCGGTCGTCATCCTGGCGTCAGCGTTAGGCGCTTCGCTCCTCTACGGCGCCGGTATCCTGCCCTTGGGTGCCCGAGCTTGGCTTTGGATCGGTGCTGTCCTGTTCATCGGGACGGCACTTGCTGACGATCGTCCCCGAGCGGATCAGGGGACGTTACTCGCACAGACGCAAGAGCGCCGCTGCTGGGTCAGCTTCTCAGCCTAAACAGGGGTGACGCATGGAAGAGACTGTCTCTCCCATCCTGCTCGTGAAGGACGCCGCTCGCGCCGTTGAATGGTACGAGCGGCTGGGGTTCATCAAGCAGTCCGAGCATCGGTTCGAGCCTGGTCTTCCAGCGTTCGTCACGATCACGCGCGGCCCGGTGCGGATCTTCCTGTCAGAGCATAAGGGTGACGCTCGACCCGACACCCTCATCTACCTCAGCGTTCGCAACGTGGACGAGGTCGCAGCCGAGTTCGGCGTCCCGGTTGAAGAGGCGCCCTGGGGCCGAGAGATCGAGCTTCGCGATCCCGACTCGAACCGGATCCGGATTGGCCCCGTGCACTAGTCCGGCTGCCGCGCGTGGTGTGACGCGCCTTCGGCGCGGATGATGACTCTGGCTCCCACGCGCGTCCACGTCGTTGACGCCTGGGTCCAGAAAACTTCACTTTGAGCTGATCGTCCACAGAGGCGCGCCGTCTCGGCTTGCGCCGCTGGACGGCGGAGATCTTCCGGATCTCGCCATTCGGTACGCCGCGGGCGGCTTCACCGTCACGTTTGTGCGCCAGCTCGATTTCGATCAGGTAACGGCTTGGCCGTCCACGTGGGCGAGGCGCCTGGCGCAAGGGCAAGATCGAGCGATCTTCCAGGTTGACGCATGGATGGCCTCGTAAGCCGCCCAGGGTTCTTCGCGTAGTCCCGCGCGCCGGATTCCTTCGCGTCCGCTGCGACCCCTTTCGGTGCATTCGCGCGACGGAGTCTCAGACCTGCGGGAGAGTCAGCATCGAGTCTCAATCATGAGAGGCGTCGTCGAGTACGCTCCTGCGCTTTTCAATGACTTACGACGGCACGCTCGGTTTGGCGCGCTGGCCACGCGCTTGCAACTAGAAATGGCGGCCGGGGCGGCCACGGCAAGGAGGTGACAGTGCGGTTCCTCAGACCCCGACAGGTTCTCGAAATGATCGGCGTCTCCCGGACGACGCTGTGGCGGATGGTCCAAGCAGGGAGCTTCCCGAGACCGGTCTGGATCACGGAGCGCAACCAGGGTTATCTGCTGGACTCGGTGGAGGCGTGGATGAGAGCTCGGGCAGAAGCGGGTCCGTTTGATGGGGCGGCCGCCAGGACAGTGCTGGCGCCGAGTGGCGTGGCCGGGCGCGCCGTGACGCGGCTGGTCCAGCGGCGGGCCGGATAGCCGTTTCGAATATTGCGAATAGGAGTACGACGATGTACGCTGTGGTCGTGAAGGACTGGAAAGGGAGTTCGAGAGGGCTCAGCCGAGAACCCATCATCGCCCCGCAACGGGAGCGGCGTGCTCTCGAGCGCATCGGGCAGGCTCTTGTACCGAGGAAGCGCGGTGCGGCGCGTCTGCGCGGACCCCGCGGCGAGGAAATGATCATCCCACAGTCGCTCTACGCGGTCCTCGTGCAGGCGGTCAAGGATCTCATGAGCGGCCGGGCCGTCTCCATCCTGCCGGTCACGGCCGAACTGACGACTCAACAGGCGGCGGGTCTGCTAAACGTCTCGCGGCCCTTCATGGTGAAGCTCCTCGAACAGGGCGCCATCCCTTTCCACAAGGCAGGAACACACCGCCGCGTCTACCTGAAGCACCTGCTCGCGTACAAGCGCAAGAGGGACCAGGCGGCGCAGAAGGCTCTCGGGCGTCTCGTCGCCGAGGCGCAGGAACTCGGCATCTACGACGAGTGATGCGGCGTGGCCTTCACGACCGCGCTCCTGGACGCCAACGTCCTTCATCCCATGGTCCTCTGCGACCTGCTGATCCGCCTTGCCCAGCGGGGCCTCTATCGCGCCCTCTGGACGCGCGAGATCCTCGCGGAGGTGGTCGCCACCATCCTGAGGCGTCGGCCGGATTTGTCTGTCGAGCTGCTTCGGAAGCGGACCGCCGCGATGCAGGCCGCTCTCCAAGACGCGACAGTCGAAGGCTACGAGCCGCTCGTTCCCACGCTGCACGAACTCGGGGCCGACGCGCACGTGGTTGCGGCGGCCGTGTTCGGCCAGGCGGACGTGATCGTCACGAGCAACATCCGTGACTTCCCCGAGCGCGTCCTGGATCCATATGGGATCGCCGCGCTACCGCCGGACGACTTCCTGATTCAGCAGTGGTGGGTCGATCCAGTGGCCGTGGCCGAGACCCTCGTTCAACAGGCGCGCGGGACAACGCGGCCACCGTTGACACCCGACGACGTCCTGACGCGTCTCCGATTCATGGCGCCCTCTTTCGTGAAGCTCGTGCGCGCGTCCGCGGAGTACCGCTCCGCGCTGAAGTCACGGACTTGACGTCGGAGCCGCGTCGGTGTCTTGGATTTCGGGACGGCGCTGACGGGGTCGGCTCCCCCTAACGCTCGCCCTAGCCAGTCTGGCTCGCAAGCGCGTGATCCAGCTCAATGAGGCGCGCTTAGACCTTTCGGCCTTGTCCCCCACTGCCTTTCCCGTAGTCTCGAACCACGACAGCTCCGGGTCCTCGTGCATCGGCTTGAGGTATACGATCCAGGGCTCCAATACCCGCACGCCGTCGAACGCCTTGACGATCGCCTGGTTCACCATGAGGCTTGTGAAGGCCCTTGGCGCGAAGAGGTGCTCGCGGCGCAGGCTGACCGAGATCCCCTCCCCCACCGCCCCAGGGTCCGCCGCAATCACGGCGCCGTCGATGAAGGAGAAGGCCGAAAGCTTCGCGCTCTCGTTACGCGAGTGGCTGACCTTTCGGCGCTCGATCTCGCCGCAGAGGTCAGCCGCCTGGCGCGCCGTGTAGTTGTCCTCGGCACAGAGCCAGATCTTCGTCCGCAGGTTGGCGAGGAGCTGCGCGGCGACGTGCTCGTTCCTGAGCTTCGCAACGAAGCTCTCGTACGTCTGGGTGGCGATGACCGCGCAGCATTTCCCTTCGCGGCATTTCGAGAAGAAGTCCCCGTCGCCGGGCTGGGTCGTGTAGCCGTCGTACTCATCCGCCACGAAGAAGACACCGCGGCCGACGTCCCCCGAGCCATGCTCGGCGCGAGCCAGGCGGTTCAGGACGGCGTCATAGAAGTTCAGCTTGGTCATCGTCCCTACGATCGTCGAGACGGTCTTGAGCTGGGACTTGGGCACCCGTAGCGCGACGATCTGACCTTCCTCGATCAGCCGGTCGAAGCCCTTGAAGTTTTCCAACTGTGGGTCGGGGGCGAAGACCTCACGGATCTTCGGGTCGTCGAAGAGCGAGCAGACCCCGTTGAGGCCGGCCGCAATTGAGGCGCGGAGCTTCGCGTCGAGCTTGGCGGCCTTGGCCTCGAGCCAGAACTTGATCGACGCCAGCTCCTCGTGTTGTTCGGCCGTTCTCTCGCGCTTTTCGGCCAGCTTCACGTACTCTTCGAAGGCCTCGTAGGAGGTCGCCGCCCGATAGAGGCTCGCCATCGTGGGCTCCCGACCTTCGGCCAGGCGGAGCACGCGGATGACCTGGGACGCGAGGTCTTTCGCCTCCTGGTGCCAGAAGGGGTCCGCCAGGGACGTCCCCTGGACGTTCTCGATCATGTCGGCGATGTGGCCCCCGAGAGCGGCGGCGTTGAGGTCGGGACGGCCGATGATGTTCCAGCGGACACCGCTGGTGAGGCTGACCTCGTAGTAGTCGGGCAGGCGGCCGGCGAGCTTGCACTGCTCGCGGACGAAGTCGGCGTAGTTGCCCTTGGCGTCGATGATGAGGCCGCCCATCTTGCG
>QHVJ01000385.1 GCA_003222275.1 Acidobacteriota bacterium | reverse complement strand
CCATACAGCGATGGCCGCATGAGGAGGACGCTTGGAGCTGTTCATCTTCGGACGTTTTCATGCGCACCCTGGAGACGAGAATGCCGTGGAAGAGGCGCTCCGCAACGTCGTTGGTCCGTCCCGTGAGGAAGCTGGCTGCCTGAGCATTCACGCGTTCCGCTCGGCCCGTGACCCGCGCCTTTTCTACATCCATTCACGCTGGGTAGACGAAGCTGCGTTCGACCATCACGCGGGCCTGCCGCATACGGTGCGTTTCATCGAACGGGTGCAGGCTCTGATCGATCACCCGCTCGATGTGACGCGGGCGAGGCTCGTCGGATGATCTTGCGCGCAGCGCGCTATCGCGGCCGGGAAAGTAAAACGCGGGGCGGCTGAGCAACCCGCCCGAGAACACGCCTGTAAGTGGCGGCCCCAACGGGCCACGCTCGAACTTACATAATTCAAGTGCGCGATTTCATTGTCCGCTGATCGGAGGTCCGCCAGCGGGGGCGCCGCTAGCCACCATGTTCACCACCCCGCAGCCCGGACCTAGCTAGCGAATCAAGAACGCCTTCTCTGGATTTCCCCTCTCACCCGAGACAGGAGGGGGCGACAGAGACCCACATCCGGATCGTCTTGGGGACGCTCGGCCGTCAGCGCGTGACGTTGAGCGGCGACGAAGCGGAGAGATTAGAGGAACGGATCGGTAAGTCGCCAACTGGTGAGGTCCGAAAACGGCGAGATTTTCGGTCCTCTTCGGCGTCTATGATCAGGCCACTGGCCATGGATCTTGACCGAGAGGCATGCTATCGGGCTGTCAAGGCCCGCGATCGACGGTTCGACGGCCGCTTCCTCACGGGGGTCTTGTCGACAGGAATCTTCTGCCGGCCGATTTGTCCGGCCCGCACGCCCCGGTTCGAAAACTGTGTCTTCTTGCCGACGGCGGCAGCGGCATATTCAGCCGGGTTCAGACCGTGCCTCCGTTGTCGGCCCGAGATCAATCCGGGAGTTCCAGCCTGGAGTGGGACTGCGGCGACCGTCAATCGTGCGCTCCGCCTCATCGCCGAGGAAGGGCCGGAGGCCACAAATCTCCAGGCACTTGCGTCGCGGCTCGGTGTCGGGAGCAGGCACTTGCGCCGTCTTTTCCGACGGCACGTAGGAGCGTCCCCCGCGGCGGTCTTGCAAGTGCAGCGAGTCTTTCTCGCCAAGCAATTGATTACCGATTCCGGCCTGCCTCTGACCCAAGTTGCGCTCGGCGCGGGATTCGGTAGCGTCCGCCGATTCAACGCGGTGATGCAGCGGACATTTGGGCGCGCGCCGCGGGACCTGCGCCGGTCTGCAGGGTCGACGCCTTCCAGACTCACGTTGCGTTTACCGTACCGGCCTCCGTACGACTGGGCCGGGGTCCTGGCATTTCTCGCGCCGCGTGCGATTCCGGGTGTTGAGTCCGTCGCAAACGGCGTCTACCGTCGCACGATGAGCCTGGCAGGCACGCAGGGAATCGTGGAGGTCAGCGCTGCCGCAGAGACTTTTCTCCTAGCGACGATCACCGTCGATCGGCTGCCCGCGCTGGCCGCCGTTGCCGCGCGTTTGCGCCATCTTTTCGACCTCGACGCCGATCCTGAACCGATCGCGGCGCATCTCGGCCGTGATTCGGCGCTCGCGAGCCGCCTTGCCGCGCGCTCGGGATTGCGGGTTCCTGGAGCGTGGGACGCGTTCGAGCTCGCAGTGAGGGCGATGCTCGGCCAGCAGGTGAGCGTGTCGGCAGCATCGACGCTGGCCGGACGGCTGGCGGCAACATTCGGCGAGCGGCTCAGCGGGCCGACGTCGAGTGGTGACCCGCGAGTCCTATTTCCGGAACCGAAGGCGCTCGCCCACGCTGATTTATCGAGCATCGGCATCCCCGGAACGCGGGCAGCAGCCATCTCTTCGCTGGCCGCCGCGGTGATGAGAGATCCCGCGTTGCTTCGGACGACCAATTCTGTGGAGCAGACTGTAGCCACACTTCTAACGCTCCCTGGCATCGGCGACTGGACCGCGTCGTACATCGCGATGCGCGCGCTGCGCGAGCCAGATGCATTTCCAGTAAGCGATCTCGGCCTTCTCCGCGCGATGCGACGGCACTTGGCGAAACCTTCACCCGCTCTGCTCCAGCGTCGGGCGGAGCGATGGCGGCCATGGCGTGCCTATGCAGCCATGCTCTTGTGGCTCGACGATGCCGTTATCAACACCGCACGTCGAGCATCCGGGAGAGTTGTGTTGCGGAGTTGACCGTGCTCTGGGTCGATCACGTTCGGTCGCCGCTCGGAACGCTGACCATTGTCGCGAGTGACGATGCCCTCTGCGCGCTCGCCTTTCCGGCCACGCGGTCGCGAATGCTCGCGCGGATCCGCGCTCGCTTCCCCGGGGTCGTCTTGGGGCGACAGCGTGATCCCAACGGTACGCGACACGAGTGCACACGTATTTCTCTGAAGATCTTAACGCGCTCAACGGCATCACCGTCGACTGCAGTGGCACTTCCTTCGAGGAGCAGGTCTGGAAGGGCTGCGGACGATTCCGCCCGGTACAACGATGACCTACCGAAGGCTCGCCGAGATCGTACGGCGCCCGCGCGCGGCTCGCACGGTTGGTCTAGCGAACGCGCCAAACCCCGTCTGCTTGGTTATTCCGTGCCACCGGATCATCGGGAGCGATGGTCACCTCACGGGGTACGGGGGCGGCATCTGGCGGAAGCGGTGGCTGCTGGCGCACGAGGGAGCGCCGTCTCCGTCCGCGAAGAGGCGCGATGGTGCACGCGGTTATTGACTTCGGGGTCGGCACCTCGTCCTGCTTGTCTCTCAGCCGACGCTAGTCGGGTCCGGAAACGGCCGGAACACGTACGTGGGCCGTGCCACAGTCCCGCTGATAGCGTCCGCTTCGAGCAGGAGGATGCCGCATGCGCAGACGAATCGGTCTTTCCGTCATGCTGCTGGAGTCACGGCGCGAGGCGATCATCGGACTCGCGACCGAGGGCGATCGCCTCGGCTACGACGGCTTCTTCATGCCGGAGGCGTGGGCGTACGACATGACCGTGCTGCTCGCCGAGGCGGCGGCGCGCACGACGCGGATCATGCTTGGCACCGGCATCCTCGGCATCTGGAATCGGAGCGCGGCGACCATCGCGATGGCCGCGGCGACGCTGCACGCGATCTCGGGCGGGCGCTTCGTGCTCGGTCTCGGCGCCAGTACCCCGCAACTCGCGGAAGGCCTGCACGACACGCCGTTTGAGCCGCCGGTGCCGCGTATGCGCCGGATGGTTACGCAAATCCGCGCGCTGCTCCGCGGCGAGCGCATCCCGCTCGCGGTGACGACGAACGCCCGCGCGCTCAAGCTCAATGTGCCGCCAGCGCCCGCGCTTCCGATCCACATCGCCGCGCTCGGCGATGCGATGACGCGACTCACGGGCGAGCTGGCCGACGCGTGGGCACCCTTCCTCTATCCGTGGTCGCGGCTCGCAACCGGCGTCGAACGGCTCCGCGAGGGGGCGACGCGGGGTGGCCATCGAGATCGTCTCCCGCAGATTCATCCCTTCGTGCCAACCGTGGTGGCTGACACCGAGGCGAAGGCGCGTGAGGGCGCGGCGTGGTTCGTCTCGTTCTTTGCGACGACGAGCACGGTCTACCGAGATTCGCTCATGCGACAGGGCTACGGCAAGGCCGTGGAGGCGGTGCTCGCGGCCAACGCGTCGAAGTTCACGGGCGCCGTCCCAGCCGACGCAGAAGACTTACTGGATCAACTGGTCGTCTATGGCACTCCGCCCGAGGCGCGGCGGCGACTTGGGCGCTGGCACGAGGCCGGTGCCGACTTCCCAGTGTTGCTCCTCCGCCCGAACCTCACGCCGGAGGAGCGCGCGCTGGTGCTCGAGGCCTTCCGCCCGATGCTCCAGCCCGCCGATACATAAGGAGGCGATTGCAATGAATACCGATCCGCTCCGCGAGATCACCGAGGAGGACGTCCGACGGTACGACGAAGACGGTGTCGTCCTTCTCAAGGGAATGTTCGATGAGGCGTGGCTCAAGCACCTGAACGAGCAAATCGAGGTCGACATCGCACATCCGGGGCCGCTCCACGCTGAACTGGAAGAGGATGGTCAGCCAGGCCGCTTCTTCTTCGATACGTTCATGTGGACGTACAACGCCGCCTTCAAGCAGTTTGTCTTCGACTCGCCGGCCGCCAGAATCGCGGCGCGCATGATGCGCGCGAACAAGGTGAACATCTTCTACGATCAGCTCCTCATCAAAGAGCCCGGCACGGTGAAGCGCACGCCGTGGCACCACGACATGCCTTACTGGCCGCTGGTGGGCTGGCAGGTTTGCACGATTTGGCTGGCGCTCGATCCCGTGACGAAAGAGAGCGGCGCAGTCGAGTACGTCCGTGGGTCGCACAAGTGGGGAATCCAGTTCAATCCGACGGCCTTTGCCGGCGATGATCGCTATGAGCAAGGCATGGCTCGGATCCCCGACATCGAAGCGATGCGGCACTCGCTACAACTGATTCAGTACGAGCTAGAGCCGGGCGACTGCACGGTGCACCATGCGCTGCTCGTCCACGCGGCGCCGGGTAACATGCTGGCTGCGAGACGTCGTCGCGCTGTCGTGACCCGATGGACTGGAGATGACGTCCGGTACGCCCCGAAGCCGAAAATCCAGCCGCTCATTCGTCGGCCGACCATCGCTGCGGGCTCCCCCCTCGACAGCGGCCTCTGGCCCGTCGTGTGGTCTTCGCCTCGTCATCCTTCGGTTTAAGGGAAGGGAACGGACTATGAGCGATATCATCTGGAAGAGCTTTAAAGTCGATCCCGCCGACGCGGACTGGGAGCCTGCGACCTACAACGTCAAATGGCAAGACGGCCGCGAATACGGCCGCTGGCGCCGCGTGCTACGCAAAGATCCCCACGGCCTCACCGTCATCTCGCGCTATACGGCCCCGCCCGGCAAGGCATGGAAGACCATCGGTAAGGCATCGGAACTCGGCGAAGAGGTCTACATCATGGACGGGGCCTACTACAACAACGCCGGCCGTATCGTCGCCGGACCGGGAACGTTCATGTTCAATGCGCCTGGTGCCATCCACGGCGGCATCTCCTGCAGTCTCACGCTCTATATCCACTGCTGCAGCGGTGAGCCGGACGAAATCGTCTCGATTGATCTGATTGATTTCGAACCGAAGGAGCGAGTTGCTTCGGTGGACGCCGGCCAGCGGAAGCCAAGCTAACGTTTCGAGTCGCTTCCATAATCTCGACGAGCAGAATCTCAAGTGGCCCCGACGGGACTCGAACCCGTGTTTACCTTCGATGATGGTTAGAGTCAACTCCCGGATGGCAGGGATTGAAATTCGCGCGCTCGGTTTCAAAATCCGGGCTCCGCTAACCCCCCGTCATACGGCGTCTGCTCTTCAGCACGTCGGCGGTCAAGGTTCGCAGCACCGAGGACGTCATACGGCGCGCGCGTGGCTACACGAGCACGCCGCTCTCCTCGACCGCGAACTCCACGTCGGCGAGCGGCGCGGAGCTGCCGAAGAGGAACAGCAAGAGCTCCGGCGGCGCGTCGAAGGCCACGGGCTGGGCGCTTCCGACGATGGTGTAGCGCCCGTTGTTGTCGACCGGCGATCCCTCGAACCGGAGCTCGGTCATGCCGACGGGGAAGGCTTCGGCGACGGGAGGCGGCTCGGTCGCGGTGGCACGGATGAAGCGATGGGCGGTGCTGAGCGTCATGGGCGCGATCCAGCGGTAGACGACGATCTCGTCCGGATTCGGGGGCGGCGGGAACCGGATGAGCTGGTGCAGGAAGCCGAAGTTGAGGTAGCCCGTGAGCAGCCCCACCGCCGGCGCTTGAGCCCCGACCGGCGGCTCGAAGAGGAAGCCGATCCGGAGAAGAAGCCGCCTGCGAGGCGCCCGCTCGTGGTCCCCGCGCTCAGAAACTGGCCGATCGCGACGAGCAGCACCGAGGTGTTGGGCACGATCACGCTGTCGGGCAGGCCGGTCACCTGCTCGATGAACCCGACCACGGGCGCGGGGGGACTCTGCGCCGGAAATCTCGGGGGCTCGACGACGTAAGGGAGAAGCTTCGAGGTCTCGCTCGGCGCGGCGAGGACGGTCCGGTTCCTCGCCCCGCGGCTGAAGTCGCGCAGGCTCACCGGCGTCGAGAGGAACAACTCGCTCGTCGGCCTGCCGGTCGCCGCCTCGAAGTAGACCGCGTTCGGCACGCCCGGATCCGGCTCCTCGAAGAACGCGTAGTGCGTCATGTAGAGCTTCACGTGGTTGATCTGCTGGACGATCGAGTGGCCGAACTGCTTGGCGGCGAAAACGGGCTGCGGACGCAGCCCCGTGAGCGAGGCCCCGAGCGCCAGGCCCGAGTACTTAGGCAGTGTCAGGAAATAACTGAACGAATTTGATGGCACGATCGCTACGCTGGAGGAGTGAACGTCACGCTCTGCCGGGCGAAGTACAGAGCCTTGGCCCCGGCGTTGACGGAGCGATCGCGGCGCGTGTGGGCCGCGGCGGAGGCCCGGGCGGCAGGACGTGGCGGCATCACGGTGGTAGCGCGCGCCACGGGGATCGCGTACTCCACGATTCGACGCGGCCTCCGGGAGTTGGTTGCGCCACCCCGCGTCGCCCCGCCGCGGATTCGGCGCCCCGGCGGCGGCCGCAAGAAAATGCTGGCGAAGGATCCGACCCTGCTGACCGACCTCGAAGGGTTGGTGGAGCCGACCGCGTCGGGACATCCCCAGTCGCCGCTCCGCTGGACGTCGAAGAGCGTGCGTCACCTGACGGAGGCGCTCCAGCGCATGGGCCACGCCGTCAGCCGGCAATTGGTCGCCGAGCTCCTGGCCGCGGCGGGTTACAGTTTGCAGGCGAATCGCAAGACGCGCGAGGGGCCGAACCATCCAGATCGCGATGCGCAGTTCCGGTACATCAACCAGCAGGTGCGGCGGTTTCAAGCCTCCGGGCAACCCGTCATCTCCGTCGACACGAAGAAAAAAGACCTGGTGGGCGACTTCAAGAATGCGGGACGACAGTGGCGGCCGACAGGCCAGCCCGAGCCGGTGCGGGTCCATGACTTCCTCATCCCGGAGCGCGGCAAGGCGATTCCCTATGGGGTCTACGATCTCACGCGCAACGCGGGGTGGGTCAGTGTGGGCATTGATCACGACACAGCGACCTTCGCGGCGCAAACGATCGGGCGGTGGTGGCGCAAGATGGGCCGGCCCCGCTATCGGCGCGCGCGCTCGTTGCTCATCACGGCGGACGCCGGCGGCAGTAATGGAGCCCGCGTGCGGCTGTGGAAATGGGAACTGCAACGGTTGGCCAACCGCACGCGTGTGGCGATCACCGTCTGTCACCTTCCGCCCGGGACCAGCAAGTGGAACAAGATCGAGCACCGGCTCTTCTCGTACATCAGCACCAACTGGCGCGGCCAGCCGCTCGTGAGTCTCGCGGTGATCGTCAATCTCATCGGTTCCACCCGCACCGCGGCCGGGCTGCGCGTGCGGTGTGAGCTCGATCGCGGAGCCTATCCGAAAGGCCAGGACGTCACGGACGCCGAGATGGCCTCGATCAACCTCGCACCGCATCGCTTCCATGGCGACTGGAACTACACTATTCATCCGCAGCGTGGACGGAAGTAATTCGTTCACTTATTTCCTGACACCGCCTTAGACGCAAACGTGGCCATGCAGACTGTCAACATCCGGCTCCGGTGGTCGGAGCAAGAGCCCGCTACTACGCTATCGGATCCTCGGGAACTCGACGACTTCCTCGATGCCATTGCGATGGGCTGTGATCGTCACCGGCCGATCATCGTGCTTGTTGATGCTCACGGACACGAAGTAGCCCTTGGGATCGGGGCCGAGGAGAGCTTTGTCCAGGTCCAGGACCAATCCGGCGATCCACCTTATCTTGTGACCGTCGGAGATCCGACAGCGGACGGCGTCGTGGCGTTTTACCTATTCGGCCACCACCACACTGAAATACGACGTCGCCATCTGGTTCCTTCCATGGTCGCGCGTCGGATTGTGAGTGCCTTCTTGCGATCCGGCAGCCGCTCGCCCGATGTCGAGTGGGAGGAGGTTTGACCGATGCGTCTAACTTCCGCATGCAGCCGGCGGCCTTCGGCCGCGGCTGATACGGCACGTTCGACGGACCTAGGACGAATGCTCACCGGGGCTAATGACCACGCGCCGCGCTCGTCGTAGCGTGCCGCGATGTGCACGCCTGTCGGCCTTTGACCGTCTTGCCACGTGGTGCCTGACCAGTGCCGGAGTCGAAGCGCGACATGTTGTCTCGGTCGCCGGAACGAAATGGACCGTGTGTTACAAGGTTCATGTGATTCCGGCGCACCGCACCCAGTACAGGGCCAGCATCACGCTATGGCCGAAGACAAGAAAGAGGTTCGTCTCACGCGCTCAACCCGGATGGCACGCGGACCTCGTCAGAGGCGACTGGTACCACGACTGCCGCCGAGAGCTACGTCGTCGTGGCTACGATGGACGCTGGGTCTGGAGCCCCTATGGCCGCTTCGGCGATTTCTGGAAGACGTTGAAGGACGTCACTTCGTTGGCAAGAGAGGCGCGCGCTCTCGAGCGCCTGAGAAAAGAGCCGTCGTTCTGGCCGCTGGGCCGTCGAACAAGCCGCTTGAGCGGCCCGGCATGACGGCGCCGGGACGGCGCAACGCCGCCAGCGCCGGCCGCTCAGCGCCGAGCCGTTAGACGCACAGGCGTCATGACAGAGGAACGCGGGTACGTGCTGCGCCGGAAGAACAGCCGGGGAGAGGACGAGTACATCCCCGTACACGTATTCACCCTCGAGGAGTATCGCTGCGGGCTGCGCGCGGGCGACCGGCTGCTGTTGCGCCGAAACCTCCCAAGCGATGGTGGGGAGCATGAGATCGGTGGGGTGTGGACGGTGCTTACAGGATCGCCACAGGATCCTAATGCGTTGTGGCTCCGCCAACCTGATGGGAAGCTCCACAGCTGGGATGATAACGAGTCCATCTTTGAGTACTTCGAAAAGCTCGCGGGCGTCTAACTTCGCAGTCGAGCGGACCGCTGGCTCGCATTCGCTCGCCGCGGCCGCTCACCGCGAGCGTTCGCCGCACAGGGCGATAGGGCTATGACGCGAGGCGAATCCTCCTCAGTCGGGTTAGATGTCCTTCGGTCGGCACGTTCCGTCGCCGAGTTGCTTGAATTGATCACGGAGAAGGCGCGGGAGCTGGTTGGAGCCCACCAGGCAACCACAAGTGTAGCGTTCGGCGAGGACTGGACTAAAGCCCTTCACGCGGTCTCTCTGAGCGACAAGTACGCCGCGTGGAGGACGTACGATGAGCGGCCGGATGGATCGGGAATCTACCGGCTGGTCTGCCAGCTCAACCGACCGATGCGCCTTACGCAGGCGGAGCTCGAAGCGCATCCGGCGTGGCGAGGGTTTGGCGCTGCGGCCGAGCGGCATCCACCGATGCGCGGGTGGCTGGCAGTCCCTTTGACTGGACGGGGAGGTCGAAACGTCGGGGTGATCCAGCTCAGCGACAAGTACGACGGGGACTTCAGCGAGACGGACGAGGCGGACCTCGTTGAGTTGGGCCGACTCGCCTCCGTCGCGTTGAACGAGACCCGGAGGACGGCGCGAGCCGAGCGCCGACGCAGCGCGACCAGCCGTCCCGTCAGGGCTACGGACTGGATCGAGCGACGCGGCGCGTGACTCTCCAAGGATCGGTTGGAGAGCGTCTTACCGGGCGTCGAACTTCGCAGTGCACCGGACCGGGGCTCGCGTTGCTCGCTCCGGCCGGTGACCGCGAGCGT
>QHVJ01000223.1 GCA_003222275.1 Acidobacteriota bacterium | reverse complement strand
CGGTGTCGGGCGCTCCACGACCATCAAGGCCATCATGGGTGACGTCCACGCCGCCGGCTCCGTGCGCTTTCGCGACGAGGAGATCTGCGGGCTGCCGCCGTACGTGATCGCGCGCAAGGGGCTGGGCTACGTCCCCGAGAACCGCGACATCTTCCCCACCCTGACCGTGCGCCAGAACCTGCTCCTCGGCGTGAAGAACACCCGGCGGCCGGGGCGCTGGACGATGGACGACATGTTCGAGATGTTTCCGGCGCTGCGGCAGCGCGCCGACAATCCCGGCGGCGTCCTCTCGGGGGGCGAGCAGCAGATGCTGACGATCTGCCGCACCCTCATGGGCGACCCGCATCTGATGATGATCGACGAGCCGACGGAGGGTCTGGCGCCGATGCTGGTGACGCAGGTGGCCGACCTGCTGGTTCGGATCGCGGCGCGCGGGGTGTCGATCCTGCTCGTCGAGCAGAAGCTTACCATCGCGCTGAACATCTCACGGCGCGTCTACGTGATGGGCCACGGGCGCGTGGTCTTCGAGGGCACGCCGGACGATCTCCGGCGCAGCGACGGCGTGCGGAAGGAGTGGCTGGAGGTCTAGGTCCGCGCGCAGGTGGTCGACGTCAGCATCCCGGTCATCACCTTCGAGGCATCGGGCAGGACGGCGCCGTTCGCGAGCTCCTTGCGCCACTGGATCCGGTATGGCGTGGGCAGCGCCAGATCGAGTGAGTGGGCCACGTCGCACGCGTGCGCGACGAACTCGGCCGCCGTCTGGACGTCACCGCCCGGCTCGACGTACACGAGAATCTCCATCGTGTCGTATCGGACGAGGATACTCAACGCGAGCACCAGCATCTTCAACGCCGACCGACGACAGCTCATACAGGCTTTCCCCTTGTTGATGCCCGCGGAGTGCCCGCGGTTACGGAACTTCCGTGCAAGGGGAATGCCGATGGTCAGACAGCAGCGCACGGTGGGAAGTTACTGAAACGTTTTGCTTAACGGGGCGGGTTCAACGGGGCGCGATGTCACTCCATGGATTTTCTCGCAGGTCAGTCTGTCGCGGTGACCGTGGCCTCGAACGGCGCGGCCTTGATATCGAGCCGCTCCCCGTTGGTGATGCTGAAACGGAAGACGCCGACGACGAGGTGAGCCCCGGCGGTCCTCGGAACGACTTCGACGCGAAACACAACGGCGCCATCCCTCACGGCGCCCCTGACGACCTTTCGTCCGATCTCGACGCCGTCGTCGGTGGCCGACAGATTCACGATGCGATGGCGATAGGACTCGGTGATCCGGAAGCCTTCTGTCGCCGAAATGGTCGCGACGATCACGGCCTTGGCGCCGAGCTTGACGGTCGGGCTGTCGATGCTCACGGCGAACGTGCCGCCAGAATAATCGGCTCGCGCCGCCGCCCCTGCCGTGGCGCCGGCAACGGCGACGGCCATGAGGGCCGCGACCATGGTGCTGATCCGACGAGCGATGATCAACATGCGGTGGCAGCATCCCGGCGACCGGGGCCGATGAAGGCCATCGGCCGCCGGGATGCGGTCATCCTTCTACTGCGCGACCGCGAACACCCAGACGACGCCACCCTGTGGCACGTCCTTCGGCCACCCGAGCAGGTCGGACAACAGCCCCTGCTGGAACGCCGGGTCGACACCCCAGCCGGAGGCCACGCCGATGTACTGAACGCCGTCGACGGCGAACGAGACCGGCGGAGCGGTGATGCCGGAGTTCGTGCGGAACTGCCACAGGACTTCCCCTGTGCTCGCATCGAACGCGCGGAAGTACCGATCATTCGTGCCGCCATTGAAGACAAGGCCGCCGCCCGTCGTCATGACCGGGCCCCAGTTCATCGAATCGGGGAACAGGTGGCTCCAGACGCGCTTGTTACCGCTGACGTCCCAGGCCTGGACCTCGCCGAAGTGCCTGGCGGTCTTGTCGACGGCGAACCCGATATCGGGAATGTCGACGCCCGTCCACCACTTGCCGGCCTCATACTTCTGGACCTTCCCCTCCATGTAGCCGCAGTGGTTGTCGTTGGCGGGAATGTAGAGCATCGCGGTCTTCGGGTTGTAGGCCGCGAATGGCCAGTCCTTGCCTCCCCAGAGCGAGGGGCAAAAGTCTGCGCGCTTGCCCGTGCGCGGGATGCGGTCCTCGTTGTACGTAGGCCGGCCCGTCGTCGGGTCGATGCTCTTGAAGACGTTCTGCTTGACGTAGGGGGTCGCCGAGACGAACGAGATCTTGTCGGCGCTCCGCTCCAGCCGGTAGAGATACCCGTTGCGCGCCGGCTTGATGAGACCTTTCACGGTGCGCCCGTCCTTCGTGAAGTCGGCGACGATCGGCGCATCCGGCTCGTCCCAGTCCCACGATTCGTTCCACTGGTACTGGAAGTGCGCCGCGAGCTTGCCCGTGTCGGGATTGATGGCGACCGTGGAGGACGTGTAGAGATTGTCACCCGGGCGCTGGTCGCCGAACCACGGCGACGCGTTGCCCGTACCCCAGTAGGTCAGGTTCAGCGCGGGATCGTACGTCCCGGTGATCCAGACGGAGCCCCCGCCCTTCTTCCAGGTGTCCCCCGTCCAGGTCTCGCTGCCCTTCTCGCCCGGCGCGGGAACCGTGTACGTCTTCCACGTCGGCTGCCCGCTGTTGGCATCGAAGGCCGCGACGAAGCCGCGGACGCCGAACTCGCCGCCCGAGACGCCCACCATTACCTTGCCCTTCGCCACGAGCGGGGCGAGCGTCATGTAGTAGCCGGTCTTCCAGTCCTCGACCTTCCGCTCCCAGGCCACCTTGCCGGTCGTGGCGTCGAGCGCCACCAGCACGCAGTCATGCGTGGCGAGGTAGACCTTGTCGCCGTAGAGGGCGACCCCGCGGCTGGTGTTGTGAAGCACGCTCAGCCCCTCGGGCATTTCCTTCTTGTATCGCCACAGCAACTTCCCGGTCTTGGCCTCGAGGGCAACGACCTGGTTGTATGGCGTCGCGACGAACATGATGCCGTTGTTGACGAGCAGCGGCGCCTGATGGCCGGAATCGACGCCGGTGGAGAATGCCCACACCGGGGCCAGCTTCTTCACGTTGTAGGTGTTGATCTGATCGAGCGGGCTGTACGACCAGCCCTGGTAGTTGCCGCGGGTCATCAACCAGTTGGCCGGTTCCGGCTCGGCGAGCCGTTGGTCGGTGACCGGCCGATAGCCCATCCGCTGGGCGTCGGCCAGCATCGGCACGACAATGATCGCGAGTACCGCAACGACGATTACGAGCTTTCTTGCCATCCTCATTCGCTGGTCCTCCTCATGGAAACGGCTCGCCTCTTGCGCCGCGCTGCGCGATCACCTCCTCTAGGTCGTTTGACGTCCGACACGTCCGGTGAACCCACCGGCGGCGACGATGCCACGATCGATCGGCCCGAGCGGCAGCATGGGGAGGCGTCTCGGGGCAGGACCGTCGACGACGCGCGCGCGGTCGGCCGGATCGAATCGAGACGCGTGGCACGCGCAGAAGAGCGTCTTGGAGTCCTTATGCCACATCGAGATGGGACACCCTTCATGCGTGCACACGGCGGAGTATGCGACGACGCCTCCCGCCGCCTCCGTCCGGGTGTCCGCGCTGAGCTGCGCGGGATCGAGCCGGATCAGGGCAACCTGATTCAGCAGGGATCCGTCGCGGATGACCTTCGTCACCGGATCCATCGGGAAGGCCAGCTGCTGAGGACCGCCGAGCGGCAGATCCTCCAGGGCGATCACTTGGCCGCCGCGCTCACCGTAGGCGAAGACGAAGCGATCGCCCTTTCGAGGCCGAGCGGTCTTGTCGTCCTCGGCGGCAAGGACGTCGACCCTGCATAGCGTCGCACCGAGCCCGAGGCCGACAGCGGCCTTCAGGACGGTGCGTCGGTCCAGACGCTCCCCGTTTCCACCACATGGTGGAAGCATTCGCCCCACCTCCCTTGTCTGCGCGTTCCAAGGGTGCCGGGATTCTTCGCGGGCAGCGGCGCTTTGTCAAGGGCGATCGAGTCAACGCCGCGCCCGCGCCGGGCAGGCAGCGGCCGTCCGCCGCTGCCCGCCCGACGACACGGTCAGACGCTGAGCTGCGACTTCGTGATGGGCAATTCTAGAATTCGCTTGCCCGTCGCCGCGAAGATCGCGTTGGTCAGGGCCGGCGCGAGGGGCGGTGTCCCGGGCTCACCCACGCCGCCGGGTGGAAACTCGTTGGCGTCCACGATGTGCACCCGGATCTCGCGCGGCGAATTGCCCATCCGCGCCATCGGGTAGTCGTTGAAATTGCTCTGCTTGATCCGGCCTTTCTCGGCCGTGATCTCGCTGAAGGCGGCCGCGGTCAGCCCGTAGATGGAGGCGCCCTCCATCTGCGACTTCACACGATCGGGATTGACGACACGGCCGGCGTCCACCGCCACATCGACGCGCGGGATGGCGACCTTGCCGTCGTTGCCGACCTTCACCTTGACCGCCGTGGCTACGTAGGTCGTGAAGCTGCGGTGCACGGCGAGGCCGATGCCTTCGCGCGGGCCGAGCTTCTGGCCATAGCCCGATTGCTCGGCGGCCACGCGCAGCACGCGCTTCAGCCGCTCGGTCATGATCGGGTACTCGTCGTACGTCTGGTCATAGTTCCAATAGTCCGCCGTCGAGAGATCGACCACGCGGTCCGGCCCGATGAGCTCGAGCAGGAACTCGTACGGATCGCGCTTGGCGGCCACGGCCAGCATGTTCGCCATCGTGTTCTGAGCGAACGCGTGCGGGATGTTGTTCACCGAGCGCAGCCAGCCGATGCGCACGTGGGACTTCGCCTGTCCGTTCTCGAGACAGATGTTCGGGATCGCGTAGGGGAGATCGAGGAAGCCGAGGCTCAGCTCGATCTTGTTGCCATACCCCGGATCGTCTTTCTCGAACGTCGACCAGATGGTCGGGAACACCGAGCGGTGCTGCCAGGCCGTGACCTTGCCGTCTTTGAGCCCCGCCTTGATGTACTGCGCGGTGACGGTGTGGTAGTACGCGTGCTGGATGTCATCCTCGCGCGTCCAGGTGACGCGAACCGGAACGCCGAGCTGCCTGGACAGGATGGCCGCCTCCGCCGCGAAGTCGGGCTTCGACTTGCGCCCGAAGGCGCCGCCCAGCAGCGCCACGTTCGACGTCACGTTCGCTTCGTCCATGCCGATGGCGCCGGCGACGGTCGCGCGGGCGGCCTGTGGATCCTGGCACGACGACCACACCTCGCACTTGCCATCCTTGACATGCGCGATCGCGGCCGGCGGCTCCATGGTCGCGTGCGCGAAGTGCGGCACGTAGAAGGTCGCCTCGACCACCTTGTCCGCCGCCGCCAGGGCGGCCTTGACGTCACCTTCCTCGCGGACGATCTTGGCGTCGGCGCGCGCCGCCTGCTCGAGGTCCCTCCGGAAGGTCGCCGAGTCGTAGACGACGTTCGGGCCGTAATCCCAGTCGATCTTCAGCTTCTTGCGGCCTTGCTCGGCCGACCACGTGTTGGTGGCGATGACCGCGATGCCGCCCAGGGTGTTGAACACGATCGGCGGCTGCGTCTGTGGGATCTCCACGACCTTTTCGACGCCGGGCACCTTCAGCGCCTCGCTGGGATCGAACGACTTCACCTTGCCGTAGGTGACCGGGCAGTGCTCGACCACGGCGTACTTCATGCCGGGCAGCCTGACGTCGATTCCGTACGTCGCCTTGCCCGTCACCATGTCCGGGAAGTCGACGCTGGTCATGGGCTTGCCGATGTAGCGGAAGTCCTTCGGGTCCTTGAGCGCGACGGCCATGACGTCCGGCACCGGGAGGGTGGCGGCCGTCTCCACCAGCTCGCCGTACCCGAACGAACGGCCCGTCGGCACGTGGACCACGCGATGGTTCTGCCCCTTGCACTCCGCCGAGTACACGCCCCACTTCTTCGCCGCCGCCTGCTCCAGCATCGTGCGCGCCACGGCGCCGAACTGGCGCATGCGGTCGTAGTTGTGGCGGATGCTCCGCGAGCCGTCGGTGTACTGGTTGCCGTACTTCTTGTCGCCGACCGCCTGCGCGATCTTGACTCGGCTCCAGTCCGCCTCGAGCTCGTCGGCGAGGATCATCGGGACGCTGGTGCGCACGCCCTGGCCCATCTCCGAGCGATGGGCGATGATCGTCACCGTTCCGGCGGTGTCGATGGAGACGAACAGGTTCGGACTCAGCGTGGGACCGACGGCGGCCGGAGCCTGAGCGACGGGCGCGAACGGGTTGAGTCGCGCGAGCGGATCGAGCTGGAGCGCGAGCGCGAAGGTTCCGGTGGCGGCCACGCCCTTGAGGAAGGTTCGGCGGCTGACGTTCTCAATGGCGTTCATGACTTCACCCCCGCCGCGTCCTTGATGGCCGCGCGAATCCGGGTGTAGGTGCCGCAGCGGCAGATGTTGCCAGCCATCGCGGCATCGATATCCGCGTCACTCGGCTTGGGATTTCTCGCGAGCAACGAGGCCGCCTGCATGATCTGGCCGCTCTGACAGTAGCCGCATTGGGGTACGTTGGCGGCGATCCAGGCCTTCTGCAGGGGATGATTGCCCGATGCGCTGAGGCCCTCGATCGTCGTGACCGGCCCCTTCACCGCGCCCACCGGCAGCACGCACGAGCGTTGCGCGACACCGTTGACGTGCACGGTACAGGCCCCGCACAGAGCCATACCGCAGCCGAACTTCGTCCCGGTGAGTCCGACCACGTCGCGCAGGACCCAGAGCAAGGGCACCTGCGGCGGGACGTCCACCGAGTACGATTTACCGTTCACCGATAGTGATACCGCCATGACCGCCTCCTTCCTCAGCACGTGACAGAAGGGCGCGACTTCGGATCAGTGGGATGGGGTCGGGTCGGGCCAGGCTGCTCTCACCTCCTTACGAGGGTCGTCCTCGCGGCGGTGCCCGTTGGTGGCGGCGAGATTAAAGCATGATCCGCCCCCATTTCAAGCTCACGCGGCAGTGAACTTCGGGATGCTGAGCCCTTCCTTCACGTCGTCGAACGTCACGCGCACCGGCAGGCCGACGGCGACCTTCGCCGGATCGACGGCGACGATGTTGCTCATGACCTGCACGCCCTCCTCCAGCTCGATCCACGCCAGCACGTAGGGCAGCTCGTCGCGAAAGCCGCGCGCCTGGGTGCGGTAGGTGACCGTGAAGGTGTAGACGCGTCCGCGGCCCGCGCTCGGCGTCCATTCGACGTCGGCGCTCCAGCAGGCCGCGCAGACGCCGCGCGGGTAGTACTGCACGGTGCCGCACGCGCGGCACTTCTGCACGAGGAGCTCGTGGCGCGCGCAGGCATCCCAGAACGGCTTGGACTCGGCGGTGATCTCCGGCAGCGGCTTGGCGTAGTCGGCCATCACGACCTCCCCAGAATCAGCGTGGCGCCCGAGTGGCGGTTGCCGAGGGCGCCGCCGGTGCCGTGCACGAGCGCGACGCGGCAGTCCCTCACCTGCCGCTCGCCGCACTCGCCGCGCAATTGCTTGACGGCCTCGACGACCAGGAAGATCCCGCGCATCCCCGGATGGTTGGACGACAGCCCGCCGCCGTCGGTGTTGATCGGCAATTCGCCGCCGAGCGCGATGCGGCCGCCGGAGACGAAGGCGCCGCCCTGGCCCTTCTTGCAGAAGCCGAGGTCCTCGAGGGTGACCAGCACGGTGATGGTGAACGAGTCGTAGATCATCGCCATGCTCACGTCGCGGGGCGAGAGCCCCGCCTCGGCCAGGGCGCGAGGGCCCGACTCGGCGGCGGCGGAGACGAGGAAGTCGCGGCGGCCGCCGGAGGTGTGGGCGATGGCCTCCGCGCTGCCGAGCAGCCGCACGGGCGGCTTCTTGAGATCGCGGGCGAGGTCCGGATGCACGACGACGAGGGCGCCGCCGCCGTCGGTGATCACGCAGCAGTCCAGCAGGTGCAGCGGCGCCGAGATCATCGGCGAGGCCAGCACGTCCTTGACGCTGATCGGATCGCGGTAGAGCGCGAGCGGGTTCAGCGACGCGTGCTTGCGCGTGGCCACCGCGATCTCCGCCAGCTGTTCCGACGTCGTGCCGTACTCGTGCATGTGCCGCCGGGCCACCATCGCATAGAGGCCGACGGTGGAGGTGCCGTAGAGCGCCTCGAACTGGTCGAGGTAGTCGCCCGAGATCCGCTCGCGGGTGCCGACGGCGACGCCGGACGAGCGCGACGTGCTGCCGTACGTGATCAGCGCCACGCGGCAGCGGCCCTCGGCGATGGCGGCCGCCGCGTGGTTGACGTGGGCGACGAACGACGAGCCGCCGATCGTGGTGCCGTCGATGTACTTCGGATTGAGGTTCAGGTAGTCGACGATCGGCAGCGGCCCGATGCCGGGGTTGGCGGCGACGGTGAAGTAGCCGTCGACGTCCTTCTTGCCGAGCCCGGCGTCCTCCAGCGCGGCGCGCGCGGACAACGCCTGGATCTCGAGCATGCTCTTCGCCGTCTTGCGCTCGGGAAACTCGTGGACACCCGCGATCAGTGCCTGCGGCTTCATTTGGCCCTCCGCCGGGCGTGCGACGACAGTCCACGCTCCCAGAGATATTCCGGCTCACCCATGTGCTTGCCCACCCAGCGGCCCAGCACGAAGAACAGATCGCTCAGCCGGTTGACGTAGCGCAACGGCCACTCGCCGATCTCCTCCACGCGCGACAGCGCCAGGACCTCGCGCTCCGCGCGCCGGCACACCGTGCGCGCCTGGTGCAGGAAGCCCTGGATCCGGCCGCCACCCGGCAGCGTGAAGGATTTCAGGGGCGCCAGATCTTTCTGGCAGTGGTCCATGAGCTTCTCCAGCTCCGTGACCTCGCCCTCGCCCATCCTGAACATACCCTCGTACGCGGCGTCCGGGGGCGTCGCCAGCTCGCTGCCGAGATCGAAGAGCTGGTTCTGGATCTTCTTCAACACCTCGTCCAGCCAGCGGTGGCGCTCGCGGCCGGCGCCGCGTCCCGCCATCCGCTCCGCGTTGAACACGCGCGCGAGCCCGACCGCCGCGTTGAGCTCGTCGATGGTGCCGTACGCCGCGATGCGCGGCGAGTCCTTCGGCACGCGCCGGCCGCCCACGAGCGCCGTCTCACCGCGGTCCCCCGTGCGCGTGTATACCCGCGTGATGCTGATCGGCATGGCTGCCTCCCGTGACTGGCGGTCATTCTACTTGAACGATGGGGCGGGCCCGGGGATGATCGGCCCGTGAAGACCCGACCCCGCGCGGTGCTCCTCGCCGCGTCCACCATCCACTTCCTGCATGACGGCTTCTCGGAGACGCTCTACGTCTTCCTGCCGCTGTGGGCGAGCGAGTTCGGCCTCTCGTTCTCGCAGGTCGGCCTCATCCGCTCCGCGTACACCGGCGGCATGTCGGCGTTCCAGATCCCGGCAGGCTTCCTCGCCGAGCGCATCGGTGAGCGGCGGATCCTGGCCCTCGGCACCGCGGTGACGGCGCTGGGCTTCGTCGCGGCGGGCTGGGCCGGCGGCTTTGCCTCGCTCCTCGTGCTGCTGCTGGGCGCCGGGCTCGGCTCGGGCGTCCAGCACCCGCTGTCGTCGTCGATCGTCAGCAAGGCGTACGAGGACGGCAACCGGCGCACCGCGCTCGGCACCTACAATTTTTCGGGCGACATCGGCAAGGCGGGGGTGGCCGCCGCCATCGGCCTCGCAGCCGGCCTCGTCGGCTGGCGCGCGGCCGGCGCCGCCTACGGCGTGCTCGGCCTCGCGGCGGCGTTCGCCATCGTGCCGCTGCTGAGCCGCCTCAACGCCGGCGGCGCCGAGGCGCGCGACGCGGCCGACTCGTCGCCGGCCCCGGGCTGGGGCATCCGCGACGGGCGCGGCTTCGGGGCGCTCTGCGCGATCGGCATGATCGACAACGCCACGCGCACCGGCTTCCTCACCTTCATGCCGTTCATCCTGATGGCCAAAGGCCTGGGCGTGGGTGGCGTCGGGCTCGCGTTCGCGCTGGTGTTCGCGGGTGGCGCGACGGGCAAGTTCGTGTGCGGCGTCGTCGCCGATCGCGTCGGCGTGATCCGTACCGTCGTCATCACCGAGGCCGCGACCACGGTGCTGATCCTCACCGTGGTCGCCGCGCCGCTGCCGGTGGCGCTGGCGGTGCTCATTCCGCTCGGCATCGCGCTCAACGGCACGTCGTCCGTGCTCTACGGCACCGTGGCCGATCTCGTGTCCAGCGAGCGGCGCTCGCGCGCCTACGGGCTGTACTACACCACCACCATCGCCGCCTCCGCGCTGGCGCCGACCGTGTGGGGCCTCATCGGCGACCTCGGCGGCGTCCCGCTCACGCTCACCCTGGTGGGTCTCTTCGTCCTGGCGACGATTCCGCTCTGCCTCCTCCTGCGCCCCGCCGTCGCCGCGTCCGCGCGATCCTAGCGGCTGAATTCGGCCGATGTTGTAATAAGATGGGCTTCGGATGAACCATCTCCATCAGGTCCTGACGAAGCGCGTGGACCAGTGGCGGACGGATGGTTATCCCGCTCCGGACTATCCGGCCATCGCCGAGATCTTCGAGTGGGCGCGCGATGGAGAGACAGGCTCCCTGAGATACCTACGCAGCCCCCAGCTTCGCGCCCTCGAGACGTACTGGTATCTGCGACTCGTCGAAAGCACGCCGCACGTCTTTGAGCTTTACAGACGGTTATTCCCCACACCGCTGGCGCTGCTCGACGCGTTGGGCTTGGCGACGCCACGAATCAAGGACTTTCTCATTGAGCACCCTGGCGACGCGATCTGGCGGCGGATCAGGACGGATGACGCGTTCGTGCGGGAACATCGTTTGGAGAGTGTCCGGGAGACGCTCACCCTCGACTACCCGAGTTACATCCTCGCGCTGGCGATGGGCGCCGGCAAGACGATTCTTATTGGCGCCATCTATGCGACCGAGTTCGCGATGGCGCTGGAGTATCCGGAGGGGCCGTTCGTCCAGAACGCGCTCGTGTTTGCGCCGGGCAAGACGATCATCGAATCCCTCCGCGAGCTTGCTAGCGTTCCATACAACCGCCTGCTGCCTCCGAGGCTCTACAGGCCGTTCGGAGCATCTGTGAAGCTGACGTTCACGCGCGATGGCGAAAGGGACATTCCTGTCGTACGCGGCAGCGCGTTCAACGTAGTCGTCACGAACACTGAGAAGATCCGAATCCAGAAAGAGACCGTCCGCCGGAGCGATCTCGGCTTATTCACCCGTGGGAGGGAGGACGAAGCGCGCGAAGAAGTCGCGAATCTACGATTGCAGGCCTTAGCGTCGTTACCGCATCTGGCGGTCTTCTCCGACGAGGCACATCACACGTACGGGCAATCGCTCGAAAGCGAGCTGAAGAAAGTCCGCAAGACCGTGGACTATCTGGCCGCCAAGACGAACGTGCTCGCCGTCGTCAACACGACGGGTACGCCGTACTTCCGGCGCCAACCCCTCCGCGACGTGGTTATCTGGTACGGCCTGTCGGAAGGCATTCGGGACAACATCCTCAAGGACGTCTCGGGGAACATCCGGGTCTTCGGCGTCGAGCAGCGTCCGGACGCCTACGTCGCCCACGTCGTTGAGGAGTTTTTCAAGGACTATGGCGACGTACGCCTGCCCGACGGCGCGCCGGCCAAGCTGGCGATCTACTTTCCCCAGACGGATGATTTGGAAGCGCTGCGGCCGGTGATCGACCGTGCCCTCGTCAGCGTCGGGCAATCGCCGACCGTGTGCCTGCGAAACACATCACAGTCGTCGAAGGATGAGGTCGACGCCTTTAACCGGCTGAACGATCCGTCGGCGCCCCATCGTGTGATCCTCCTCGTGAACAAGGGCACAGAGGGCTGGAATTGCCCGAGCCTGTTCGCGTGCGTCCTGGCCCGCAAGCTCACGAGCGCCAACAACTTCGTCCTCCAGGCGGCGACCCGTTGTCTGAGGCAGATCCTGGGCAACACACGCAAGGCGCGCATCTACCTCTCGCACGACAACCGCGCCGTGCTCGACGCGCAGCTGCGCGAGACCTACGGCGAGACGATCGCCGACCTCGACCGGACCGGGCGCGACCGCGGCAGCCGGCGGCTGATTCTCCGCAAGTCCGACCGACCGCCGGTCGTGCTCACCCGCATGGTGCGTACCGTCGTCCCTGTGGAGGAGGGCGGCCAAGCGCTCCATCTCGAGCGCCCGAAGATCGCCCCAGCGACTGCACTCACCGAGGCTGTGGTCGATATCGTTCCCCGGCAGGGCATTCGGAGCGTGCTCCGCCAACTCGGTGATGCGATGACCATTGATGTGAAGGCCGAGACGCTCGACCCGTACGCGGCTGCCGTCGCGCTCGCGGCTTCAGCACACGCAGATGTCTGGGCCGTCTACGACGAGCTTCGTTCGATCTATGCGGACGCCGATGTCCCAGTGTCCCATCTGGCCGCGCTCCGCGAGCAGATCGCCGCGCAGAACCAGCGGTATGAAATTCGCGAGGAACAAGTGGAGTGGGCGCTCGCGCTGGTCAAGCCGTCAGGTTTCACGAAGACAACGGATGAGCACGGCTCCGAGGTGTACGCCGCGGAGATCACATACCCGAAGGACAAGGAGCATCTCCTGCTGACGGCCGTCCGCATGAGTCCGGTCAACCCGGCCGGCTTCGGTTTCCACTACGATCCGTACGATTTCGATTCCGCGCCCGAATCCGATTTCTTCCAGCAGGTGCTGCGCGACCTCAACGTTCATCCAGCCGAGGTCGAGGATATCTACTTCACAGGAGGGCTGACCGATCCGGCGAAGACAGATTTCTTCGTCGAGTATCGTGGGCAGGACGGCCGCTGGCATCGATACACGCCCGACTTCATCATTCGAAAGCGGCCGCGCCCTGGTGCTGTGCCTGGAAGCGGGCGAGTCCTCGTGATTGAAATCAAGGCGGCCAACGTCGCACCCGCGACTCAGGAAGACGTGGCGCGCGACGCGCGCGGCGAGGAACCGATCACGACGGAAGGGCGCAAGGCCGTGGCGCTCCGGCGCCTCGAACGCCTGAACCCCGATCGGCTCAAGTACGATCTCATTTTCGTTACGACAGGCCCGACAGCGAGCGACATCGAGCGCGTCAGCCGCTTCGTTCGAGAGCCCGAGCGCAGCTACGGCACAGACCTCGAAGTCGCGCGCGGCCTTGCAGGTCGCATCGTCGCCGCTGACCGGGAGCGTGTCCGTCGTGTAGTGCTCTTCGGCTCGCGGGCGCGTGGGGACGCCAGGCCTGACAGCGATTACGACCTGCTTGTCATCGTTCGTGCCCTGACCACCTCCGAGCGGCGCGAGTATCGCCATCGACTCTACGACCTCTTCAGCGGCAACGGCGTCGCGGCCGAGCCGTGGGTCATCAGCGAGGATGAGTTCGAAGAGAGCAAGACAGTGATCGGCGGGCTCGCCTATCCGGCATGGAAGGAAGGGGTGGTCCTCTACGAGGAAGCCTGAGGAAGTCCGCCGGGCGCTCGCGCGACAATGGCTGGCGAAGGCCGAAGAGGACCTCGCTGTCGCAGATCTCATCGCGCGCAACAGCGGCCCCTTGTATGGCGCGCTCTGCTTCCATGCGCAGCAGGCGGCCGAGAAGGCTCTGAAGGCGGTGCTAGTGACGCAGCAGACTGAATTCGGTCGGACGCACGACATCGCGTCGCTGCTCGCGGCTTCAGAACCGGCGGCGCCAGGCATCAGCGAAGCGCTCGCATCCGCCCGGGCTTTGACCCCGTACGCCGTCGAGACGCGCTACCCGACCGATGAGCCTCCGATTACGCGGGACGAGGCGTCGCGAGCGCTCGAAGCTGCACGCAAGACAGTGGACCAAGCTCGAAGCATCGTGGAGACCGTCGGGACATGACGCGGAACTCACGCTCGCGACGCAGGATCAGCAGCCCGCGGCGTTCTCGGGCGCCGCGGACCCCGGCGCCGAAGCCTGTGAAGGCGCCAACTGCGCCCCAACGGCGCGAGGTTTCGATCACGGCCGCAAAGGGACGGCCAATGCTGACGTGGGTCGGCAAGCGACCCATCCGTCACATCGTCGCATTCCCCGCTCAACACGTGGAAAGCTTCGATCCTTCTGGAGATGCCTCGACGCGAGGCGGAGACCTTTGGCGCGATTGGCCGACCGGTTATCCGCGCGGCGGCCTGCTTTTCCACGGAGACAACAAGGAGGTGCTCGCCCACCTATTGGCAAACGGCTTCCGCGGCAAGGTCGATCTGATCTACATCGACCCGCCATTCGACTCGGGCGCCGACTACGTCCGAAAAGTCACGCTGCGGGGCCCGAAGGGTACGGCCAAGCTGGACGGCGAGGCGTACACTCTGGGCGAGCAGATCCAGTACACCGACATTTGGGCGAACGACAACTACCTGCAATTCATGTATGAGCGGTTATTGTTGCTCAAAGAGTTACTCGCGAGCAACGGAACACTTTGGATTCACTTGGACGAAGGACGCAGCCACTCCATCAAGATGATCTTGGATGAGGTGTTCGGCACCGAACACTTCATCAACGAAATTATTTGGAAACGTCAGACAGCACATAGCGATGTCGGCCAAGGCGCACGGCATTTGGGTCGCGTTCACGACACACTATTTGTCTACGCCAAGGGCGACGATTTTGTCTGGCATCAGATCTTCACACCCTACTCCGCCGACTATGTCGATAGCTTCTATCGCTTCACGGACGAAGGCAGTGAACGAAGATATCGGCTAAGCGACCTGACGGCTCCCGGTGGCTCATCAAAGGGCAATCCCTACTACGAATTCCTTGGCGTCACCCGGTACTGGCGCTTTACCAAGAGCCGCATGGAAGAAATGCATCGTCAGGGACGTATCGTTCAAACCAGCCCCGGAACTGTACCGGCGCAAAAGCGCTATCTCGATGAGATGCCAGGGGTCCCGTTGCAAAGTCTCTGGGACGACATTCGGCCAGTGCAAAGCCAAGCTGACGAGCGCGAGGAGTTCCCAACTCAGAAGCCGGAAGCGCTCTTGGATCGGATAATCCGGCTCTGTTCACCACAGGACGGAATTGTTCTGGACTGTTTCGTCGGCTCTGGAACGACCGCCGCCGGCGCGCAAAAGCTCGGACGTCGTTGGATCGCATGCGACATCAACAAGGGAGCGATCCAAACGACGAGCACGCGGTTGCAGACCATCATCAACGAGCAGATCGGGCAGGCACGAACGCCGAACCAACCCGGACTCGCTGGCGTTGACCCGGGGCACGCGGCGCCCGAACCGGCGCAACTCTCACTCGCGATCTACCGTGTGAACGACTACGACTTGGCAATCCAGCAGGTCGAGGCCGTGAACCTCGCCTGCGAGCATCTTGGTGTAGAGCGAACGCGAACCGACCGATACTTCGACGGCACGCTCGGTAAGCGCCTCGTCAAGATCGTCCCGTTCAATCACCCGCTCACGCCCCTGGACCTCGACGAGTTGAAGCGCGAGATCGAGGCCCGTCCCACCGAGGATCGCAGCGTCGTGCTGGTGTGCCTCGGCAAGGACCCAGGGGCCGATGCCTGGATCGCCGACTGGAACCGGCTGAGGACCGGCAAGAATGCGATCAATTGCATCGAGGTCATCGAGCTGCGCACCGATGCAAAGTACGGGAAGTTCTTCAAACATGAGCCGGCCCGGGCGCGCGTCAAGGCTCGTCGCGACAAGAAGATGATCGTCGTCGAGATCACCGATTTCATCTCACCGAGCATCCTCGAACGCCTGGAGCAGCAGTCCGGCCTGCTTAGGCCGAAGATCGACGACTGGCGCGCCATGGTTGATTGCGTGCTGATTGACACCGACCACGATGGCCGCGTATTCAACATAGCCGTTTCCGATATCCCCGGGCGAAAGACCGATCTCGTGGTTGGCCGCTACGAGCTGCCCGCCGACAATGTCGGAAGTACCGTCGCCATCAAGGTCATCGACATGCTCGGCGAAGAGGTGCTCGCGACCCTCCAGCCGTAACCGCCGCCTTCAGTGGCATGTCGGAAGCACGGCTTGGTCTACGACGACTGTCCGACGGAGGACCCAGTGATGGCGCTCTGCGGCGCGCAGCTCGGCAAGCATCCGATTCACCCGATGCTCGTCGTCGTTCCGCTGGGTCCCTGGGTCGCGGCGCTCGCCTTCGACATGGTGTAGGCGCTCACCGGCAATCCCGCGTGGCGAACGGCCGCGTTCTGGGACAACGGCGCGGGGGTCATCGGCACCCTGCTCGCGGCGGTCCCGGGCGTCGTGGACTGGCTCGGCATGACCGGCCGCGTCGGCCGGCTGGCCACCTATCACATGCTGCTGAACCTCGGCGCCGTCGCGATTTTCGCGGTCAACTGGTTCGCGCGCACGCGCTGGTCTACGGGAGATGACGCCTCCGACGGCGCCCGTACCCGCCACGGTCGAGAAATGGATCTCGCGCTCGAAATATCTGCGCTGGGTCGACGCCGTCACGGCGTGGCTCGTCCTCTTCGGCGTCGCGATGACGCTGCTGCCCGAGCAATCAGACCGGACGATCGCGTTGATATCCGTCGCGCTCCTCGTGCTCGGCGTGATGCTCCGTCCGCTCCGGGTCCACTGGCGGCCGGTCAGCGGCTGGGCCGGCGTCCTGGTGAGCCGGACGGTGCGACCCGGTGACCGGGCGTGGTTCGTTCGGGATGGTCGCGCGGATTCGGTGCTCGTCACGGCGCGTCGCGGCCTTCGAGTCTCGATCGCCGTGCCCGGCATGGGCGCGGCAGAGACGATCAGCGTTCGTCGGACGCGGGTCTTCCTCGTTCCCGCTTAGTCACCTGTCGGAGTATCGAGGGGCGCCCCGGCTTCGCCGGCGAGATAGAGGAGCGCCCGGGTTCACCCCGGGCGCTCCGAACGTTGGGGGGTTTGGGGGG
>QHVJ01000384.1 GCA_003222275.1 Acidobacteriota bacterium | reverse complement strand
CTGCCGCCGCGGGGCGTGATCCCGCTGCGCGTCATCCCTTCGGACCCGGACACGAACCCAGACCATGGCTAGCGCCACCGAGACGCCTCCCGCCCCCACGGAGGCCACGAGCCCCGCCGCCCGGGTACTGAAGGAAGCGCTCGGCGGCGAGGTGCTGAAGGTCGAGGAGTTCCGCGGCGATCTCGCGATCACCGTGGTCCCTTCGGCATGGGTGCGGGCCGCCACGCTGCTCAAGACCCGTCCCGAGCTGGACTTCAAGCTCTTCCTCGACCTGTGCGCGGTCGATCATCTCGACGACGAGGACCGGCCGAAGCGCTTCGAGGTGGTCCTGCACGTGTACTCGGTCTCCGGCAAGCACCACGCCCGCCTGAAGGTCGGCGTCTCCGAGGCGAACCCGAGGCTGCCGACGCTCACCGGCGTGTACCGGGGCGCCAACTGGTTCGAGCGGGAGGCCTGGGACCTCTACGGCATCGTCTTCGAGCGCCACCCGAACCTCACGCGCATCCTGACTCACCACCACTTCGTGGGCCATCCGATGCGCAAGGACTATCCGACCGCCCAGCGCCACGTGCTGCCCGACCCGCAGACCTGGCTGCTGAAGGTGCCGGAAGGCTCCGAGCACCTCGTGGTGAACATCGGCCCCTCGCACCCCGCCATGCACGGGACCTTCCGCGTCCAGGCCCTCATGGACGGGGAGACCATCGTCGACGCCGCGGCCGAGATCGGCTACATGCATCGGAACTTCGAGAAGATGGCGGAGGTCCGGACCTACTGGCAGATCATCCCCTACACCGACCGCCTGAACTACTGCTCCTCGTTCATGAACGGCCACGGCTGGGCGCTGGCGGTGGAGAAGCTGATGGGGATCCATGCGCCGCCGCGCGCGGAAGCGGTCCGCGTGATCCTCTCGGAGTTCTCGCGGATCATGGACCATTTCGTTTGCATCGGCACCAACATCGTGGACCTCGGCGCGATCACGCCCTTCTTCTACCTGTTCCGCGTGCGCGAGGAGATCTACGACCTGCTCGAGGCCTGTTGCGGCGCGCGGCTGACCGTTTCCTACGTCCGCATCGGCGGCCTGGCCCAGGACGTGCCCGAGGACTTCGCCGACCGCTGCCGCCGGCTGATCGACAGCGTGCGGAAATACACCGACGAGACCGACCGGCTCGTCACCCGCAACACGATCTTCGCCCGCCGGTTCAAGGACGTGGGCACGATGCCGGCGGAAGAGGCCCTCGACTGGGGCTGGGTCGGGCCGTGCCTGCGCGGCTCCGGTGTCGCCTACGACATCCGCAAGGACCACCCGTACTCCGGCTACGAGCAGTACGACTTCGACGTGCCGGTGGGCACGGTCGGCGACTGCTACGACCGCTACCTCGTCCGGCTGGAGGAGATCCGGCAGAGCCTGCGCATCATCGAGCAGGCGGTGGCGAAGCTGCCCGGAGGGCCGATCATCGTGGACGACAAGAAGGTGGCCCTGCCGCCGAAGGAGCAGGTCTATTCCAACATCGAAGCCCTCATGAACCACTTCAAGCTGGTCTACGAAGGCATCCTGGCGCCTCCGGGCGAGGTCTACGGCTACACGGAGGCGGCCAACGGCGAGCTCGGCTATTACATCGTCAGCGATGGACGGAAATTCCCGCGCCGCCTGAAGGTGCGCCCGCCCTGCTTCAACATCTATCAGGCGTATCCGGAGATGATCAAGGGCGGGTTGCTGGCCGACGCGGTGGCCATCATCGGCGGCCTGAACGTCATCGCCGGCGAGCTGGACCGGTAAGCGATGCCTAAGTGTGTTATTGACGGTCGTGAGATAGACGTACCGGCTGGTACTACGGTCATCCAGGCCGGCCTCATGGCCGGGATCGAGATCCCGCACTTCTGCTGGCACCCCGACCTGCCCGTCGACGGCAACTGCCGCATGTGCCTGGTCGAGATCGAAAAGATGCCGAAGCTGCAGATCGCCTGCAACACGGTGGTCAGCGACGGCATGGTCGTGCGCACGACGAGTGAGAAGGCCGTGCAGGCCCACCGCACCACCCTCGAGTTCCTGCTCGTCAACCACCCGATCGATTGCCCCGTGTGCGACCAGGCCGGAGAGTGCTACCTGCAGGACCAGTACATGGAGCACGGGCTCCACGACTCCAAGATCCAGCCCGAGGAGAAGGTCAGGAAGCGCAAGGTCGTCGACCTCGGTCCGATCATGCTCGACGCCGAGCGGTGCGTGCTCTGCTCGCGCTGCCTCCGGTTCGAGGCCAACGTGACCGGCACCAACAGCTTCGAGTTCGTGAACCGGGGCGACCACATGCAGATCTCGACCTTCGAGAACCGGCCCATCACGCACAACTACGCGGGCAACCTCGCCGACGTGTGCCCGGTGGGGGCGCTCCTCTCCCACGACTTCCGCTTCAAGATGCGGGTCTGGTTCCTGGAGGCCACCGATTCGGTGTGCCCCGGCTGCTCCACGGGCTGCAACATCTTCATCGACCACCGGGACGGCGAGGCGCAACGACTGCGGCCCCGCCGCAACGTGGAGGTCAACAAGTCCTGGATGTGCGACATCGGCCGCAAGGAGTACAAGGAGATCGCTCTCGACACGCGGGTCACCGCGGCGCGCGTGCGGGGCACGTCCGGCTGGGAGGGGGCCAGCGTTCCCACCGCGCTCGACACGCTCGCCGATCGGCTGCGGGAAGCGGGCACTGCCTCGGCCTTCCTCGCGACGCCTCAGGCGACCAACGAGGACCTCTTCGCCTTCCGCACGCTGGCCGAGAAGGTGGGCGGGATGCTCGACTTCCGTGTGGGCGATCCCCAGGACAAGGTGCGCGTCCTGGAGGACAGCGTGCTGTTGCGCGCCGACCGCAATCCCAACACGCAGGGCTGCCTCGACCAGGGGCTGGGCCGGACGGGGGTGAAGGAGATCCTCGCCGCGTGCGCGGCCGGCAAGGTGGGTGCCCTCGTCCTTCAGGGTCCCGAGCTGCTCCGAAGCGCCGAGGCGCTCGACGCCCTCGGCAGGGTCCCGTTCGTCGCGGTGATGGCCACCCGCGAAGAGCCGCTGCTCGATCGCGCCCACCTCGTCCTGCCCGCGGCGATGTGGGCGGAGGTGGATGGGACCTTCACCAACTATCAGCGCCGCGTGCAGCGCATCCGTCGGGCCTTTGCGGCCCCCGGCAGCGCAACGCCCCGCTGGCAGATGGCGGCCGGCGTCTCGACACGGCTCGGCACGCCGCTTCCGGCGGCGACGGCCCGTGATGTCTTCGCGCTCCTGGCCCGGGCGGTCCCGGATTACGCGGGCCTCGACTTCAAGACGGTCGGCGCCGGCGGACGAGGCTTGCCCGCAGGCCCGGAGCAGATTGCGACTCAGGAAGCCAGGGCCTGATGGCGGCGAAGGTCGTTACCGTCAACCGCGATACGAAGCCCGGCATCTACCCGGTGCTGATCGGGATGGCGATCACCTTCAAGAACATGCTCCAGACCATGTTCGGCCACGGCGCTGCCACCATCCAGTTCCCGGAGGAGAAGAGGAAGACTTCCGGCCGCTACCGCGGCATCCACATCCTCACCCAGCGCCTCGACGGGACCCCCAAGTGCGTGGCGTGCTACATGTGCGCGACCGCGTGCCCCGCCGAGTGCATCTACATCGAGGCCGGCGAGCGGCCCGAGGCGACGATAGAGAAGTACCCCACGCGCTTCGAGATCGACCTCCTGCGGTGCGTCTACTGCGGCTTCTGCGTCGATGCCTGCCCCGAGGAGGCGATCTTCATGAGCCGCGAGAACGACCTGGTCGGGACGAGCCGCGCGGAGATGATCATCGACCGCGACCGGCTGATGGAGCGGGCCAAGCTCGTCGAGTATGGCCCCGGCTACCGCCCCACCGACCACGACGTCCGCCGGCCCGTGCGGATCGCCGCTCTCGAACGCCTGAAGCACGAGCACGGGATAGTGCCGGGTCCCCCTTCGCGCTGAACGGTGGGCCTCGCCGGGCGGCGCCGATCTGTTGGCGGCGCCGACCTTGACACCGGCGAAGGCGGGGGCGTAGGCTCGTCGTTCGATCCCAAACAAGAAAAGGAGGCCCCCATGTTGCGCAGGGCTCTCTGGGTGCCGGCCGTTTGCGCCCTCTTCGCGGCGCCGGCCGCCGCACAGTTGCAGAACGACCTTCTGGACGTGTTCACCGTCCAGGTCAAGCCGGACAAGATGGCCCAGTTCGACGCCGCGGGCAAGAAGATCGTCGCCGCCAATCGGCAGAACAAGGGTAGCGACTGGGTCGCGCTCGCGCAGGAGTACGGCCAAGGTTATACGGTACGCTTCATCAGCACGCGCCCGACCTTCGCCGCCATCGAAGAGGCCAGCCAGGCCTTCATGGCCGCGATGAACAAGGCGTACGGCAAGGCGGCGACCGAGCAGATCTTCCGCGACGTCGACAGCTCCCTGGTGAGCTCGCAGAGCGAGATCCGGCGGCGGCGCTGGGAGCTCAGCTCCAATGTGCCGGCCGACGCCGGGGCGATGGCCACGATGATCGGCGAGGCGCGCTGGGTTCAGACCACGACCGTGCACGCGCGACCCGGGCAGGGACTGAAGATCGAGGAGCAGTTCCGTGCCGTCAAGGCCGCCAACGAGAAGGCCGCCGCGAAGGTCACGGTTCTGGTGTCGCAAGCGGCCTTCGGCCAGACCGGCACCGTCTATTACGTCACCACGTTCCGGAAATCGCTCGGCGACATCGACAGCGCCACGCCCCTGTCACAGTTGCTGGGTGACGATGGGTATCGGAAGTTCCAGGCGGCTGCCTCCGAAGCCGTGCTGAGCACCGAGTCGACGCTCAGCCGCTTGCGGCCAGACTGGAGCAACCCCGCGGAGCCGATCGTCGCCGCTGCGCCCGACTTCTGGCGGCCCAAGCCGGTGGCGGTCAGCAGAGCCGCAAAGGAGGAAGCCCCGAAGGGCGCGAAGAAGCAGTAATA
>QHVJ01000383.1 GCA_003222275.1 Acidobacteriota bacterium | reverse complement strand
CGGCATGCGCGCGATGATGGTGGCGTACTTCAAGACGATGGAGGCGCTCGGCGAGCGGATCCTGCCCGTGCTGGCGCGCTCGCTCGAGCTGCCGACGGACTTCTTCGCGCCGTTCTTCGTCAACGACGCCCATATCAACCTGCGCTTCCTGCACTACCCGCCCCAGGAGGTCGACGACGACGAGCAGTTCGGGCAGGGACCGCACACCGACAACTCGTTCTTCACGATGCTGGCGCGCGAGGAGGTGCCGGGGCTGGCGGTGCGGCTGCCCAGCGGCGAGTGGCTGGCGCCGCCCGTGATCGCGGACACGTTCCTCGTGAACCTCGGCAACGTGATGAAGCGCTGGTCGAACGACAGGTTCCTGTCGACGCCGCACGGCGTGCTGAACGACTCCGGCCGCGACCGCTACTCGATCGCGTTCTTCTACAGCCCCAACATCGACGCGCGCATCGAGGTCCTGCCGACGTGCACGGGTCCCGACAACCCGCCGCGCTACGAGCCGGCGGTGTATCGCGACCTCGTGCTGCAGTTCTACAACGCGAACTACTTCCACCGCGCAGGCTATACCGGTTGAACGTGGGGGGCCCCGACATGGCCCCCCACACCCCCCAAATGTTCGGAGCACCCCGGCGCAGCCGTGGCGCTCCTCTGTAATTACTTCCCGAACCAGTCTCGCAGCGGCTTGACGACGGCGCCGGCCTTGACGAGCGCGTCGCGCACGGCGGGGACGATCTTCTCGGCGCCCGGGCTGTCGCCGTGGATGCAGATGGTGTCGATCTTCGCGTCGATGACCTTGCCGGTGATCGTGCGGACCTTGCCCTCCATCACCATGCGCACGGCCTGCTCGGCGGCCTTGGCGGGATCGGAGACGAGCGCGTCCTTGCCGAGCTTGCGCGAGACGAGCTGGCCGTCGTCCGCGTAGACGCGGTCGGCGAAGCCCTCGGCGGCCACGCGGCAGCCCTTCACCTTGCGCGCTTCCGCGTCGTACCTGGTCATGGCCATCGTCATCAGGATGAGGTTCGGGTCGAGCTCGACGACCTGCTCGGCGGAGGCGCGCCCGAGGGGCAGGTTCTCCTCGAACATGTGGTACTGGATGCCGTGCGCCTTCACGTGCTGCAGCGTCGTGCCCGCGGCCTTCACGAAGGCGCCGAGCGCTCCCACCTGGTAACGGTGGATGTCCTTGATCTCCTGGGGCGAGACCTCCATGCGCCGCCGCCCGAAGCCCATGAGATCCGGCAGCCCGGGATGCGCGCCCACCGCCACGCCGTGCTGCACCGCCAGCTCCACCGTCTTGCGCATGATGTGCGGGTCGCCGCCGTGGAATCCGCAGGCGATGTTGGCCGACGTGATGTTCGGCATGATCTCTTCGTCGGCGCCCAGCGTCCAGCGCCCGTAGCTCTCGCCCATGTCGCAGTTGATGTCGATGTGCACGCTCATGGCCGCCCCCCTGGGTCGTGGTGAGGGGAGTATACTGCGCCGCTAGAGGAGGAACCACCATGGGCGCAAAGGCCGAGGCGCTTGCAAAGCAGTTCGAGGCGAAGGTCCAGGAGGCCGCGAAGGTGATGGAGAAGCTGAGCGACGCCGAGTGGAAGAAGGTGACGTCGGCGGAGAAGTGGCCCGTCTGCGTCGTCGCCCACCACATCGCGATCGCGCACGAGGGGATCGGCAACCTGGTCAAGTCCGTGGCCTCCGGCCAGCACAAGCCGTCGATGGCGATGAGCGACATCGACCAGATGAACGCCAAGCACGCGCAGGACTTCGCCACCGTCGGCAAGGCCGAGACGCTCGCGCTGCACAAGAAGAACGCGGCGGCGGCCGCCGCCATGGTGCGTGGCCTGGACGACGCGGCGCTCGCGCGCTCCGCCTCCGCCCTCAAGGGCATGCCGTCCATGACCGCCGAGCAGGCCGTGACCGGCATCCTCTGCGGCCACATCGACGAGCACATCGGGAGCATCAAGAAGACGGTGAGCGCCTAGGCGCTCCCCTCCCGGATCCAGGTGTCGCCGCGTCTCTTCGGCGTCCCGGCGGCGCGCGTGCCCGTGGTGGCCGTGCTCCGGCGCGGGCCGAGTGACTGGTCGCACGTCGGCCGCTGGGACGTCGCGCGCGGGGTCTACGAGCCGGGCGCCTGGATCCGGTCGAACCTCTATCCACAGCGCTGCGACCTCTCGCCCGACGGGCGCTGGCTCTGCTACTTCACGCTGCGCGGCAAGGCGGCGTGGCGCGCGGGCACGACCTACGTCGCCGTCTCGCGGCTGCCCTGGCTGACCGCGCTCGCCGCGTGGGGCACGTGCGGGACGTGGACCCGCGGCGCGCACTTCATCGACGAGCGCGGCGTCTCGAAGCTCGGCCCGCCGAGCGAGGGAGACGTCGGGCCGTGCCTCGAGAAATTCGGCCTCGTGACGACGCGCGCGGCGTCGTTCGCCGTCGAGCGTCGGCGCGGCTGGACGGAGACGGTGGACACGGAGCCGCGCAAGCCCGGCGACACGTGGGACGAGAGCCGGCCGGTCACGATGCAGAAGGCTCGGCCGAAGACCGACGGCGCGGTCGCGCTCGCCGTGCACGGCTGGTTCGCCGCGTTCCGCTCGGGCGTGCCCGGCGAGAGCCTGTACGCGATCGTCGAGAACGGCCGCGAGCGCTGGCTCGAGGGCGTCCAGTGGGCGGACTGGGACGCCGAGGGACGTTTGCTGATCGCGACGGAGGACGGGCGACTGCAGATCCGCGACGGCGCCGACGCGGCGACGGTGGCGTGGGAGCACGATCTCGCCGGCCTCACGCCGGCGCCGGCGCCGCCGCCCGAGGAGGCGCGGCGGTGGTAGTGTATCGACACTGACCGCTCGACCCATGGACATCGGAGTCTTCGACCACCTCGACCGCCGCAACGTGCCGCTCGACGAGCACTACGCGAGCCGCCTGCGCCTGCTCGAGAAGTACGACGCGGCAGGCTTCGCCGCGTACCATCTCGCCGAGCACCACGCGACCCCGCTCGGGATGGCGCCGGCGCCGGGCATCTTCCTCGCCGCCGCCACGCAGCGCACGCGGCGCATCCGCCTGGGGCCGTGCGTCTACTGCCTGCCGCTCTACGATCCGCTGCGGCTGATCGAGGAGATCTGCATGCTCGATCAGATGTCGCGCGGGCGCTTCGACCTCGGCGTCGGGCGCGGCATCGTGCCGTACGAGATGGCGTACTTCGACCTGCATCCGTTCGAGACCGAGGAGATCTACCGCGAGGCGCTCGAGGTGATTCTGGCCGGGCTGACGAACGAGGTGCTCGAGCACCGCGGGCCGCGCTACACGTACCGCAAGGTGCCGATGGTGCTGCGACCGTTCCAGAAGCCGCACCCGCCGCTCTGGTACGGGCTCGGGCACGACCGCGGCGCCGAGTGGGCGGCGACGAACGGCGTGCACGTGCTCAGCAATCATCCGGCCGAGGGTGCGACGGAGCTGTTCGCGCGCTACCGCGACGTCTGGCACCGCAAGCAGGGGAGCGCGCCGATGCCCAAGCTCGGGATGACGCGCCACGTGGTCGTCGCGGCCACCGACGCCGAGGCCGAGGCGATCGCGCGGCCGAATTACGCCACCTGGTACGCCAACCTCACCAAGCTCTGGCGCGACTTCGGCTCGACGCCGATCCGCTTCGCGCGCGACTTCGACGAGGCGCGCCAGCGCGGCCTCGCCGTCGCGGGCACCGCGTCGCGCGTGCGGGAGGAGCTGGAGCGCCAGATCGCCGTCAGCACCTGCACCTATCTCGTCATCCGCCCGATCTTCGGTGACGTCAGCGAGGCCCAGGCGTCGGCCTCGACCGATCGCTTCGCGAGCGAGGTGCTCCCGCACCTGAGCGCGCTGAAGCCGACGTCCTAGGCCCGCCGGGCATCCCGGATTCCCGGGATGCCCGGCGACCTCAGCGGTCGATTACGGACAGGTGTTCGTGAGCTTGCAGCGTCGGCCCACCATGTCGATCACGTGCTCGCTCTCGTTGCCGCCGATGAACCCGTGCGTGAGTCCATCGGGATGGGCGGCCAGCCGGAAGTGGTCGAACGGGAACCGCCACACGCGCGGCAGGCCGAGGCCCGAGTTGGGATCCACCGTGGCCGGGTCGACGCACTGCCAGTAGATGGAGCCGGGGTCGGAGGCATTGTAGTTGGCGCACAGGGTGGCGCGATCGGCCGCCGGTACCTGCGCGATGTATTTGCGGAGCCACGTCGTCGTCACCCGCTGGACGTTGCTCGACGCCGGGCACGGGCCACGCTGGGGGCCGGGGCTGTCGACCACGCACTGGGTCACCAGCGACTTGTTGCCGACGGGCGGTCCGTCATCGTAGGTGTTGCCGAGGATGTTGTAGTCGAGGGTCAGGCGCAGCGAGCCGTTGCCCCAGCTGTCGGTCACGAACGTCACGCCCGGGTCGAGTCCCATACCATTGGTGAACTCCGCGTCGAGCGAAGCCGTCGGCGCCACGACGCCACCATCGACGTAGTAGCCGGCGGGCCCGGTCGGAAAGTTCGGGTCCAGGATGGGCTTGACGCCGCCGGGTGGGACGTACATCGGCCACGCCAGCGGATAGAAGATCGTCCAGATCGTGTAGACCGTGTTCGGCCGAAGGTTCTTGACCGAGAACTGCAGATCCGTCTGCCCGTTGGACACGCCGAGCGTCATCGTCCCGCTCACGCTGCTCGGTCGCATCACGGGCTGCGAGCCGTTCGGCGTGCTGTAAACGAGGCTCGTGGGCTCGAAGCGAAGCACGTACGGGCCGGGGCCGCTGACGGGCGGGGCGAGAATGCCGACCACGGCGCCCACCACGCCGCCCACGGTGCTGAGCAGCCCGCCGAGGAGCCCGGCCGAGGCCGGCCTGGCCACGCCGACCGTCGAGAGCAGCGCCATCGTGACGATGGCCGAAGCGAGTGTCGCCGAGCGTCTGTTGAGCCTCATGTCGTCTCCTTGAGCGGCTGTCGTGCCGTGCGTCTTACCGCGTGAGCCCGGCGATCTCGCCGGCGTGCGACTCCAGCACCGTGGCGACCATCCGGTTGAGCTCAGCCATCGCGACGGGCTTCGGCAGGACCGGCCGGCCGGCCTCCTGCAGGAAGCGGTGCGAGCCCGGGCTCAGCGTGTCGCCGGTCATGAACACGACGCGTTCGGCCATCGCCGGACGATGACGGGTGATCCACTGCCAGACCCCCTTGCCGTCGATGTCCGGGAGCCTGAGGTCGAGGATCACGACGTCGTAGTCGTCGCGCGCGAGCAGATCCGTGGCGGCCTGACCCGTCGCGGCCGCGACCGTGCGATGTCCCTGCAGCGTGAGGACCTCGACCATCACTTTGCGAAGGGCGGATTGGTCCTCGATCACCAGGATGTCGGCGGCGCGCGCCAGGCCGCTGTCGCTCGGCGCGTCCTCGATCGCCTCGACCGACTGTCCGGTCGGCAACCAGATGGTGAAGCGGGCGCCCGAGGTCAGGACGTTCTCGACCGTCATGCGCCCGTGGTGAGCTTCGATGATGCCGATACAGAGGCTGAGCCCCAGCCCCGTGCCTTCGCCGACCGGCTTCGTCGTGAAGAACGGGTCGAACACCTGGCGGAGGTGCTCGGGTGGGATGCCGGGGCCGTTGTCCTCCACCACGATGCTCACGCCCTCCTCGCTCGCCGCCGTGCGCACCGTCAGCACGCCGTCGCGTGCGGTCGCGCTCAGCGCGTGGGCCGCGTTCGTGAAGAGGTTCAGGAGCACCTGCTGGAGCTGGTACGGGTCCGCCGAGATCTTCCGCAGCGTCGGCTCGAGCTCGGTGACGACCCGCACGCGCTTGAGCGCGAGGTCGGGATCCTGGAGCTGCAGCGCGCCCCGGATGACCTCGTTGACGTCGACGGGGCGCCGCTCCGGCGGACGTTGCCGCGCGAATGCCAGCAGCTCCCGGATGATCCGCGAGGCCCGGCCGCACTCGCCCTCGATCGCGCCGGCGCGCTCCCGCGCCGCGTCGGAGAGCGCGTCGTTGGTGCGGAGCAGCTGGGCCGACATCAGGATCGTCGACAGCGGGTTGTTGAGCTCGTGGGCGACGCCGGACAGCAGCGTGCCGAGCGCTTTCAGCTTGTCGGCCTGGATGAGCTGGTCCTGCGTCTGCTGCAGCTCGCGCAATCGCGCCTGCAGCTCCGCATAGAGGCGAGCCTTCTCGATCGCCATCGCCGTCTGGTGCGCGATGCTGGCGAGAACCCGGCCCTCCTCGTCGCTCAGGCGGCGCGGAGCGCGGTAATAGACGGCCAGCACGCCGATGGGCTGATCGCGAACGCCCAGCGGTACCGCCACGCCGGCCTGGATGCCGTGGGAGGTGAGGTGCGCGGGGATGGCGAAGCGGCGCTCCGCCCTCAGGTCGTCGACCTGCACGAGCGTCTTCTTCAGAAACGTGTAGCCCGCGAAGGAATCGGTAGAGGCCAGGATCGTCAGGGCGCCGATCGTGCCCGGCTGCCAGCCCAGGCCCGCTTCGAGCCGCAGGCAGCCGCCGGCAACGTCGAAGAGGAACAGGCCGACGAGGTCGGCGCCGAGTGCATCGCGCGTCACGCGCATCGTCCGGTCTCGAATTTCGTCCTCGTCCGTGATCTGAAGGAGATGCTGCGCGAAGTCGTGGAGCTGCTCGTCGTGGCGCGCTCGCCGCCCCAGCGCGTCGAACGAGCGTCCGTTCTCGATGGCGACCGACGCCTGCGTGCCGAAGGCCGAGAGCAGCTCGACGTCGCCGGGGGTGAAGTCGTGCGGACGAAGATAGAAGACCGACAGCGCCCCGTACACCTCGCCGGTCTGGCCGGCGAGCGGGATGGCCAGGACCGACCGCAGCCCTTCGCCCCGCATCCGGGTGACCACGTCGCGAGGGAAGGGCACGGCCGCATCGTCTTCGAGCAGCGAGCTGAAGACCGCACGCCGCTCGGCGACGGAGACGCCCGAGGCGCCCTGACCCAGCGGCAGCGCCAGGCCCGACACGAGCGTGTCGCTGATGGCGCCGGCGCGGCTCATCGCGATGAGCACGCGGTCGCGCGCGTCGTAGCGAAAGAGGATCGCGCCGTCGGCCCCGGAGACCTCCAGCGCCTTGGTCGCGATCGTGTCGGCGATCTGTCGGAGGTCGAGGCTGCGGACCAACGCCTGCCCCGCGCGGTGCAGGACGTCGAGGTCACGCTGCCGTGCCCGCGCTTCCCGGTAGAGCCAGACCTGCTCGCGCAGCAGGCCCACGAAGATGACGCCGACGCCGATCGGCCGTGCGAACCCGAGGAGATACCACGGAATGCTGTAGCGGAACGGGTGGAGCAGGAAGCCCAGCAGGCCGAGGTTCCAGATGAAGGCGGCGAGGAGAAAGTAGCCGCCGAAGGGATCACGCGCGGCGTAGCGGCGCAGACCGCCCGACAGCGCCCAGAGGCCCGCGGTGAAGAGCACGAAGTACCCGGCGCCGAGCCCGAACGGCGTGAAGCGCCCGCCCGCCACGGGTGGCAGGACCGGACGCACCTGCAACACGGCGACCATCAGCACGCCGCTCAGAACGACGATCCCGGCGCCGATGGCGAGCCGGCCGCGGCCTGTCAGCGGGAAGCTGCGCTCGCCACAGTGCGCGGCCAGGCCGATGCCGATCAGGCCGGCGAAGTAGCTCAGAAAACAGAAGTACGGCGCGATGCCCGGATTGACGCCGGGATTCGCCGGATAGTCGGGCTGGGCGAACACGTGCGCGAGCGCCAGCAGGGCGGTCAGCCACAGGGTCGTGCCCATGCCCGCGGACCGCGCGTCCTGGCGCAGCCGGTGACGCTCGAGACACAGGTAGGCGATCCCGACGGCCACCAGCGCGAACGGCACGTCGAAGATCGGCACGGCGTATGGCGTGGGAAAGCGCGGCATCATCGCGCCCCAGCCGAACCAGACGAGGCTCTCGTAGAGCACGCCGGCGGCCACGCAGAGCAGCACGACGAAGACGCGTCGACTGGACACCATCGTCAGTTCCTTTCCTCGGCGTGCCCGCGCTTCGTGAGCTCGGCGACGATCGCGGCGCTCAGTCGGCGCGGCAGCCAGGATTGTCTGGCGGCCACCATGCGCACGGCCTTGGGGAGATCGCGCGACAGATCACGCTCGGCCAGGTGACCCCATGCGCCCCGGCGCACGGCCTCCAGGAGCAGCGCGGTCGATGGGCGCCGGCGGCCGAGCAAGACCACGCCCGTCCCGGGGCTGAGGCGCTTGAGCGCCGGCAGTATCCCCAGGGCTCGACGCGGGGAGCGCACGGCATCGAGCAGCAGCACGCTCGGTCGATGGCGGCGAAGCGCCCGATGAGCCCCGGTGAGTGAGGCGCCCCGGCTGGCGATGCGCTGCTCGGCGAGGATCGTCTGGCATCGCAGACGCAACGCAGCGTCCGCAAGAACGACGATTGACAGATTGGCGTCGCTGGTTTTGGGCGTGTCGGCTCGTGTCACGGCATAGCTTCATGCCACGACGCGAGGGCCGTGAACAATCGGACCTGGGTCTATCCGACCTTGGCCCGAGGCGCGGCGGCGCGGCCGACGGCGACCGCCAGCTCGAGCCGCGTGGAGAGCCCGAGCTTCCTGAAGATGCTGGTCAGGTGGGTCTTGACGGTCTTGACGGAGATGGCCAGGCGTCGCGCGATATCCTTGTTGCTGGCTCCGGCGGCCACGAAGCCGACGAGCTCGCGCTCGCGCGGCGTCAGCTGCTCGCCGCCGCTGACGGCGGGCGCGGCGGCGGTGCGCAGTGCGAGCTCCTCGATCAGGCGCACCATGACGCGCCGGCCGACCCAGATCTCGCCCGCCTCGACGAGCTGGACGGCTCGTCGCAGGAGGTCCGTGGACGTGTCGCGCGGACAGAAGCCTGCGGCGCCGGCCTTCAGGGCCTGGACCGCGACGCCGTCGTCGTCGGTGCTGGCCAGCACGATCGTTTTCGCCAGGCC
>QHVJ01000222.1 GCA_003222275.1 Acidobacteriota bacterium | reverse complement strand
GGGCGCTACCTGGTGGACGTTCCAGCGGGAGCCGGGCCCCATCCGCTGCTCGTCGGCTTCCACGGCTACCAGGAAAACGCCGAGATCCATCTCGAGGAGCTCCGCCGCGTTCCCGGCGCTTCGCGCTTCGTGCTCGTGGCCGTCCAGTCCCTGCATCTCTTCTACACGAAGGGCGGCGGCGTCGTCGGCTCGTGGATGACGAAGGTGGGGCGCGAGCACGCGATCGCGGACAACATCCGCTACGTCTCGGCGGTGGTGGCGGAGGTGAAGCGCGACGTGCCCACGGGAGGAGGCCTGGTGTACGCCGGCTTCTCCCAGGGGGCTTCGATGGCGTATCGGGCCGCGGCCCGCAGCGGCCAGGCGTGCGACGGCGTGGTTGCGCTCGGCGGCGACATTCCGCCCGAGATCGCCGAGGACGCCTCCGCTCGCCTTCCCCCCGTGCTCGTCGGCCGCGGCGAGGCCGACGGGAGAAGCTGGAGCAGGACCTGGAACGTCTCGCGCGCCTTCGCGTGAGCGTCCGCAGCGTGACTTTTCCCGGTGGCCACGAATGGACGGACGCGTTTCGAGCCGCGATGGGGGAGTTCCTGCGCGCGACGTGCGCGCCGCGGTAGCGGCGCCCGGGTCCCCGCGCCGCCTATTCGCCCGAGAAACGCTGCTCGCGAAACGGATCGCCGTACATGTGATAGCCCGCTCGCTCCCAGTACCCCGCCTTGTCCTCCTCCATGAAGATCAGGCCCCGCACCCACTTCGCGCTCTTCCAGGCGTAGAGGTGCGGGACCACGAGCCGCAGCGGCCCGCCGTGCTCCGGCTCCAGGGCCGTGCCATTGTGGCGCAACGCGAAGAGCACGTCGTCACGGTCCAGGTCGGCGAGGGGAACGTTGGTCGTGTATCCGTAGCGGGCGGGACCGAGGTGTCCGAGCACCATCACGTGCGTCGCCTGCGGACGGGGCCGGACGCGCCGCAGGATCGCGCGGAACGGGACGCCCTCCCAGCGGTTGTCGAAGGTGCTCCACTTCGTCACGCAGTGGAAGTCGGAGACGACCTCGATCCGGGGCAGGGCCAGGAACGCCTCCCAGGACAGCTCGAGAGACGACTCGACCAGGCCGCCGGCGCGGAAGTCCCACGTCTTCGGATCGAAGCGGGGCACGTCTCCGGTGTGCAGGACCGGCCACTTGATGGTGGCCGCCTGGCCGGGCGGGAGGCGGCCTTCCTTCGCCATCCGCTTCTGCAGCAGCTGCCGGTCGTCCTCGCCACGCAAGTACTTGCCGAGCGCCATCTCCTTCAAGTGTAACGTGCGATCATGGGCGTTCATTCCGGAGGCCAGCCGATGTCACTTCGAATCGTTTGCGCCTTGCTGGGCGCGGCCGCGGTGGCTTCCCTGGCGCCGCCCGCCGTCGCCGCCGACCGCCTCTCCGCGCGGTTCGGCGTGGCCGCCTTCGGCGCCGTCGACCCGCTGCGCGACGTCAAGACGGTAGCGGGCTGCGGCTACGACTACATCGAGCCGGCCCTCTCGAAGGCGGTAGCGCTCTCGCCGGAAGCGCTCGCCGCCGCGCGGCAGGACGTGCGGTCCTCCGGCATCCGCATGGAGACCATGAACTGGTTCCTCCCCGGGGGCGACATCAAGCTCACGGGCCCCAGCGTCGACCGGAAGCAGGTCCGCGCTTATCTCGAGAAGTCGCTGGCCCTGGCCGAGAGCTTCGGGGCGAAGGTGATCGTGTTCGGGAGCCCGGGCGCCCGCACCGTACCCGACGGCTTCCCGCCAGAGAAAGCGTGGAGGCAGCTCGTGGACTTCCTGCGCCTCGCCGGCCAGGTGGTCAAGACGCGCGGGTACGGCATGGTCATCGGCATCGAGGCGCTGCGCAAGCCCGAGACGAACATCGTCAACTCGGTGGCGGAAGCGCTGCGGCTTGCGCGGGATGTGAACGACCCCCGCGTGCGCCTGAGCGTCGACTTCTACCACATGGCTTTCGAGAACGAGGACCCCGACGTGGTCCTCCAGGCCGGACCGCTGATCGCGCACGTGCAGATCTCGGACCCCGCTCAGCGACGGTTCCCGAAAGACGACACCGGCGAGCCGCGCTACCGCCGCTTCTTCGACAACCTGCGGAAGGTCGGCTATCGCGGGCGGATCAGCTTGGAGGCGGAATCGAAGGACCTGGCCGGCGACGGCGGCCCCGCGCTGCAGTTCCTGAAAAGGATGGCCGCGCCGCCGAGGGACTGAGTCCGCTCAATTACATCTCAGCGCCACCAGCGGATCCGTGGCCGTGGCCCGGCGGGCCGGAATCGAGCAGGCGGCAAGGGCGACTGCGGTCAGCACCAGCGCCAGTCCCCCGAAAGTGAGCGGATCGATCGGATCGACGCCGAAGAGCATCGCCCCGAGCAGACGGCTGAGGGCGGCGGCCCCGCCCAGGCCAATCGCCACGCCGAGCAGGACGAGGCGCATGCCCTGCCGCAGCACGAGGGTCAGGACGTCGCCGGGCGCCGCCCCGAGCGCGAGCCGGATCCCGAACTCGTTCGCGCGCTGGCTGACGTTGAGCGCCATCACGCCGTAGATGCCCACCGCGGCCAGCAACAGCGCCGACATTGCGAAGCCCAGGAGCAGGTTGTTGGTCAGGCGCTGGGTCCCGAGCGAGCGGGAGACCGCCTCCTCGAGGGTGTGTACCTCATAGACCGGAAGCGCCGAATCCTGCGCCCATACTTCACCGCGGATCGCGGACGCCAGCATGACCGGGTCGCCGGTGGTCCGGACCGCCAGGTCCATCTCGCCCTGCGGTCTCTGCGCGAGGGGGCCATACATGTAGTGGTCGGGCTCCTTGCTGAGACTGCCGTGCTTCACGCTCGCCACGACACCCACGATCGTGAGCCAGGGATTGGTGCTGGAGAGGTTTCCGAGCCGCATCTGCCGGCCGACGGCGTTTCCGTCCGGCCAGTATCGCCGGGCGAGCGATTCCTCGACGATCGCCACCGGCAGGGCGGACGGGTCGTCGCGCTCCTCGAAGTCCCGGCCCCTCAGGAGGCGAGTGCCCACGGTGTCGAAGTAGCCCGGCGTCACGCTCCGTGCGCTGGCGACGGGGATGGGCTGCTCGGGCGCCGGCTCGTGGTCCTTGACGACGAACTCCTGCTGGTTGTTCCCCTTGCTGAAGGGGGCCGTAGAGGTCAGCCCCACCGCCCGCACGCCCGGCAGTCCTCCGATGCGCCGGGTGAGCTCCGTGTAGAACGCCATGATCCGGGAGGGCTCCCGGTAGGCCGGCCACGGAAGGGATAGCCGGCCGATGAGCACCTTCTGCGGGCGGAAGCCCGGATCGACTTCGCTCAGGTTCCGGAAGCTACGGAGGAGGAGGCCGGCGCCGATGAGGAGCATCAAGGACAGGGCGAACTGCGAGACGACGAACGCGTCGTTGAGCCGGCGGCCGGTCGCGGCCTGCGTCCCACGAGCGCCGTCCTTCATCGCCCTTTGCAGGTCCACCCGCGCGCCCTGCAACGCGGGGGCGCCGCCAAAGAGCACGCCGACGAGGAGGGTGAGGCCCAGGGTGAACAGCAGAACCGTCGGATCGAGCCGGATCTGGTGGAGGTGGGGCATGCGCTCCACCACCAGATGGCCGAGGGCGTCGACCCCCCAGAACGCCAGGGCCAATCCGATCCCCGCCCCCCCCAGAGCGAGCAGCAGGCTCTCGACCAGCAGTTGCCGCGCGATCCTCCACGGGCTGGCGCCGAGACAGCAGCGCACCGCGATTTCCCGGCCACGAGCATTGGCTCGGGCCAAGAGCAGGTTGGCGATGTTGGCGCACGCGATCATCAGCACCATCGCCACCGCGCCCAGCAGCACGAGCAGCGGCGTCCGCACCCCTCCGACGAGCTGTTGCGCCAGCGGAACCGCCACCGCGATCGAATCGCTGCGCCGGGCCCGGCCAGGCTCCCGCTCCTGCCAGAAGTCGTCGCTCAGCGCCGCGATCTCGCGCGCGGCGTCCGCCGCTGTCCGGCCGGGCGCCAGCCTCCCCAGGGTGGAGTAGCACCAGCAATTGAGCGCCTGGGGATCGGTGGGGATTGGGATCCAGAGCTCGGCGCGGTTCGGGAAGTCGAACCCCGGGGGCATGATCCCCACGACGGTCGTGGGGATGTTGTCGAGCGTGATCGCCCTTCCCACGACGCCGGGATCGCCGCCGAAGCGGCGCTGCCACAGTCCGTGGCTCAGGATCGCGACCAGGTTCCGGTCGCGGGCCTCCTCCTCCGGCCGGAAGTCCCGCCCGCGGACGGGCGCCCGCCCGAGAAGCCGGAAGAAGTTGGCGGTGACGTTGGCCCCGTTCACGCGCTCCGGGTCGCCCGCGCCGGTGAGGGTGAACCCGACGCCATCGTAGGCGGCGATTGATTCGAGCGTCCGGCTACGGGTCCGGAAGTACACGTAGAACGCTTCGGGGTAGTTCACCACCGGGAGGCCCTTGTCGGGAGCGGAGCCCCAGAAGCTCACGAGCCGGGCCGGTTCGGCGAACGGTAGCGGGCGCAGGAGCACCTCGTTGACGACGCTGAAGAGAGCGGCGTTGGCGCCGATGCCGAGGGCCAGCGTGAGCAGAGCGGCGACGGTGAGGCCGGCGTTCTTGCGGAGCGCGCGGAGCCCGACGCGGACGTCGCTGCCGATCCCGCTCAGACGGCGGCCCTCCGCGGGGCCACCGAGCACCGTGGGCGCGGAACCGGAGGCGCGCTCGATCCGGGCCAGGGCATCCCGCAGCGCGTCGCCTGCGGCCAGCTCCTCGAGGACGGTGCGGCGGGCCTCGCCCTCGGTGGCCGCGGCCGCCACCAGCTCGTCGAAGCTCTGCTCGAGGTGCTGGGCCAGCTCCTCCACGATCTCGTCGGCGCGGGCAGGGTCGAGATGCAGGCCGGCCAGACGGCGCCGGATCTCGTCCCGCCACTCAGGCATAGTCGGGCCCCACGATGCGGCGCACGGCCGCGACGAACTCCGACCAGCTCCGGCGCCGAGCCTTGAGCACGGTCCGTCCCTCGGTGGTGAGGCGGTAATAGCGCCGGCGCCGCTGGCCCGCCTTCTCCACCCAGCGGCCCTGGAGCCATCCGCGCTTCTCGAGGCGGTAGAGCAGCGGGTAGAGCGACGCAACGTTGAAGCGCACGGCTCCCCGCGAGCGCGACTCGATCCGCTTGCACAGCTCGTACCCGTGCCGGGGCCCGCGCTCGAGAAGCGACAGGATGAGGAGCTCGGCACTGCCCTTTTTGAGATCGGTGCTGGACATGGCGCTCAGCTATATGTTGTACGACGATATATAGCGCGACGCAATGTCCGTGTCAAGCCAGGGGCACGCCGCACGAAGCCTTGAACAAGAACCGCGAGCGGAGCGCGATTCACTCGCGCGTAGCGAGGGGGGTCTGGGGGTGCGCCGCTAGCACCCCCAGCTCAATCACGACGCCCGCAACGCGACCGTCGGGTCGATGCCCGCCGCGCGCCGGGTGGGGAAGAAGTTCGCGGCCACCGCCACCGCGGCCAGCACCGCGGCCGCCCCCGCGAACGCGGTGGCGTCCCAGGGGCTGACGCCCACCAGCAGGCTGGCGGCCAGGCGCGCGAGGGAGAACGAGATCACCAGGCCCACCGCCAGCCCCACGGCCACGACGCGCATGCCCCGGCCGATCATCATCCGGAGCACGTCCCCGCGGCGCGCGCCCAGGGCCATGCGGATGCCGATCTCCCGCTGGCGCTGGCTGACCGAGTACGACATCACGCTGTAGATCCCGACCGCGGCGAGAACGAGGGCCAGGAGCCCGAAGAGGCCGAGCAGCGAGGCACCCGCGCGGGGAGCCCACAGGCCGTCGTCGATCGTCTGGCCTACGGTCGCGAGGGCCGTCAGGGGAACCTCGCGGTCCAGCGCCTTCAGCTCGCGCTCCACCGGGACGAGCAGCGGGGTGGGGTTGCCGGCGGTCCTGACGATGAGGGTCTGCGCACCCGAGTAGCGCTGGGCGTGAGCTTCGTAGATGTAGGACTGCGGGTCCTCGCCGAGGAAGGTATATTTCGCGTTCCGGGCGACGCCCACGATCTCGGCCCAGGGCTCGCTGGCGCCGAAGAAGTGGAAGCGCTTGCCCAGCGCGTCGCCCTTCGGCCAGAACTTCTTGGCCATCGTCTCGTTGATGACGGCGACCTTCGGGCCGCCCGCCTTGTCGTCCTCCGTGATCGCGCGGCCCTGCACGATGGGGATCCGCATGGTCTCGAAGTATCCGGGTCCGACCGTGTTCACCTGAACGAGCGTGCGGTCGTTCTCGTCGCCTCCTCCCTCCAGGAACACTGACCGCAGGACCGAGCCGGCGAGAGGCCCCGCGGACGCATGGGAGACGGCGGCCACGCCGGGCAAGCTCGCGACGCGCTCACGCGCCTGGCGGAGGAAGGCCACGCCCTTCTCCTCGTTGTAACGCTGGAGGCCGAGGTCGAAGGCGACGCTGAGCAGGTTCTTCGCCTCGAAGCCGGGATCGGTCTTGCGCGTGGCCTCCAGGCTGCGCAGGAAGAGGCCGGCGCCGACGAGGGCCACCAGCGACAGCGCGACCTGGCCCACGACCAAGACGTCGCGGATGCCGAAGCGGCGTCGCACGCTGCCCCCGGTGCGATCGCCGTCCTTGAGCGCATCGACCACGTCCGGCTTGCTGGCCTGCAGGGCGGGCACGAGGCCGAAGAGGATCCCCGCGCCCACGCCCACCGCCATCGTGAAGGCGAGCACCCGCCAATCGAGATCGAGATGCAGGGCGACGGCGATGCCCGGCAGCGGCGGCAGCAGCGCCAGCAAACCGCCGCGCGCCCAGTAAGCGATGGCGATCCCCAGGGCGGCCGCCGGCAAGGCGAGGGCCACGCTCTCGGTGAGGAACTGGCGGATGAGCCGCCGCCGGCTGGCGCCGATGGCCAGGCGTACGGCGATCTCGCGCCGGCGATGGAGCGCGCGGCCGAGGAGCAGGTTCGAGACGTTGGCGCAGGCGATGAGCAGGACGAGGCCGACGATGGTCATCAGCAGCGCCGTCACCGCCACCACGCCGTCGCGCGCGTTCGGGTTCACGGTGGCGCGCGCCAGCGGCACCACGGTCACGCTGCGGCCCTTGTTGTCGTTCGGGTATTCCGTCTCGAGCCGCTGGGCGATCATGCCGAGGCGGGCCTGGGCCTGCGCCGGGGTGATCCCGGGCTTCAGCCGGCCCACGGTGAACACGAACAGCCCGCGGCGCTCTTCGTACCAGTTGATGCCGGTCTTGACCTGCTTGTTCATGGCCATCGGCACCCACACCTCGGGGCGGACGCCGACATCGAGGCCCGTGTAGCTCGGCGGGGCGACGCCGATGATCGTGTACGCCGCGCCGTTGAGGTTCAGCGTCTGGCCCACCGCGCGCGGATCCGCGCCGAAGCGCTTCGTCCAGAAGGCATGGCTCAGCACCACGACCGAATCGCGCCCCGGGACCTCGTCCTCGTGGGGACCGAAGGTCCGGCCGACCACGGCGCGCACGCCCAGCAGGTCGAAGTAGTTTCCCGAGACGAGCTGGCCGAAGAGGACCTGGGGCTCGCCGCCCGTGTTGAGGCTCATGGGCGTCCAGTCGTAGCCGAGCACGCCCTCGAACACCTCGCCGTCCTTGGCGTAGTCCTTCCAGTTGAGGTGCGAAAGAGGCCCGAAGCCCGGGTTCTTCCGGTCGGTCGTGTAGACCGCGAGCAAGCGGTCCGGTTCCGCCACGGGGACGCTCTGCAGCAGCAGGGCGTTGGTCACGCTGAAGATCGTCGTATTGGCCCCGATGCCGAGGCCGAGCGACAGGATCGCGAGGCCCGAGAGCACCGGGCTCTTCAGGATCATCCGTACCGCGTAGCGAAGATCCTGCCGCAGCGTTTCCATGAAAGCCCTCCGCATCTATTCGTCGACCGACTCGGCCGCGAGCCGCCGGTAGACCTCGCGCGCGTGATCGTAGGCCTGCCGCGCGGCTTCGCGCTCGGATTCGCGGATCTGCGGACGCTTCTGCGTCCAGCACTGATCGACCGCGGCCAGGCACCAGCGCGCGCTGCGTCGCGAGGCCCGGATGGGCTGCCCGCCCACCGTCACGAACACCGGGTTGCTGTGTGAGGACGGGAGGATGCGCACGGCCAGCCAGCTGCTCTTCTGGATCGGCACGTCGAAGGTCACGGGGCGGAGCTGGCCGTCGGCCAGGATCGTCTGGCGGGCGGCGGGCCGGCCGTTGACGACCAGCTCCACGGGCACCTCGCGCGTCGTGCCGATGCGGGCGCGGTCCAGATCCCAGTAGGGCTGCTTGTCGTACGGGGAAGAGCGCACCTTCTCGTTCGCAACCGGATCGAGCAGCGCCGCCACCTGGACGGCGACCTTCACGGTGCCCGCGGCGGGCAACCGAAGCTCGCTCCCGTTCGCGCCCACCGCTTGAGCGTCGACCGTGAAGTCGATGAGATGGCTGCGGCCGTCCGACACGTAGCTGCGGCCATCGCGCAGCGCGTCGAGCCAGGCGGGGAAGCTGAGGCCGCCCGGCGGCTTGGCATACGTGCGTCCGAGGCCGACGCGGTCGTCGTAGATGCAGGGAAAGTCGGTCTCGCCGCTGATCCGCGTCCGGAAGCCGACGTTGAGGGTGTGGTACCAGATGTTCAGCTCCCACACGTGGGGCGTGTCGACCGCGGAGATGAAGTCCACCGCATCGGGATGGGTCACGTCCACGATGTACTCGTTCGCTCCGATGCTGTCGAAGCTCGGCATCTCTTCGTTGGGCAGCTCGCTCGTCTTCACCTGCAAGCCCCATCCCGAGTGGGCGAAGCCCGCCACCGCGCCCTGCGCGCGCGCCCAGCGCAGGACCGGCAGGTCCCACGAGGGCCAGTCCTCGATGCGCGCCGTGCCGGGGTAGTCCTGGTCCTTCAGTCCCAGGAGCACCAGGTGGCCCGCGTGGCTGGAGGGAAAGCCCGACACCTCGAGGTCGTAGTGCATGAGCCGGCCCGGGCGCGACAGCGGGTCGTCGTGGCCCGTGAAGAACTGCTTCTGGTGGTAGTAGCAGGGACCCCACGTCAGCACCGAGGCCACGTTCAGCGACTCGCCGAGGATCTGCCGCATCATGTCGTCGGGCCGCACGCCGCGCGTGGGATCCTGATAGTGCCGGCAGCCCGCGGCGTGGATGTGGTGATCGCCCGAGTACCAGCCGTACCGCGCGGGATCGATCCACCTTTGCAGCGAGACCGCCAGCTCCCGGGGACCCTTGTCGGTGACGGCCAGCGTGGCGCTCCCCGGCACGTACTCCGGTCCCGCCGACCACGACACGGTGTACGACCCGTTCGGCAGGAGGACTGTCTCGCCGTCGGCCCGGTAGAGCTGGTCCTGGAAGGGCAGGTCCGGAGCCAATCGCTTCGAAGGCGCCGAGTAGAGCCGGTCGAGGCGGTCGCGGATGACGAAGGCGGCCATCGCCGGGTGGCCCGCCTCGTCGCGCACGCGGAACGTGACGGGCCGTGCCGGCACCGCATTGAAGAGGACCAGGACGTCGTTGCGGAAGCCGATGTCCTGCGTGCCTTGACCCACGTTGAACGCGACGCGCGCCGAGCGCTGCCCGCGATCGCGGCTGTAGACCTCGAGGATGCGGTACTCGAGCCCGAGACCCGACAGGCGCGTGGTCAGCGGCGGCTTGTCGTAGAGCGAGAGCTCGGCCCAACGGTCGCGCGTGTCGGCCTCGGTCAGCCTGGTCTCGGGATCGGGTGCGCCCGTCGCGGTCACGTAGACGCGGCCCGCATTCGGGCTCTCGACCGCGAGCGATGCGGTGACGCCGGCCTGGTTCACCACCTTCACCAGGAACAGGCGAGCGCCCTGCTCGACCAGCTCCGGACGCGCCGCGCCCTGGGCGACCTTCACCCGGCTCTCGGGGTTGATCTCGACCTCGAAGAGCGCGTATCGGTCGAGGATGGCCTCGAGGCGCGCGACCGCGGCCGGCTCGTCGGGGTCGGCCATCGCCTGGTTGATGGCGGTGTGGTCGGCGGCCGGGAGCGGCTGGCCGAGGTAGGCCAGCGCCGTCTCGATCTGGCGAACGTGCTGGGCCAGCGGCTGGAGGGCGATCGGACGCGGCGCCGGGTGCGGCGGCTCGGGCGTCGCCTGGCTGGGGGCGGGCACCGGAGCCTGCGCGGCCGACGCCCCGATCATCGTCGCGAGCAGGACGGGCAGGAAGGCCTGCGCCCACAGCCGGGTCACGGTGGCGCAATGTTACACTGCCGCCGTACCTCACATGCTGGCTCGTAGAACTTGGCCGTGCCTGACGGCGGCGATCGGCCTGGTCGCCCTGGGTCCCGCCGCCGTCCCCGCGCAAGACGCGGCGGATCGCGCGCGCCGCATCCACGCGAGCCTGATCGGCGTCGACAGCCACATCGACACGCTGCAGCGCGTCCTCAACGGGAACGAGGACATCTCGCATCGGCTCTCGCGCGGGCACGTCGACCTGCCGCGCCTCAAGGAAGCCGGCATGGTCGCGCCGTTCTTCGCGCTGTGGGTGCCGACGTTCTACAAGGGCTCGGAAGCCGTTCGCCGCACGCTCCAGCTGCGCGACGCGATGCAGATGGTCTTCGACGCGCACCCCGACCAGATCGAGCTGGCGACGACGGCGGCCGACGTGGAGCGCATCGCGGGGGCCGGCAAGATCGCCGCCGTGCTCACCCTGGAGGGCGGGCATCAGATCGCCGACGACCTGGCCGTGCTGCGCGTCTACCACCGCCTCGGCCTGCGGTCGATGACGCTCACACATTTCCGCAACAACAACTGGGCGGACGCGTCCACCGATCGCCCGGTTCACAACGGCCTGACCGATTTCGGCCGGCAGGTCGTGCGGGAGATGAACCGGCTCGGCATGATCGTCGACATCTCCCACGTCTCGGACAAGACGTTCTACGACACGCTCGCGGTGACCTCGAAGCCCGTCATCGCCTCCCATTCGAGCTGCCGCGCGCTCTCCGACGTTCCGCGGAACATGACCGACGACATGATCCGGGCCCTGGCCCGGAACGGCGGCGTGATCGGCATCAACTTCGGGGCCGGCTTCGTGAGCGCGAAGGATGCCGGCGCGCTTCGCCAGAGGATCGGCCAGGCCGTGGCGACCGAGCCGGACCTCGTCGGGCAGGCCCTCGACGAGTTCGCGCGCGCGGACTACCTCAAGGAGTACGGTGAGATGAAGCCGGCCGCGGCGACGATCGACGATGCGGTGGCGCAGGTCGTCCACGCGGTGAGGATCGCGGGTGTCGACCACGTCGGCATCGGCAGCGACTGGGACGGCATCAACATGGTCCCGACGGGGCTCGAGGACGTCTCGAAGATGCCGGCGCTGACCGCGAAGCTCCTCGAGCGCGGCCTCAGCGAGGAGGACGTCCGGAAGATCCTCGGCGGGAACTTGCTGCGCGTGCTCCGCGCGGTCACGGGCCGATAGCAACCTCGCGCCGAGAGAGCGCGAGCGGATATCGCGCGTCGCGGTCCAGGTCCCACAGAGATACGCGCGGCGACCGGCCGCGCACGAGCGTCATCGTGCCCGCCGTGCGGGGAAGCCGGAAGCGCCGGGGGCCGGCGCTGCCGGGATTCACGATCAGCAATTTTCCTTCCTTGGCGAGCAACGGCTGGTGCGAGTGCCCGACGACCAGCAGGTTGGTGCGGCTCCGCGCGATCGCGGCGGGAAGGCGCCGGTCCTTCCGGTCGTGCGCGACCAGGATCCTCACGCCGGCCACGTCGAGCTCCAGGAACTCCGGCAACGCGAGCAGCCCCGGGCTGTGATCGTTGTTCCCGCGCACGGCATACAGAGGCGCGATCTCGCGCAGCCGGCCCAGGAGCGACTCGTCGATGGTGTCGCCCGCGAGCACGATGCCCTCGACCCCGCGCAGGACCTTCGGCAGCAGCGGGTCGAAGTGGCCGTGCAGGTCAGAGACGAGACCGACCCGCACGGCAGGCAAGCTACTGTTTGACCGCGATGCCCTGCACCTCGAACCGGCCCCCGGCCAGAAGCGGACCGGAGCCGATGAAGGCGCGCGCCGGGAACCCCTTCGTGAAGTACGTGCGATAGACGTCGTTGAACGTGCCGTACAGGCCGAGGTCCGTGCAGTAGACCGTGACCGTGACCAGGTCGTCCATCGACATGCCTTCCTGCGCGAGCACCGCCTTGATCTGGTCCATCACCGTGCGCACCTCGGCCGCCGCGTCCGCGGGGGGCTTGTTCGTCGCGGGGTCGAGGCCGATCCGGCCGGCCAGATACAGCGTCTGTCCCACCCGCACTGCGTCGCTGAAGGGGCGTTCGTCCTTCGCATCCCGCGATTTCAGGCGGACATGGCGATTCTCAGCCGTTGCCGCCACCACCGAGGCGCTCATCAGCATCAGCAGGAACGCCTTCGTCGCCAAGCTCTGCATTCGCCACCTCCGGGACGGCAACGTATCACGTCGTCACGCAAACGGGTTGACGACCTCAGCTTTGGCCGTTTCCGCGTTGGTCGTGAGGGATTCTCGGGGTACTCGGGATTGCGGGGGATCAAAGGTCCGGTCGTCCGCAGGGGCGGGGCGGGGCGCGTGCCCGCGGCACGTGCCGGACGAGCGCGCTTTGCTCGTTCTCCTGTCGCGCCGCGTTCGGCCCGGATCCGCTCAGGGGACCAGGATCTGGGTCTCGAGCCGGGTCTCGTTGTTGTCCGGCTCCTGGTCCACCTCCTTGCTCTCGACCAGGGCGATGTTCGTGATCTGGATGGGGATCAGCGTCCGCACGGCCACGCTGACGCTGCGCGACATGCCGCTCTGGAGGTTGCCGAGGCTGCAGGTGACCTGGCCGTTGACGAAGCGGCAGTTGTTGCTCGACTCGGCCGGCACGAACTGGGCCACCCCTCCGAGCGACCAGATGTCGTAGAGATTGACGCCCGTCGCCTTGGCGGGGCCGTTGTTCGTGACGGTGAACGTATAGGCCAGATTGCCGCCCACCGTGACCGGGTCCGGGGACACCGAAGCGGTCAAGGCCAGATCGGCGAAGTGGGACAGCGTCGAGAAAAAGCCGCCGTGCTGGAAGAAGGTGTCGCTGGCTTGGTGGCCGGTCGGCGAGTACCAAAAGACCATTTCCTCGTTCTGTAGCCCCTCGTCGTCGAGCAGCAGCTTGAAGTCTTGTGGGTCTTCCTCGCCGGGATGCCAGCGCACGGCCGTGAACTCGACGCCCTGGTTGGAGCCCTTGGGGATGAGCGGGAGCCCGTCGCCGTACGCGGGGCCCGCTGGCTTACCCCACCGCCAGTGGATGTGGATGCACTCGGGGCACCCAGGCCCGGAAGGGATGGTGCTCGGGCCGCGAACGTCGCTCCGGTACGTCTGATGGTAGTTGTCCCAGTCGCCGGCCTGGCCGCCGTCTTTGATGGCCGTGTAGAGCTTCTCGCTCCGGATGTCCTCCTTCCTCCTGATGATGGAGGCCTGCGCGTTGATGATGTTGTCGTTGTCCTGGAACGTGGCCGCGAAGTTGCCTTCCTTGTTCTCGTCACGGAAATGGAGGCGCAGCGGCATGTTGATCGAGGTGAGCGTCTCGCCGTTGGACCCGGTGAACGTGTAGCTCACCTGTGGCTTCCAGGGGTTGCAAGGCAGCGGCTCGAGCTTCCACGGGATGGGCGAGGACTGGCTTGGCTCGCAGCCGCCGTTGGGCAGCTCGGCGGCGAACTCGTAGGTCTGCTCGACGATCAGGCAGCTCTCCGATCCGGCGGGGATCCGATCCACGGCATAGGTGGCCTTGAGCATGATCTTGTCGGCGCTGAAGGTACGCTCGAACCCGACCAGTCGGCTGCGGGCGGAGGCGTCGTCGCCGTTGGGCTTGAGCTCGGCCCGCTGCGGCCCGAAGGCGCTCGTCTGCAGAATGTAATAGGGAAGGCTCATCTGCTGGGCCATGTACCGTGCGCCCAGCGTGACGTCGCGGACGATCAGGCCGTCGTTGGCCGAGACGGAGAAACCCATGCTCCACCGGAGCCCGCTCTCGGTCGAGTCCGCGGGCGGGTCCAGGGTAGGCCTGCTGCACGGTGTGGCCGGCGGGATCGGCGGAACTCCGGCGGGAGAGAAAGTGATGTGCTCCCATTGCGTGACCCGCGCGACCTCGGTTGCCTCGAACGACGAGCCGTTCCAGCGGACGTGCCACAGGATTCCGGGGGACTCCTGCGACATCAGCATGTCACCCACCTTGTCCGCAAACTGGTCGGGCGAGGCGCCCCAGATCGTGCTGCCGCCGAAGTCGACGCCGTAGAAGTTTTCGTGGGCGGGAATGACCTCGATGTCCTCCGGCCGAATGCCGAGCTCGTAGAAGTCGACTGCGCCGTCGGGACCGATCGCGTAGATCCGAGCCTGGTCCTCGGCGCCGGCCAGCGCGCGCCCGGCCCATGGCCCGTACTTCGTCGGGTCGTTGGGTACGGTCGTGAGCCCCTCGAGGTGCGTGCCCAGACTGGCCGCCAGACGCGTGGCTACCCCTGCCGAGCTGACCCGCCAGGCATTCCCGTCGGTGGTGACGACGACGAGGTCACCGCCGAACGCGCAGTAGCGATCCTGGAAAAGGCTGCCGCGGAGCAGGCCGGTCTCGCCCGGCAGCGTGACCCAGGGGTTCTCCACGAGGTTGCCCTCCGGCGCGATGCGGGCGATGACTCCCGGGACGCCGGTGCCGGTGAACACCTCGCCGGCGATGAACCCGCCCTGGCAGGGTCCCGGGCGCACGGTTGCGATCTTGACCTCGTCGGTGAGCCCGCTGATGGTGGAGAACGGACTGTGCGTTCCGTCCGGCCCGACCAGCTCGAAGTTATACGGCAGCCCGCTCGGGAAATTGACCGAGAGGATGAGCTTGCCGCTGAAGGGATGGTGATCGATGCCGATCGGGCTGTTGAAGCCGGTGGCCACCGGCGTCAACTGCACCTCGTCCGCCGCCGCGCCGCCCACGCCGAACGATCCGACAATGGCCAACGCCGCCGCGACTCGCCGCATCGATACCTCCCGGCTTGGGGGGCGGCAAGGATAGCGCGGACCGCGGGGACTGTCGATGGAGTAGACGTCGGAGCCGTCACAAGCCGGAGTACGGCGGCGCGTGACCAAAGACCAGATGATCCTCGCTGCTCGCTCGGGGAGCCTTACGCCGGCTGGGCGACGGCCGCCTCCTTGCGGAACGTGAACGTCTCCCGATCGCGGGCGAGGTCCACGACGATCTGGTCCCCCTCCTTGAACTTCCCGGCCAGGATCTCCAGCGCGAGCGGGTTCTCGACCATGCGCTGGATCGTGCGCTTGAGCGGCCGGGCTCCGAAAACCGGGTCGTAGCCGCGCTCGGCGAGCAGCTTCTTGGCCTCGGCCGTCAGCTCGATCGTGATCTTACGGTCGGCCAGCCGCTTCTGGAGGTCCTTGAGCTGGATGTCCACGATCCGCTGGATGTCCTCCAGGCCCAGCGCGCGGAAGGTGACGATCTCGTCGATGCGGTTCAGGAACTCGGGACGGAAGGTCCGGCGCAGGGCGTCCATGAGCCGGTCCTTCATCTCCTTGCTGTCCCGCTCGCTCCGCGCCATCTCCTGGATGAGGTCGCTGGCCACGTTGCTCGTCATGATGAGCACGGTGTTGCGGAAGTCCACCGTGCGCCCCTTGCCGTCGGTGAGCCGCCCGTCGTCCAGCACCTGGAGAAGGATGTTGAACACGTCGGGATGGGCCTTCTCGATCTCGTCGAAGAGGATGACCGCGTAGGGCCGGCGGCGGATCGCCTCCGTGAGCTGTCCACCCTCGTCGTAGCCGATGTAGCCGGGCGGCGCGCCGATGAGCCGGGACACCGCGTGCTTCTCCATGTACTCCGTCATGTCGATCCGGATCATCGCCTTCTCGGAGTCGAACAGGAACTCGGCCAGCGCCCGCGCGAGCTCGGTCTTGCCGACGCCCGTCGGGCCCATGAAGAGGAACGAGCCGATGGGCCGCCGCGGATCGCCCAGCCCGGCGCGCGACCGCCGGACGGCGTTGGCCACGAGGATCAGCGCCTCTTCCTGGCCCACCACCCGCTCTCGCAGGCGGTCCTCGATGTGGAGCAGCTTCTCCAGCTCGCCTTCCAACATCCTCGACACCGGGATGCCCGTCCACTTGGACACGATCTCGGCCACGTCCTCGGCGTCGACCTCCTCCTTGAGCATCCGCTTGCCGCCCTTGTTGTCGGCCAGGCGGGCTTCCTCGGCCTGGAGCTCCTTCTCGAGGGCGGGCAGGACGCCGTAGCGCAGCTCCGCCGCCTTGTTGAGGTCGCCGGTCCGAGCGGCCTTCTCGGCCTCGAAGCGCGTCCGCTCGATCTTCTCCTTGAGCTCCTTGACCTTGTTGAGGGCCGTCTTCTCCTTCTGCCACTCCGCCTTCATGGCCGAGGACTTCTCCCGTAGGTCGGCCAGCTCCTGCTCCAGCTTGGCCAGCCGCTCGCGAGAGGCCTTGTCCTTTTCCTTCTTCAGGGCCTGGCGCTCGATCTCGAGCTGGACGATGCGCCGCTCGATCTCGTCGATCTCCACCGGCAGGCTGTCGATCTCGATGCGCAGCCGGCTGGCCGCCTCGTCCATGAGGTCGATGGCCTTGTCGGGCAGGAAGCGGTCGGCGATGTAGCGGTGGGAAAGGGTCGCGGCGGCGATGATCGCCGAGTCCTGGATCCGCACGCCGTGGTGGACTTCGTAGCGCTCCTTCAGGCCGCGGAGGATCGCGATCGTCTCCTCGACGGTGGGCTCGTCCACGTAGACGGGCTGGAAGCGGCGCTCGAGCGCGGCGTCCTTCTCGATGTGCTTCTGGTACTCGTTGAGCGTGGTGGCGCCGATGCAGCGCAGCTCGCCCCGGGCGAGCATGGGCTTCAGCATGTTGGACGCGTCCATGGACCCTTCCGCGGCACCCGCCCCCACCACCGTGTGCAGCTCGTCGATGAAGAGGATGATCTCGCCCTGCGAGTCCTGGATCTCCTTCAGCACCGCCTTCAGCCGGTCCTCGAACTCGCCTCGGTACTTCGCGCCCGCGATGAGGGCGCCGAGGTCGAGGGCGATGATCCGCTTGTCCTTGAGACCCTCGGGGACGTCGCCGGAGACGATGCGCTGGGCCAGCCCCTCGACGATCGCGGTCTT
>QHVJ01000382.1 GCA_003222275.1 Acidobacteriota bacterium | reverse complement strand
CCTCAAGTACGCCAACTTCTTCAGCCTGCCCATCCGGCCGAATCCGCCCCTGTCTGCCCCGGGTCTCTTCTACGTCCGAGGGCAGCGCGTCGTCGCCAACTGGGGGCCGAATGTCGCGTGGCCATTCGACCTCACTGCCGACGAAACGAAGCTCGGCGTCGAGGGCATGTGGGAGAAATATATCGGCGCGTGGCTGGAGGGCCTCGGCGACGTCACGGCACCGGGGTGGCCGTCGGATCCCCGACTCGAGACGCTCGACCGGATGAGCGTGGCCGAATTTCTCCGTTCACGGGGCGCGTCAGAGGGCGCCGTGGCGCTCCTGCGTGTCGGCTTTCTCGACCTCGTCGGTGATGGCATCGACAGCTACTCGGCCCTCCTGATGCTGCGAAGATTTGCCCTGAGACGGACGGAGTCGCTGAGGTTCTCGATCACGGGCGGGGCCGACCGTCTCCCGAGGGCCTTCGCAACGACACTGGCAGCGCGGATTCGCTACCAGTCCCCCGTGGTCCGCATCGAGCCGGGTGAGACATCGGCCAGTGTCGTCATCGGGCGGGACGGCCAGCATCAGCGGCTCACCGCGGACCACATCGTCTGCACGATTCCCTTCTCCGTCCTCAAGAGCATCGACGTCTCTCCGTCGTTCTCGCCGCAAAAAGCACGGGCCGTCGACCAGCTGCCGTACACCTCGAGCACCCGCGTCTACCTGCAGTTCAGGCGAAAGGCGTGGACCAGCGAACGTCCCTACGTCACGGCGGTCACCGACCTTCCGATGAAATGGGTGTTCGAGCACACGGCGAGCCAGCCAGGTCCGCGCGGCATCCTCGAGGCTCAGGCGACCGGCGTGGATGGCCGGCGCGTGGCCCAGCTGGGGGAGAGCGACAGAGTGCAGTTTGCGCTTTCACAATTGCAGCGGATCTTTCCCGGTCTCAGTGGGGACTTCGAGCGTGGGGTGTCGAAGAGCTGGGACGAAGACCCGTGGGCCCGCGGTGCCTTCGCGTATTTCCGGCCCGGCCAGATGCTGTCGCTCCTACCGCACATCGTCCGCCCAGAGGGCCGAGTGCATTTCGCGGGAGAGCACGCGTCCCCGTGGTCGGCGTGGATGGAGGGGGCGCTGGAATCGGGCCTCCGCGCTGCCCGCGAGGTCAACGAGGCTCCGCCCGCCGCCCGGTAGAGGCGAAGGCGGGCATCACCTGCTTGGCGAAGAGCCCCAGCTTCTTCTGCTCCCCGAGCTTGCGGATGACGGCTCAGAACCCTCCTCGCGCCCTACGGCTCCGCAAGCGCAATTTTCGGACACTGCCCCACGGAATGAGGAGAACCGCCCGCTGAGGATAAACGACGCCGACCGATGTCAGAACGGTGGTCGACGTAGCGCTCGGTCCGGGGAGCTGCAGGACCGCATACGCCTGAGCGAAACCGAATCCGGAGAGGGCGAGCACGGCGAGCGCCTTTCCCCGCTTAGACCCACGCGTGAGAATGCGAGCCGGCGACGAGTCCTCACGCGGCCTGGAGCTAGCATGGTCGAGGTCGTCGTTCGACACGCTCCTTGCGGCCGCTCGCAAGGGCACGACCGTTCTCATGGTCGAGCAGAAGGCGAAGAAGGCGCAGTCGATATCAGACCGCAGGCTCGTCCTGGGGCTCGGCCGGAACCGCTTCGAAGGCACCGGGCTTGAGCTGCTCGACAATCCCGAGGTGCGCCAGCACTACCTGAGAGACTCGTTGCCATCTGTCCGACGCGGCGCGAACGAGGAATAGAGTGCCGCACCGGCCACGATGAGGTTGGCGGCGACCACCGGCACGGCGTCGATCGCGATCCCATACATCACCCAGAGCAACGCGGCCCCTGCTTGGATTCGCCTGAGTGTCAGCGGCCGGCGGAAGAAATAGGAGCTTGCGAACACGGCCGTGGCGAGCCATCCGATGATGGTGAGGCTCATCTCGTGCCGTCGGAATACTGTCGCAGGGTGACCCAGTCCGTTCGTGCCTTGTCCCACGCTTGCAAGGCCAGCCCCTTGGAGGCAAAGAGCTGGCGGATCCGCGCGGCGTCCCAGCCGACCACGTCTTCGAGGATGGGCACCAGAACGCTGAGGGCGTTGTCGCTGATGACGGTCCTTCGTGCGATCCGCGTGATGTGCTTGGCCTCCGACACCGCGATCGTGAAACCATTCCCGCTGTTGACGTGCAGCATCACGTGGACATCGGAGCTTCCGTCACCGACGTAGACGGTCCGGTCCGGGCTGATCTGCAGCTGGCTCGCGAGCGCCTCGAGGATCGCGACCTTGCCGTAGCCGGCGGGGACCTGCGTGACGGCGCAGATTTCGCCGGAGGTCGCGTCATACGCGCACTCCGCGCCGTAGATGTGGTCCGGGGGAACGATGCCCTCGAGCGCGGACTCGACCACCGTCCTGGGTGCGGCCGAGATGACATAGAACGAGAAGTGATACTCGTCGGCGCCAGCCTCGAGCGACGTGACGAAGCGCTTGATGTCCTTCTTCAATCGCACCTGCCTGCCTGTCTCGATCAAGTGCTCGCGGCGTACGCACCGGAACTCGGGATCGTGGCGAAGGAGATACGTGAGCTCGGCGCCCTGCTGGACCAGGTGAATGTCCGAAAGACCGGCAACCTTCTCGCGAAAGTTCGGCACGCCGATCAGCTCGCTGAGAACGAGCCCGGAATCGTTGAAGCTCAGCGTCTGGTCGAAGTCGCTGGCGATGAGGTAGTGGCCGGGCGCTGCCCTGACGGTGGACATGTTGATTCCCCCCACCCTTTGGATGCAGAGATGACGCCATGCGTCGCCCGCCTGGTGTTCCCGGGCGTTTCGGCTGTTGAACGCGGGCCGACCTGCTGTTTTGGTGGGCATGCGCCCAACGATTCGGCAGCGAGATTTCCGGGCTGAGGGCGCGATCGCGTCGCCACCGACTATGGACGTTCGGCGCGGTCCGAGTTAGCGCATCGGCCGGATGGCGATCTCGACCGTCCTTCGTGGACTTCCTCCCGAACAAACGTCGAACGTTGGCGGGCACCGCGCACCGGCAATGCCACCGTACCTGCTGCGCGAAGCCCGTGGCTTCGTGCGGTGGCCTGAGGGGCGTGGCATAATGATTCGGTTTTGAACACAAAGACGGAGCTTCCCGTGATCGAAGTGCGCGAGCGCAAGCCGCCGTGGCTGAAGGTGCGCGCGCCCGGCGGGCCGAATGCCAACCTGCATTCCGTGTGCGAGGAAGCGCACTGTCCGAATATCGGCGAGTGCTGGGAGGACGCGACCGCCACCTTCATGATCCTGGGCGACGTGTGCACGCGGAACTGCGGCTACTGTGCGATCGCGCACGGGCGACCGACGTGGGAGGACCGCGAGGAGCCCGAGCGCGTGGGACGCGCCATCGGCGAGCTCGGTCTCGAGTACGTCGTGATCACGTCGGTGAATCGCGACGATCTCGCCGACGGCGGCGCCGCCCACTGGGCGGCCACCGTGCGGGCGGTCCGGCGCCACGCGCCGCGCTGCCGCGTCGAGGTGCTGATCCCAGACTTCCAGGGCGACGCGGCCGCGCTCGCCACGGTCATCGACGCCGCCCCCGACATCCTCAACCACAACACGGAGACGGTGCCGCGGCTCTACCGGGTCGCGCGGCACGGCGGGCGCTACGAGCGCGCCCTCGAGCTGTTCCGCCGCGCGCGCGCGACGGCGCCCGCGCTGCCGACGAAGTCGGGCATCATCCTCGGCCTCGGCGAGGAGCGCGACGAGCTGCTCGCGACGATGCGCGATCTCGTCGAGGTGGGGGTCGCCATCCTCACGCTCGGTCAGTACCTGCGTCCCTCGGCCCAGCACCTGCCGGTGGCCCGCTACTACCGGCCGGAGGAGTTCGCCGAGCTGGCGGAGGCGGGACGCGCGCTCGGCTTCGCGCACGTCGAGGCGGGCCCGCTCGTGCGCTCGTCGTATCACGCGAAGAAGCAGGCGGACGCGGCGGAGACGCGCGGCTAGTGGAATACCTGCCCATCCTGCTGACTTTCGCCTTCGCGGCGGGCGTGGCGGGCGCGCTGCTCGGCATCCCGCTGCTCATCGCGCCCCGGCGGCTGTCGCCGGTGAAGCTCGCGCCGTTCGAGTGCGGCAAGGATCCGATCGCGATAAGCGAGGGGCGCTTTCCGATCAAGTTCTCGACGGTCGCGATCCTGTTCATCATCTTCGACATCGAGCTGTTCTTCCTGTGGCTGTGGGCGATGCTGTTCCGCCGCCTGGGCTGGTTCGGCTTCGTCGAGATGCTGGTGTTCCTGGCCATCCTGATGCTCGGCTACCTGTACATCTGGCGTAAGGGAGGGCTCGAGTGGGAGTAGGCAGCTTTTTCACCTCACGGCTCGACGAGGCCATCGGGTGGGCGCGGAAGTACTCCATCTTCCAGTACCCGTTCGTCACCGCGTGCTGCGGCATGGAGTACATGGCGACGGCGTGCTCGCATTACGACGTCGACCGCTTCGGCGCCGGCCTCCCGCGTTTCTCGCCCCGGCAGGCCGACGTGCTGTTCGTGGTCGGGACGATCTCGCACAAGATGGCGCCGGTGCTCAAGCGCATCTACGACCAGATGACGGAGCCGAAGTGGGTGGTGGCCTTCGGCGTGTGCACCTGCACCGGCGGCTTCTACGACAACTACGCCACCGTGCAGGGCATCGACACGATCATCCCCGTCGACGTCTACATCCCGGGCTGCCCGCCGCGTCCGGAGTCGGTGATCGACGGGCTGATGAAGCTCCAGGACAGGATCGCGGTCGGGGCCCAGAGGTACTGATCGGATGGACGGCGCCGCGATCCTCGAGCGGCTGCGCGCGCGCCTGGGCTCGGCCATCGTCGAGACGCACGCCCAGTGCGGTGACCACACCGCGGTGATCGAGCGCGCCGCGCTCCCGGGCGCGCTGAGCCTCTGCCGTGACGCCGCCGAGCTGGCCTTCGACGTCCTCATGGACCTCACGGCGGTCGACTACCAGAAGTATCCCGGCCGCGAGGACGGGCCGCGCTTCGAGGTCGTCTACCACCTCTACTCGCTGCGCTGGAACCACCGGCTGCGGATCAAGGTGCGCGTCGACGAGGACGACGCCGTGGTGCCGACGGCGGTGCCGCTGTGGCCGATCGCCAACTGGCTCGAGCGCGAGGTGTGGGACATGTTCGGCGTGCGTTTCGAGGGCCACCCCGACCCGCGCCGCCTGCTCATGTACGAGGAGTTCGTCGGTCACCCGCTGCGCAAGGACTACCCGATCAACCGGCGCCAGCCGCTGATCGGCCCCCGGATCTGAGCGTGGCCGAGCCGACGCGCCGCGAGATCATGCTGGGCGAGGGCAGCGGCACGGGCTCCGGCCAGAACCTCACCGTCGGCATGGGCCCCGCGCATCCTGCCATGCACGGGATCATCCGCATCCTGGCCGACCTGGACGGCGAGATCATCCGCAAAGCGGACGTCGAGATCGGCTACCTCCACCGCGCCTTCGAGAAGGATTGTGAAGTCGGTGGCTGGAACAACGCCATCCCCTACACGGACCGGCTGAACTACGTCTCGCCGCTCATCAACAACTTCGCCTACGCCAACGCCGTCGAGAAGCTCTTGGGGATCGACGTCACCGAGCGGTGCAAATACATCCGGACCATCATGTCCGAGATCTCCCGGGTGTGCGATCACCTCACGTGCATCGGCGCCTCGGCCATGGAGCTCGGCGCCTTCACCGTCTTCCTCTACATGATCAAGGCGCGCGAGTTCCTGTGGGAGCTCGTCGAGGACGTCACGGGCGCGCGGCTGACGATCTCCTACGGCCGCGTGGGCGGCGTGAAGGCCGACCTGCCCGAGGGCTTCGACGCCAAGCTGCGCGAGGCGTTCAAGCAGACGCGCGAGGTGCTCGACGAGGTCCACCGGCTGCTGACGGGCAACCGGATCTTCATGGACCGCATGGTCGGCGTCGGCGTGATCTCACGCGAGGAGACGATCGCCTACGCGATCACCGGGCCCCTGCTGCGCGCCGCCGGCGTCGGCTTCGACGTGCGCCGGGCCTCGCCGCACTGGGCGTACGACCGCGTGGAGTTCGAGGTGCCGACGCAGAAGGACGGCGACAACTACGCGCGCTATCTCGTGCGCATGGCGGAGATGGAGCAGGCCATGCGCATCGCCGAGCAGGCGCTGGCGGCCATTCCCGGCGGCCCCATCAACGTGGACTTCGAGGGCCGGCCCATCGATCCCGCCGCGTACGTCGACCAGGGCAAGCAGGGCAAGACCGAGGGCCTGCTGCTGGTGCCCATCACGCTGTCGCCGAACCTCGGCGGACAGGACCGCAAGGCGCTCGAGCGCGTCAACGCCCACGACAAGCGCGTCGTGCTGCCGCCGAAAGAGACGGCCTACGGCTCCATCGAAGGGCTCATGAACCACTTCATGCTGATCATGGAGGGCTACGGGATCCGCCCGCCGCAGGGCGAGGCGTACTTCGCCTCCGAGGGCGCCAACGGCGAGCTCGGCTTCTACATCGTCTCCGACGGCGGCGACCGCCCGTACCGCGTGCGCTGCCGGCCGCCGTGCCTGCCGCCGATGGCCGCGCTGCACCGGATGATCGAGGGCGGGATGATCGCCGACCTCATCCCGACCTTCGGCTCCGTGAACATGATCGGGGGCGAGCTCGACCGATGACGATCGCGCGCGTGGAGTTCTCCTCCGAGCAGCTGGCCGAGGTGCGCCGGCTGCAGGGCCTCTATCCGGACACGCGCGGCGCGCTCCTGCCCGTGCTGCACATGGCGCAGGACACCTTCGGCTACGTCTCGCTCGAGGTCGAGGCGTACGTGGCCGGCCTCTTCGGGCTCTCGCCGGCGCACGTGCACGAGGTCGTCACGTTCTACACGCTCTACTTCCAGCAGCCCAAGGGCCGTCACGTCGTCGCCGTCTGCCACAACCTGTCCTGCCACCTCGCGGGCGCCCAGGACATCCTGCGCCACCTCGAGGCGCGGCTGGGCGTACAGCGCGGCGAGACGACCGAGGACGGCCGCGTGACGCTGCAGGCCGTCGAGTGCCTCTGCGCCTGCGAGGCGGCTCCGATGATGCAGGTGGACGATCGCTACGAGATGAACCTCACGCCGGACAAGTGCGATCGGATTCTCCGGGACCTCCGATGATGGCAGAGCTCGTCCTCATGCGAAATTTCGACCGCTCGAATTCCCACACAATTTCCTCGTACCGGAGCGCGGGCGGCTACGCGGCCTGGGAGAAGGCCAAGACGCTGGAGCCGGCGGCGATCACCGACGAGGTCAAGAAGTCGAACCTGCGCGGCCTCGGCGGCGCCGGCTTCCCGACGGGGATGAAGTGGTCCTTCATCCCGAAGACCCACACCGGCCCCGTCTACCTCGTCGTCAACGCCGACGAGGGCGAGCCGGGCACGTTCAAGGACCGCTACCTGCTCGAGCGCGACCCGCACGCGCTCATCGAGGGCATGCTCATCACCGCGCGCGCCATCCGCTCGGCGCTCGGCTTCGTCTACATCCGCGGCGAGTACGTCGAGCCGTGGCGTCGCTTCAGCGCCGCCGTCAAGGAGGCGTACGAGGCCCGGCTGCTGGGCGACGGATTCGACGTCGTCGTGCATCGCGGCGCGGGCGCCTACATCTGCGGCGAAGAGACGGGCCTGCTCTCGTCGCTCGAGGGCAAGAAGGGCTGGCCCAAGATCAAGCCTCCGTTCCCCGCCATCAAGGGCGCCTTCGGCCAGCCGACGATCGTCAACAACGTCGAGACGCTCTGCTGCGTGCCGCCGATCATCGAGCGCGGCGCCGCGTGGTTCGCCGGGCTGGGGACCAAGACGCAGGGCGGCACGCGGATGTACTCCGTCTCGGGGCGCGTGAAGAAGCCCGGCGTGTACGAGACGTCCGTGTCGATCACGCTGCGCCAGCTCATCGAGCTCGCCGGCGGCGTGAGCGGAACGGGGCGGCTCAAGGCGGTGGTGCCGGGCGGCGGCTCGGCGGCCATCCTCACCGCCGACGAGATCGACGTGACGATGGACGTGGACGGCTGCAAGAACGCCGGAACGATGATCGGCTCCGCCGGCGTCATCGTGATGGACGAGAGCGTGTCGATCCCGGAGGCGCTGCTGGTGCTCGCGCGCTTCTACGCCCACGAGTCGTGCGGACAGTGCACGCCGTGCCGCGAGTCCACGGGCTGGATCGAAAAGATGGTGCACCGCATCGTCGACGGCCACGGCCGCAAGGACGACCTCGACACCATCCTCGACGTCGCCAAGCGTGGCGGCGGCACCACGATCT
>QHVJ01000221.1 GCA_003222275.1 Acidobacteriota bacterium | reverse complement strand
GTGGTCCAGGCCTCGCCGAGGGAGGCCTCCGCTTCCGCACCGCCGGCGCGAGCCAGGACCAGCGGGTGCGACTCTCCGCCCAGGGCCGCGGTGACGGCGACGCTCCAGGTACCGCTGCCGAAGTCGCGCAGATCGACCGCCGCTCCGCGCATCGCCTGCCGGAACGTCGCCCCCCCCGCGGAGTCGAACGCGCCCAGGTTCCGGGCCAGCGCGGCTTCCCGGCCCGAGCCGACGTCGACGTCGAGCACGGGCCGCGCCCGCTGCGCCATGATCACGGCCACCGTCCCCGCCAGCACCAGGGCGAGCGCCGCCCACCCGAGCGCCGATCGCGCGCCGCGCATCCAGGCCCGGAACGCAGCCGCCCCCACCTGGGCCACGCTCCGCACCGCGCCGGGGGCGAGATGAGCGGCAAACGCGAGGATCACGGCCGCGGCCAGCAGCGGCCCCGACGACCAGGCCGCGTACGGACGCGCAAACGCGTAGCCGAGCGTCACGGCGGTTGCGAGGCCGACGCCGAGCCGCCAAATGCGCGGCCGCGACGTTCCCATGCGGAGGAGCGCGCCGGAAAAGAGAAGGAGGGTGAGCGCGGCCACGAGCGGCGCCTCCAGGGGCGGCCGGCGTGGCCAGAGGATCGGGCCCTCCGGCAGGAGGCGCACCGATTGCACGCGGACGCCGAGCGGACGGGGGTCCTGCAGCCCGGGCCGGAACGTCTCCGACTGCACGGAGAGCTCCAGGTCCGAGCGCCACCAGCCGCCGGTGACGACGGGAACGACCACCGTCTGTCCTTGACGCGACGGGCGCGCCTCGATGCGCGCTCCCGCCGCCTCCAGGACGACGCGGGGAGGCTCCTGGCCCCGTGGCCGCCAACCCGCGATGTCGGCCTCCAGGCGCGCCCGCACGCCCGGCCCCGGATCGCGGAAGACGATGCGCCCGCGGCCTCGGCTCCAGCGGTAGCTGCCTTCGCCGGGATAGAAGCCCTCGAAGCTGGCCATGGACAGCGCCCCGCCGGCCGGGATCTCCGTCGGCCGCTGGACCTGGTACGCGAGGCCGACTCCCGCCGCCGCCGCGAGAGCGAGGGCTCGGGCGGGGGGCGGGGCCAGCCGGGCCAGCCTCATGCGGTGACGCGGGAGGCGTGACGCGCGCGCAGCCGGAGCCAGAAGCGCGCGATGGCGACGAGGGTGCGGGGCACGTCGCTCGCCCTCACGGTGGAACGACCGGCGGTGCGCGGGAAATGGCGGACACCGCGCTGCACGTAGCGCCAGCCGCCGCGATGGATCCGCGCGACCATCTCGGTGTCGATGAAGAAGTCGGCGGACTCCAGGGGGAGGCTCCGGAGGAGGTCACCGCGGAACAGCTTGAAGGAGCAGTTGAGGTCTCGGACGGACATCCCGAAAGCGATCGAGGACAGGCGGTTGAAGAACGCGGAGGCGGCGCGCCGCGTCCAGGGGTCCTGGCGACCGATGCGATAACCGAGGACCGCGTCGTGGTCCGCCATCAGCGGCAGGAACTCGCGCAGCTCCGTCAGGTCGAACTGGTTGTCGGAGTCGGTGTAGAAGACGAGCTCGCCCTTCGTGGCCGCGAACCCGCTGCGCAGGGCCGCACCGTAGCCGCGATTGCGCGGATGGCTCACCACGACCAGCCCCGTTCCGAGCTCGCGGGCCATGTCGCCCAGCACGGCGGCGGTGCGGTCGCGGCTCCCGTCGTCCACGACCACGACCTCGAAGTCGGCGACCAGAGTCCCCGCCGCCGCCGCGGCATCGCGAACGGCCCGCGCGATGTTGGCGTCCTCGTTGAAGGCGGGAAGGACCAGGGAGAGGGCCGGCCGGGTCACGTCCCGGCCCCGGCCCGGACGGTCACGATTCCTCCCGCAGCACGCGAAACCCGTAGTCGGCGTATCGGAAGGCGGGAGGCAGGCTGCTCCGCGCGGCCGGCGGCGACCAGCGCACGCGGTGGCGCCAGGAACCGCCGCGGCTCGCCCGCCGCTCGCCTTCGTCCGGGCCTCGCGGGTCGCACTCGGGCGAGACGGCGTAGTAGTCGCGGCGGTACCAGTCGAGGCACCACTCGTGGACGATCGTGCCCATGTCGAGCAGGCCGAAGCCGTTCGGCGCTCCGCTCCCCACGCGCCAGGGACCGGCGATCGGGCCTTCGGGGACCTCGGGGGGCGGCAGCTCGTCCCCCCCCGACGTGGGGGCCGACTCGAGCCCCCCGCGCGCGGCCCGTTCCCATTCCGCTTCGGTCGGTAGCCGCCAGGCTCCGCGGGCGATGGTCGCGAGCCACGCGGCATAGGCCGTCGCGTCGTACCAGGTCACACCGACGACCGGCTGTTCCGGATCGCAGAAGCTCGGATCTCGCCACCACGGTGGGGAGGCGGCGCCCCCGCGCTGCAGGAACGGCTCGTACTGCCGGCGCGTGACGGGCGTGCGCGCCAGGCTGAAGGCGCGGACCTCGACGACATGCACCGGGCGCTCGTCAGGGCGGCCGGCGTCCGAGCCCATGCGGAATCGTCCTCCCGGCACGCAAACGACATCCGGCACCACGGGAGTCTCGATCGTTTGGAGCATCGCCGGTCGTCAGGAGCACGCAGGATACCACAGGGCTATTCGGGGTCGGCCGGGTTGTTGAAGAGCGCGCTCAGCCTGATGCTGCCGTGGCCGAACTGGGGGAAGCCCGCGGCGGCGCGGTTCCCGGCGTTCAGGTTGGACGCGGTGTCGTCGGGCGGAAAGATCACGAGCGAGTTCAGGAACGCGAGCACCGCATCGCGCTCCGGGCGCGAGAGGTCCTCGAAAGCGTCTCGCGCCGCCTGCGCCTCTCCGCCGTGCCGCCGGATGACCTCGGTGAGGCTGATGCTGCGGCCGTCGTGGCCGTAAGGGGCGGTGCTGCCCACTCCCCACAGGGGCGTCGTCAGGAAAGCCGTGCGCATCGTGCCGTCGTAGTGCCCTGAGCGGGGTCGTACACGGTCTCCACGTCGGCCACGCGCCGGTCGCGAGCGACGGGCAGGTTGGCCCGATGGCAGACCGTGCAGCCGATCTGCTGCAGTATCCGGCGTCCCCGCGCGGTCTCGTGGTTCTGCTCGCAGGTCGCCGGCTTGAAATAGTTGAGGAGATAGAATTCCAGATAGTCCACCAGGCTCGTGGGCACCTCGTTCGTGACGCCGTCGCCGTCGGGATCGGCCGCGGCATCGGCGGCCAGAGGGCCCTCGACCTTGTCCAGCGACCCGTCGAGGACCATGCCCGCCGGCGTCGTGATGCGGGTCCCGGAATGCGCGGCGGCGTAGAGCTCGGGATCCACGGCCTGCATCCCCATCTCGTTGTTGAGGGCGCCGACCACGAACTCGCGGATGGAGATGGTGCCGCCGTGGGCGAAGAAGGGCCGCACCCGCAGGTCGGGATCGACGCCGTCCACCCCTGCCGTGTCGACCGCGCCGCCGACGAGCGCGGTCAGCGAGCCGAAGCGGACGTCCTTGCTCACGAGGGCCTTGGTCACCGGCCGGCCCGAGGCGGCCGCCTCCGACAGTGCCGCCGCCCGGACCGCTCGCAGGTCGGAGGTCATCTCGTCGGCGAGCATCTCCTTGAGGCCGAGGCCGAACAGGTGCGGCGCATCCCGGCTGTCGGGACGGGTGGCGCGACGTCGCCTCCAAATCCGGCCGCGCCGCGGGGACGCCCGTGGCAAGCCGCGCAGCTGTCGGCGAGCCCGGCGCCGATGGCGAGGTTGACCTGCACGTCGCCGGCGCCGTCGCCCGTCACCGGCCCCTGGCCCTGCCCGCGCGTGAACTTGCGCTGGAAGAGCTGGCGCCCGCGGCGGATGGCCCGAAAGGGGTCGCGCGCGATGATGCATGCCGACGAATCGGGCGTCACGGCGTCACCGCGGCCCGCCCCGATCTGCTCGAGGAGCGACTTGGCGATCCCCTCGTTCGCGGCGTTGGGGGCCAGGGTGCGGTCGACGAGCTGTCCGAGGGCGGGGGCGACGGCGCCCACGACGAGAGCGATGGTGGCCAGGACCGGGACCGATGACTTGCGCATGGGACTCTCCTCGAGGGATTCGCCGAGGCAAGCTACGCCGCGGCGGTGGCGGAGGTTGCCGGCGAAGGCTTGGAGATTCCTGAGGAAATCCTGGCTTCGGCTATCCTAGGTGGATGAAGCTCTTCTTTCCCTCCGCCCTCATCGCCGTCTTCGCATTTGTTGCCGACGCCGCGCCGCCCGTCGCCGCTCCTGCCCTCCTGACCCCGGCCGAGAAGTCGGCCGCCCGGCAGATCCGCCCCGAGCTGATCCGCGCCCACGTCCGCTTCCTGGCCAGCGACCTGCTCGAGGGTCGAGGGCCCGCGAGCCGGGGCGATCGGCTGGCCGAGGAATACGTCGCCGGGCAGATGGAGAGCCTGGGCCTGGAGCCGGCGGCTCCCGGCGGCGGCTGGTTCCAGCCGTTCGACATCGTCGGCATCACCAGCCAAGCGCCGCCTACCGTCCATTTCGCACGGAGCGGCGAGTCGGTCGACCTGCGCTACCGCGACGACTACGTGGCGTTCTCGGGCGTGCAGGGTCCCGAGGCGAGCACTGGTGGGGGCGAGGTCGTCTTCGTCGGCTACGGGATCGTGGCCCCCGAGTACCAATGGGACGACTACAAGGGCGCCGACCTCAAGGGCAAGGTCCTGCTGATGATGAACAACGACCCCGAGGCCGACCCGAAGCTCTTCGGGGGCAAGACGCGGCTCTACTACGGGCGCTGGACCTACAAGTACGAGATGGCCGCCAAGGCGGGGGCCACGGGCGCCATCATCATCCACACCACCCATTCCGCGGGTTATCCGTGGCAGGTGGTGCAGACGTCGTGGAGCGGTGAGCAGTTCGCCCTGCCCCACGAGAGCGAGCCCGAGTTGCCGGTCAAGGCCTGGGTGACCGAAGACGGCGCGCGCAAGATCGCGCGGCTCGGAGGCCAGGACCTCGACGCGCTGCGCGCCGCGGCCGAGAAGCGCGACTTCCGGCCCGTGAGCCTGGGGGTGGCCGCCGACATCACCTTGAAGAACCAGGTCAAGAAGTCGCAGACCGCGAACGTCATCGGCCGGCTGCCGGGCCGGGATCCGACGCTCGCGAAGGAGGCGGTCGTCTACACCGCCCACCATGATCATCTCGGGATCAAGGAGGGCGCGAAGCCGGGTCAGGACAGCATCTACAACGGCGCCCTGGACAACGCCTCGGGGGTGGCCGCGATGCTCGCGATCGCGAAGGCGATGAAGGCGCTGCCCGAGCCGCCGCGGCGCTCGGTGATCTTCGCCGCCGTCGCCGCCGAGGAGCAGGGGCTGCTGGGCTCCGCGTACCTGGCCGCGCATCCCCCCATCCCCGCGGGACGTATCGCGGCCGACATCAACATCGACGGGATCAACATCTGGGGCCGGACCCGCGACCTCACCATGGTCGGCCTCGGCAAGTCGAGCCTGGACGACTGGATCGTCAAGCTGGCGGGCATGCAAGGTCGCGTGGTCGTGCCCGACCAGTTCCCCGACAAGGGCTTCTTCTACCGCTCCGACCAGTTCAGCCTCGCCAAAGTCGGCGTTCCCGCCGCCTATTTCGACGCGGGCACCGACGTCATCGGCAAGCCGCGCGGCTGGGGCAAGGAGCAGCAGGAGAAGTTCGAGGCCAACGATTACCACCAGCCTTCGGACGAGCTGCGTCCCGGCTGGGAGCTGTCGGGGGCGGTGGAGGACGTGCAGCTCTTCTTCTACCTCGGCGTCAAGGTCGCGAACGCCCCGCAGATGCCCCGCTGGAAGCCAGGCGACGAATTCGAGGCGGCTCGCCAGAAGTCCATCACGGAAGCGCGCTAGGCGAGAAGCCGTAGATCATGCGCGGACGCGGATAACGCTCTACCCCCTTGTTCGCTGGGCCTCCCGGGCGTATACCCGAAACAGAATCCCAAACCACAGCACGAATTGGAGGCGTCGATGCATCGTCAATCATGTTTCCTGACGGCTTGCCTGGTCACGATCGGGGTCGCCGTAGCCTCGCATAGGACGGCATTCGCGGCGAAGCCCGTGATGCACCTCACGGCCTTCGCGGTCGACATGAGCAACATGGCCAACCGGACCCGCGCGGGCACGGTGGACATCATCATCAACCGCTGGGCCAGCGATCAGGAGCGCGATACGCTCAGGGCGGCCCTGCGGGAGGGGGGGACCGACAGCCTGCTGAAGGCTCTCCAGAAGATCAAGGAGCCGGCGGGGTACATCCGCACGCCCTCGAGCATCGGTTACCCGCTCCGGTTCGCCCGGCAGATCCCTACTCCCGAGGGAGGCAAGCGCATCATCGTGGCGACCGATCGTTACGTATCGTTCCTGGAAGCGACGAGCCAGCCGCGATCGATCGACTACCCCTTCATGTTGGTCGACATCCGGCTCGGTCCGGACGGCAAGGGCACGGGCAAGCTGATGCCTCTCGCGAAGGTCACGGAGAGCGAAGATCACGTGGTGGAGATCGAGAACTACGCCTCGGAGCCGGTGCGCCTCAACGAGGTTCGGGAGCTGAAGTAGCGCGGCGCTACGGTTTGTCCTTGCCCTTGCTCTTGTCGAGGGTGAATCGCACGGTGATGGTGGCGCGTGTCGGTCCGAGGTCGGAGGGTTCGTAGCGCCACTGGCGGACGGCGGTCGCGGCCGCCTCCCGCAGGGCCTCGGGTCCTTTCACGGCCGTCACGCTCGACACCTCGCCCGTCTTCTCGATGGTGATCTCCAGGAGGACGGTTCCTTCGATCTTGTCCTTCTTGGCCTCCGGCGGATACACCGGGCTCATCTTCGAGACGATCTTGCGCTCGGGCATGCGCTTCGCGGCCGGTTCCGCGGCCGCCGCGACCTCCGGCGCGCCGACGGCGGCCGGGTCGTCGTGCGGTCCCATGGCCCGGAGAGGGAACGACCAGGCGGCCGCGACCGCCGATGCGACCACGGCGACGGCGCACGCCGCCAGCGAAAGCGTGATCCTCGTCTTCGACATGTGCACCTCCTCGAGCAGCAGCTCGATCCGATCCCTCAAGTGACCTTCGCGCAGCATCAGCGCCGCGGGCAGCGGGCGAGCGCGGACGAGGCCGCGAGCCACCTCGAGGAGCGCCTCGAGATAGATGCGGCGGTCCGCCAGCCGGCCTGCGACCTGCAGGTCCACGACCTGCTCGCGGCAGAGCCGGATGCGGCCCACGAGCCAGTGGACCGCGGGATGGAACCACAGGGCGGCGCGCACCGTCTCCTCCGCCACCAATAGCGCCCAGTCGTGCCGCCGCACGTGCAGCAGCTCGTGGGCGGCCACGGCTCGCTGCGCCTCCGGCGCCATCTTCAGGAAGGCCGGCGGGAGCAGGACCGCGGGGTGCCGGTGTCCGAAGGTGGCGGGCGCGTCGATCTCGCCGGAGACGAAGAATCGCGCGCGCACCCCGAGGCGCTCGGGCAGGTCGGCCATGTTCTCGGGCAGCAAGTCCAACGGCCGCGCCCGCCCGCGGCAACGAGCGAGCCGCCGCCACCCGAGCGCCAGCCAGGTGCCGCGAAGGAGCACGCCCGCGGCCAGCATGATGGCGAGCGCCGGAGCGAGAGTGACCTGTGGCCCCGGCCCGGCGGCGGGGACCGCCGCCGTCTCCCAGGTCACCGCGCCGCGGCCGTCCGCGACGGTGCGCCAGGGCTGGAGCGCGGGCAGGAACAAGCATGCGGCCAGCAGTCCCTGCCAGTAGGCGAGCATCGCTCGCGGCGCGCACAGCCTCATCACCCGCGGGGCCACGCCGCCGGCCAGGGCCAGGAGCATCAGCTGCAGGCTGTACGCACCGAGGTTGGCGAGGGCCTGCGCCGCGCTCATCGCGCTTTCCTTATCCGGCGCGCCAGCTCCGCCAGGTCCCGCTCGGTCAGACGGCGGTCCTGCACGAGCTGGACGAGCAGCGTCTCCGCCGATCCTCCGAAGACGCGGTCGAGGAACTCCCGGACCATCGCCCCCACCACCTGCCTCTTCGGCCGGACGGGCTGGTAGAGGAAGGAGCGGCCTTCCGTCTGCTTCTTGAGGTGCCCCTTGCGCTCCAGGATGTTCATCATCGTCATGACCGTCGTGTACGCGATCCGCCGCCTCGACCGCAGCTCCTCGTAGACGTCCCTCACGGTGGCGGCGCTCCGGGACCACACCACCTTCATGATCTCGAGCTCCTGGGGGGTCAGGGTGGCGCTGCGCGGTCTCATTACTAACTAATTAGTACGAACTGAATCGTGTGTCAAGGGAAAGACCGGGCGGGGTTTGACCGGCGGCGAGGGCGGGCCCTAGGCTAGGCGGCATGCTCGGCGGCGGCTTCACCGTCCTGGCCCTCGCTCTCGCGCTCCCGGAAGGCGCCCGGGCTGCCGACCCGGCCCTTCACTTCCGGGCCAGCCAGGCCGGCTATCGTCCCGACGACCTCAAGCGAGTGATCGTGTTCGCCGAGGCCCCCCTGAAGGGTCGCTTCGAAGTCCGCGACGGCGCGGGGCGCACCGTTCTCCGCGGCCGCCTGCCTCCTCCGCTCGGCCCGCGCTGGGGGCGTTTCGCCGGTCAGCACGAGCTGAGCCTCGACACGCTCCGCCAGCCGGGCCGCTACACCGTGCGGATCGGACGCACGGAGGCCGGGGCCGTGGTCGTGTCGCCCGACGCCTACCGGTTCCTGGCCGTGGGTCTCCTGGAGTTCCTGCGCCAGCAGCGCTGCGGCTACAACGCATTCCTCGACGTCGTCTGCCACGGGCTCGACGGCCGGACCGCCTATGGCTCCCGCCCTGCGGGCTCGTACGTGGACGCGCGGGGCGGCTGGCACGACGCCGGGGACCAGTTGAAATACCTCCTCACGGCCAGCAACGCCACGGCACAGCTCCTGCTCGCCCACCGGATCGCGCCCGATCTCTTCTCCGACGCCTTCGACGAGCTGGGCCGGCCGGGAAGCAACGGCCGGAGCGACGTTCTCGACGAGGCACGCTGGGGCCTGGAGTGGATGCTGCGGCTCCATCCCACGGCGGGCGAGCTGTACCACCAGGTCGCCGACGACCGTGACCATGTCGGCTGGAAGCTCCCGCACGAGGATGCCGCGGATTACGGCTGGGGCAAGGGTCGCTACCGGGTCGTCTACTTCGCCGACGGCCGCCCGCAGGGACTGGGTCCGTACGCAAGCGCCTCGACCGGTGTGGCCAACCTCGCCGGACGTTATGCGGCCGCGATGGCCCTCGCCTGGCAGGCCTGGAAGGACGACCCGCGGGAGCGTCCGTTCGCGGAGCGGTGCCGGCAGGCCGGCATCGAGGTGTACGCGCGGGGACGCACGCAGGAGGGCGCTCAGCAGGGAAACTCGTACGGCGCTCCGTACCGCTACGGCGAGGAGACCTGGGCCGACGACATGGAATGGGGAGCGGCGTCGCTGTTCGAGGCGACGGGCGACAAGCGCTACCTCGACGACGCGTTGCGCTACGCGCGCCTCATCGGCCCCGTCTCCGCGGTGGGTCGGGATACCGCCGCCCACTACCAGTACTACCCCTTCATGAATGCCGGCCATTTCGCCCTCGCCGGCGTCGCGGACGACGGCCCTCGCGCGGACTTGGCGGCGTTCTACCGCGAAGGGTTGGAGGCGGCGTCCAATCTGGCCGCGAGGAACGCCTACGGCGCCGGCGCGCCCTTCATCTGGTGCTCCAACAACCTGATCGTGGCCGTCGCCACCCAGGCGGCGCTCTACGAGAGGATGACGGGCGATGCGCGCTTCCGCCCGCTGCTCTTCGCGCAGTGGGCATGGCTCCTGGGCCGCAACCCATGGGGCGTGTCCATGTTCACGGGGCTGCCCGAGAGCGGCGTCTTCCCCAGGAACCCCCACCTGAGCCTCACCCATCTCACCGGCCGCGCCGTCAAGGGCGGCCTCGTCGACGGCCCGGTGTACGCGCGGATCTTCGACAGCCTCGAGGGCGTTGGCCTGTCGGGAGACGACCCGTTCGCCGCGTTCCAGGGCGAGGCCGTGTATCACGACGACGTCATGGACTACTCGACCAACGAGCCGACCATGGACGGCACCGCTTCGGCGGTGCTGCTCGCGGCGTTGATGGCCGGCGGGCGCTGAGCATGCGCGGGCTCTGGCTCGAGGCGCAGAGGATCCGGCTCCGCGACGACCTCTCGCGGCCCGAGCCGGCCGCGGGCGAGGCGCGGGTGCGCGTCCTGGTCGCGGGAATCTGCGACACCGATCTCGAGCTCGTGCGCGGCTACTACCCGTTCACGGGCATCCCCGGCCACGAGTTCGTGGGACGCGTCGAGGCCGCCGTGGGCGCCGAGGAATGGGTGGGACGGCGGGTGGTGGGCGAGATCAACGTGTCCTGCGGCGGGTGCGCGGCGTGCCTCGCCGGCCGCCGGACGCACTGCGAGCGGCGCCACGTGCTCGGCATCCGCGGCCGCAACGGTGCCTTCGCGGAGTGCCTCACGCTGCCGCTTGCGAACCTGCACGAGGTGCCCGCCGGCATCCCCGACGAGACGGCCGTCTTCGCCGAGCCGCTCGCGGCGGCCCTCGAGATCCAGGAGCAGGTTGCGATCGGTCCCCGCGACCGCGTCGTCGTCATAGGCGACGGCAAGCTCGGCAACCTCGTGGCCCAGACCCTCGCCCTCTCCGGCTGCGCGCTGACCGTGATCGGCCGTCACGCGTCCAAGCTCGCGCTGCTCGCCGCCCGCGGCATCGCCACGGGTCTCGCCGACGACATTCCCCGGGCCCAGGCCGACGTCGTCGTCGAGTGCACCGGCAACCCGGAGGGTCTGGATCTGGCGCGGGTCGTCGTGCGGCCGCGGGGCACGATCGTCCTCAAGAGCACCTACCGGGGGCCGGCTTCCGTCGACATCTCGCGCATCGTGGTCGACGAGATCACCCTCGTCGGCTCCCGCTGCGGCCCGTTCGCGCCCGCGCTCGCGCTCCTGGCCGAGGGCCGGGTGGACGTGCGTCCCCTCGTCCACGCGCGCTTCCCGCTTGACGAAGCGGTGGCCGCCTTCGCCGAAGCCGCCCGCCCCGGCGTGATGAAGGTGCTCGTGAAGGTGTCCTAGGCCGTCCTTCTCGAGGCTCAGCCGACCACGAACATCGGCACGCTGCCGCCGCCGGCGCTGACGTTGATGACGGCCCCTCGCGAGGCGCGGGTGACGGCGCCCGCTTCGCTGCCCAAGACATAGAACGGATTGGCGTTGACGTTGAGCATCTCGAACCGCAGCGAGCCCTCCTCGAATGTCGGGAAGGGCTCCTCCGGTATCGACACCCGCTCCTGCACGACCCACGGTTGGCCGGCGCCGGCGTGGACCGCCTCGTCCCATTCCGCGGGAGCGGTCTCGTCCCCGATGAGCACGTCGCGGCCACCGTAGCCGTGGGCGGGCTTGAGGACGAGGCCCGCGCGGTGGTCACGAACGAAGCTCAGCAGGTCCACCTCGCGCCCATCCTTCGTCGTACGCCGCTCCTCCAGCTTGCGCGTCCACGGGACCGTGCGCGCGACGAGGGCCCTTTCGTCCTGCGTCAACATGGGCGCGAACGCCTCGTCGGTGAGCAGGGCCAGGAAGGCCTTGTCCTCCGAGAGACGGCAGCGGAACGAGTTCACGAAGACGGCGGCGCCCTCGGCGTAGGCGCGAAGGAAGTCACGCACCTCGTCCTCGCGGTCCACCAGCTCCGACAGGACCGCGCGCCGGTACACGACGTCCACCGCCTGGCCGCCCGCGATGAGCCGGCCGCCGCGCCGCTCGATCGACCGCGGGTCGGCGAGCAGGCAGCGCGCGCCGCGCGCCACGAAGGCCTCCCGCAAGATCTGCTGGTCCGCTCGCGTCTTGACCTCTTCCCAGTCGACGATCGCGACCGTGACGCTCGAGCCGCCCCGAGCCGAAGCGGCGCGGAGGACAGCCTCGGTGAGGGCGGGGATCGAGGGCCGGTAGGAGACGCGGTGCGCCCGAGCGAAAGCGCGGAAGATCGGAAGCTGGGTGAACAGCTCGGCCATGCGGTCGCCGTAACCGAAGCCGGCGGGGGCGTCGCTGTTCACCTCGATGAACCGCGGGCCGCCCGGGGCCAGGAACGCGTCGAGCCGGGACAGCACCACGTCGGGAGCGCCCGGATCGAGGCGGACCCAGCGCGCCTCCGCTTCCGGCGTCCCCAGGAAGGCGCACAGCCGGCTCACATCGCCCTCGAAGGCGTGGCGGGCGACGCGCGCCGCCAGCTCGAGGAGCCGGCGCCCGTCCTCGCGCAGCCTTTGCCATGCCGGCCCGCCGATGAAGTGCGGCCGCAGGAACGTGCGCATCGGGCGGCCGTCGAAGGTGATCCCCGATGCGGTGAAGGCGTCCTCGAGCGCGGCCGCCTGCTCGACGGCCGCCGCTGCGTCCGCGGCGACCAGCCGGTTGTACTCGGCGGCCGCCCTCGGCGTCCCCTGCCCCCTCTGCGCCCTCGGCGGGATTACTTGTCGTCCTTCCAGACGACGCTACCGCCGACGATGGTCATGACGGCGGCTCCCTTGAGGGTCCATCCCGCAAACGGAGTGTTGCGGCCCTTGCTCTGGAACCGCGCCGGATCCACTTTACGTGGCCGGTCGAGGGCGAGGAGGGTCACGTCGGCCGGCGAGCGCGGCGCGAGGGTGCCTCCCGGGAGGCCGAAGACGCGCGCGGGGCCCGTCGAGAGGAGCGCGACCAGGCGGGGGAGCGGGACGAGGCCCGGACCCACCAGGCGGTCGAGGCACAGGCTCACGGCCGTCTCCAGGCCGACGACCCCGAACGCGGCCTCCTCGTACTCCACCTTCTTGTCGTCCACGGTGTGCGGGGCGTGGTCGGTGGCGATGGCGTCGATCGTCCCGTCGCGTAGCGCTTCCACGACCGCGCGGCGGTCCGCCTCGCAGCGCAGCGGCGGGTTCATCTTCGTGGACGCGTCGTACCCGGAGTCCTTCACCGCCTGGTCGGTGAGGAGGAGGTGGTGCGGCGTCGCCTCCGCCGTCACCCGCACGCCGCGGGCCTTCCCCCGGCGCACGGCGTCGGCGCCGGCGGCGGTGCTGAGGTGGGCGACGTGCAACCGTCCACCCGTCAGCTCCGCGAGCTGGACGTCGCGCTCGACCATGATCGACTCGGCGGCGGCGGGCGCGCCGCGCAGGCCGAGCAGCGTCGCCACCGGTCCCTCGTTCATCGCCGCGCGCTCGGCCAGCGTGGGCTCCTCGCAGTGATCGACGACGGGAAGATCGAAGGCCTGGGCGTACTCGAGGGCCCGACGCATCACGCGGGCGCTGGCCACCGGCCGGCCGTCGTCGGACACGGCCACGCAGCCGGACTCCTTGAGGTCGCCGTACTCGGCCAGCTCCTCGCCCCGCGACCCGCGCGTGATGGCGCCGATGGGATGGACGCGGACGACACCTTCGCTGCGCGCCTGGTCGAGGATGAAGCGGGTGATGCCGGAGTTGTCGTTGACGGGCGCGGTGTTGGGCATGGCGCACACCGCAGTGAAGCCGCCCGCCGCCGCCGCGCGCGTTCCGGTGGCGATCGTCTCCTTGTCCTCGCGTCCCGGCTCGCGCAGGTGGACGTGGAGGTCGATGAAGCCGGGGCAGACGACGAGCCCGCCCGCGTCGATCACCTGCGCCCCGCGGACGGACAGCTTCGCCCCCACGGAAACGACCTGGCCGTCCTCGATGAGAACGTCCCGGACGGCGTCGAGCCGTTGGGCCGGATCGACCACGCGCCCGCCCTTGATGAGCAGGCGGCTCACGACTCGCCTCCCCCTCCCCCGCCGAGGAGCAGGAGCAGCACGGCCATGCGCACGGCCACGCCGTTGGTGACCTGGTCGAGGATCACCGAGTAGGGCCCGTCCGCGACCTCGCTCGCGATCTCGACCCCGCGGTTCATGGGACCGGGATGCAGGATCAGCACGTCCTTCTTCGCCCGCTTCACGCGCGCTTCCGTGAGGCCGAAGCGGACGTGGTACTCGCGGTCCGAAGGGTAGAAGGCCCCCGTCATCCTCTCGCGCTGGATGCGCAGCATCATGACGGCGTCGGCGCCCTCGACGGCTTCGTCGATGCGGTGGGTGACGGGAGCGAGGGCATCGATCCCCGGCGGCACCAGCGTCGGCGGGGCGCACAGCACGACCTCGGCCCCCATCTTCGAGAGCAGCCACACGTTCGAGCGCGCGACGCGGCTGTGAAGCAGGTCCCCGACGATGGCGACCCGCAGGCCCTTCAGCCGGCCCTTGCGCTGCCGCAAGGTCAGCGCGTCGAGAAGGGCCTGGGTCGGATGCTCGTGGGCTCCGTCGCCGGCGTTGACGATGGACGCCCGGCAATGGCGAGCGAGGAAATGGGCCGCTCCCGCCGCGGAGTGGCGGAGGACGATCATGTCGGGGTTCATCGCCTCCAGGTTCTTCGCGGTGTCCAGCAGCGTTTCCCCCTTCTGCACGCTGGACGCCGCGGCCGCGATGGACAGGCTGTCGGCGGAGAGCACCTTCTCGGCCACCTCGAAGGACGCTCGCGTCCGGGTCGAGGGCTCGTAGAAGAGGTTCACCACGGTCTTGCCGCGGAGGGCGGGGACCTTCTTGAGCGGCCGGTCCAGGATCTCCCGCAGGCCCTCGGCGGTGTCGAGGACGGCCACGATCTCGGACGGCTCCAGGCTCTCGATCCCCAGCAGGTGGCGGTGGGGATAGCCGCTCACGCCCGGCGCCCCCTCTTCTTCTTCGCGGGACGGCGGGGCCGCCCCTCGGGGGCCTTCTCCAGGAGCAGGACGCGGTCCGCGCCGTCATCTTCCTGCAGGAGCACCTGAACGCTCTCGTCGCGCGTGGTGGTGATCATCTGGCCGACGTAATCCGGGCAGATGGGCAGCTCACGGTGGCCGCGGTCGACGAGCACCGCCAACTTGATCCGCGCGGGCCGGCCGAAGTCGATGATCTCATCGAGCGCGGCCCGAACCGTGCGCCCGGTGTAGAGGACGTCGTCGACCAGGACCACGGTGCGTCCGTCGATGGAGCCGGGGATCTCGGTCCCGCGCAGCACGGGCTGGGGGGCGACGGTGGTGAGGTCGTCGCGGTAGAGCGTGATGTCCAGGGCCCCCACCGGAGGCGGCGGCGCGCCGGCCTCCGCCACCAGCCGCGCCAGCCGGCGGGCCAGGGGTACGCCCCGCGTGCGCACCCCCACCAGCACCAGCCCTTCGGCGTCACGGCGGCGCTCGACGATCTGGTGCGCGATGCGGGCGAGCGCACGGGAAAGACGCTCCGCATCCATCAGCTCCCGGCGGACGCGGAAGCCGGGCGGCACCCCCACGGGCGCGCCCCTAGCCGACCCGGCCACCGTCGGGCACCGGACGCTCGGGGATGACGAGCACCCGCTCTCCCCTCCCGTTGCCGACCGCGAGCACCACCGCGGCCGAGTCGAGGCCCGCCACGCGGTTGGACGGGAGGTTGACGACGGCCACCACCTGGAGGCCGACGAGGTCCGAGGGTTCGTAGAGGTCCGCGATCTCCGCGCTGGACTCGCGCGTTCCCAGGGCCCCGAAATCCACTTTCAAGGCGTAGGCCGGGGTGCGGGCGCCCCGCAGGACTTCCGCGGCCACGATCGTCCCGACCCGCAGGTCGAGGGCGAGCAGCTCGTCGACGGTGGCCAAGGCGGGCGGATGGTAACCCGACCGGGCCCTCGGCGTCCATGCCTCACGGCTCCTCGTCGGGAAGCGGCGGGAGCTCGGACCCACGGGCGGTGACGGGCGTGACGGCCAGGCTCTCGTAGCTCGGAATGAACGTGACCGGATGCGCGCGCGTGAACTCGTCGTCCAGGATCTCCGTCAAGACCCGGCCCTCCATGTCCCGGGCCACGGGAAGACCCATGAGATAGAGGATGGTGGGGGCCACGTCGAGGATCGAAGCGTCGCGCGGCGTGGCCCCGGGCTTCACGCCGTCGCCCACGGCCATCAAGAACCCGTCCGGGGCCCCCGCATGCGTGCCGCTGCGGAAGGCGCCCCCGCGGAGCGCCTCCGTCGCCCGGCGCCAGAGCGGCACCGGCTCCATGCCGTAGCCGGAGACCACGATCAGCACCTCGCCCGGCCGCAGCGACCGCATCGCCTCGCCGACCCACTGCGAGAGGAGCGCCGCGTAGCGGTCCACGACCCGGCCGTAGCGCCGCACTTCGGCGGGCCGCACGTCCCCGAAGCGATCGGGCTGCGCGTAGCGCGTGAAAGCGTGCCCGACCACGTCGAGGCCGTAGAAATACGTGGCGAAGAACGGCGGATCGTACGCGGCCTTGAGCACGGCGCCCGCCCGCTGGTACGTCAGGTCGGGGGCGAGAGCCCGCTCCACCAGCTCGCGCCGCCACGGCAGGCGGTCGCCCGGAACGTCCACCGACAGGTCCACGAACTCGGAGACGAGGGCGGGATCCACGTCGGCGGGCTCGACGACGCGGGCCTGCACCTCCGGCAGCAGGTCCCGGGGATGCAGGCTCTCCGCCGCGCGGGCGGGCTCGTGGTGCAGCAGGTGGAAATAGTTCGAGAGCATGAACCCCTGGACGCGCTCGGGAGGAAACGTCCCCCAGAGCCGCACGATGCCGGTGGGAATGCCGAACGCGTTGAGCGCGTTCCAGAGGGCCCGCCGGCGCCGCGAGGCCGACGTGACCGCGGTGGTGGAGACGAGCCGGGCGCGTTCGAGAAGCCCCACGAGGGCGCCGCGAGGAAGGAGGTCGAACGGGGTATCGGAGCCGCGGAGGCGGTAGGTGACGAAGCTCTTCACGCCGTGGTCGCGGGGACGGCGTCCGGTCACGATCGTCGTCCATACCGGCGGTCCCTGGGTCGGCCGCAGCGTGCCCAGCGGGCCGCCCGCCCCGCGCCGCAGCATCTGCGCGAAGGCGGGCAGGCTACCCGTCGCCACCCCGTTGTGCAGCTGTTCGGGCCCCATCCCGTCGAGGCCGATGAGCGTCACCCGCCGCAGCGGCGACACCGTCTCCCCGGCCAGCGGCACGGGAGCGGGCGGCGCGACGGGCGCGGGCCGCAGCGCCATGGGCAGGACGACGCCTCCGGCCCCGGCGAGCACGACGAGCGCGGCCGCGACCCCCCGGCTCCTGAGCGGGAACAGCAAAGCGTCGACGCCGACGGCCACCATCACGAGGGCACCGGCGGTCAGGGCGGCGCAGGAGCCCGCCAGCCCCCGCAGCGATTCGGCGGGGACCGCGTGGCGGTAGGTCAACAGGTTCAGCCAGAAGAGCCCGGCCGTGGCGGCGAGGGAGAGGAACGTCAGGGACGCGAACCACGGCAGCCCCGGGAGCGGCGGGCGGCGTCCGCGGGGCCACCCGCGGAACGCGACCCCGGTCAGGGCGACGAGCGCATAGCCGGCGGTGACGAGCACGAGGTAGGGAAGGAAGATCGAGAGCAGGAGCGCCGCTCCGTCCCGGCGTAGCGTCGCCTGCGGGTTCAGGAAGAGCGTCAGGAGCACGAGGTCCGCGGCCAGGATAGTTGCGGCCACGGCCGCGCTGGTGAGGGTGCGCAGGAGCATGGGCGGGGGGATGGGGATTATACGCGGCCCCGCGGTATCATCCCTCGAATGTCGACGATGCCGGCGTCGAGCACCCATCGACCGCCCGTCAACCGTGACGTTCCCCTCGTGAGGCGCCAGGCTCTCGAAGGACCCTACGTGCTGCTCACGTTCCGGCATCCCGAAGTGGCCGCGGGGGCCCGCGCCGGTCAGTTCGTGATGATCAAGGCGAACACCGTCTCGGACCCGATCCTGCGCCGCCCCTTCTCGGTGATGCGCGTCGACCCGAGCGAAGGTGCCTTCACGCTCTTCCTGAAGATCGTGGGCCCCGGCAGCCACGCGCTCGCCGAGCTGAGGACGGGAGAGGAGGCCGGATGCCTCGGTCCGCTGGGCCAGCCCTTCACCGCACCGCCCGAAGACCAGGAAGCGGTATTCGTGGCCGGGGGCTACGGCATCGCGCCGTTCGTGCTCTTCGGCGAGGAGCTCGGTCGCGCGGGCCGGCGGGCGCGGGCTTTCTACGGAGGGCGGACCGCCGCCGACCTGCAGCTGTGCGACGCCTTCGACGGGCTCGGCGTGCCTCTCGTCTGCGCCACCGATGACGGAAGCTTTGGCCACCGCGGCCGAGTCACCGAGGCGGTCGCCGCCCACCTCGACACGCGGCCGGGGCCGGTGACGCTCTACGGTTGCGGGCCCGACGCCATGCTCCATGCGGTCGCGCGGCTGGCCGAGAGGCGCGGGGTGCCCGCCCAGGTGAGCGTCGATCCCTGGATGGGCTGCGGGCTGGGGACCTGCCTCGGCTGCGTGGTGCCCATCCGGCGCCCCGGCGAAGCGCGGCCGAAGTACCACTGCGCGTGCACCGAAGGGCCGGTCTTCGACGCGCGCGACGTCGTGTGGCCATGAGGCTCGGGGTCGAGCTCGGCGGGCTGCGGCTGAAGAACCCGCTCATCGCCGCCTCGGGCACGTTCGGCTACGGGGTCGAGTACGAGGGCATCCTCGACCTCTCCCTGCTCGGCGGCGTCGTCTCCAAGGGCCTCTACCTCGAGCCCCGCGACGGATGCCCGGTGCCGCGGATCGTGGAGACCCCTTCCGGGTTGCTCAACGCCATCGGCCTTCAGGGGATCGGGATCCGGGCCTTCGTCCGCGACGTGCTCCCGCGGCTGGCACGATACGAGACGGCGCTCATCGTCAACGTCTGCGGCGATACGGTCGAGGAATACGCGGAGGTCGCGCGGATCGCGGACGTGCCCGGCGTCGCCGCCCTCGAGGTCAACATCTCCTGTCCCAACGTCAAGAAGGGAGGCATCGCGTTCGGCGGCGATCCCCGCATGACCCACGAGGTGGTCTCGGCGGTTCGCAAGGCGACCCGCCTTCCCGTCATTCCCAAGCTTTCGCCCAACGTCACCGACGTGAGCGTGTTCGCCCGCGTGTGCGAGGAGGCGGGCGCCGACGCGCTCTCCTGCATCAACACGCTGCTCGGTCTCGCGATCGACGTCGAGCGCCGCGTCCCTCGTCTGGCCTTCGGCACCGGCGGGCTCTCCGGGCCCGCCATCCGTCCGATCGCCGTGCGCATGGCGTGGCAGGCCGCGCGGGCGGTGCGCATCCCGGTCATCGGCATCGGGGGCATCACGAGCACCGAGGACGCGCTGGAGTTCCTGGTCGCCGGATGCCGCGCGGTGCAGGTGGGGACCGCCAACTTCGTCGACCCCGGCATCTACGCGCGCATCCTCGCGGGGTTCGAGTCGTACCTGCAGCGTCACCGCCTCGAGAGCATCGGCGAGGTCGTCGGGAGCCTGCGCTTTCCCGACGGAGAAGCGCCGGGAGGGCCCGGAGCGTGAACGTGCGGGACCGGCTGGTGGTGGCGCTCGACGTGCCCAGCGCCGAGGAGGCTCTGGTCCTCGTGGAGCGCCTGGCCGGGCTGGCCGGCATGTTCAAGGTCGGCAGCCAGCTCTTCACCGCTAGCGGCCCGGACCTCGTACGCGGCTTGGTCGCGCGAGGAGAGAAGGTCTTCCTCGACCTCAAGTATCACGACATCCCCAACACGGTGGCAGGGGCGGTCAGCGCCGCCTGCCGGCTCGGCGTGTCCCTCGTCGACGTCCACGCCCTCGGGGGCAAGGCCATGATGGAGGCGGCGGTAGGGGCCATGCCGGCCATGGGCACGCGGCTCCTCGCCATCACCGTGCTCACCAGCCACGACGCCGCCGGCCTCGACGAGCTGGGCGTCGCCGGAGAGGTCACGGACACCGTGCGCCGCCTCGCTCGGTTGGCTCATGCGGCCGAAGTCGACGGCGTGGTGGCGTCGCCCCAGGAGGTGCCGATCGTCCGCGACGCCTGCGGGAAGGACTTCCTGATCGTCACGCCCGGCATACGACCCGCGGGGGCCCGGACCGGCGACCAGGCGCGCTCGGCGACCCCCGCCGCCGCGCTGAAGGCGGGGGCGGACCTGCTCGTCGTCGGGCGCCCCATCATCGAAGCTCCCGACCCCGCCGCGGCCGCGCGCGCCATCCTGCGCGAGATGGAAGGAGCGGCATGAGGGCCGCGGCGCTCCTCGCCACGGCGCTGTCCGCGATCGCCGCCGCCGCCGGCGCGCAGCCGAGCGTGGAACCGCGCCGCTTTGCGCTCGGAGTGGAGCTGAGCGCCGCGGTTGGCCCCGAAGACCGCGGCTTCTTCAACTACACCTCCTATGAGGACAGCGCGCAGCGGCTGGCCCGTCTCAGCCTCACCGCCGAGTGGCACCTCGCCGAGCGCGTCGCCCTGCTGGGGGAGGTGCGCGACGAGAACCTCGGGACGCCGCGCGTCTACGCGCTGTACGCGCGCGTACGGCCGTGGCGCGACCGGGCATTCGACGTCCAGGCCGGCCTCATCCCGCCGGTGTTCGGCGCGTTCTCGCGCCGCCGCTACGGCGGCGACAACCCGCTCATCGGCTACCCCCTCGCCTACCAGTACCTCACCTCCGTCCGCTCCGACGCCGTGCCCGGAACCGAGAGCGACCTCCTCGTCACCCGCGGCGCCGGGTGGCGCGTGCGTTACCCGTTCGGCTGGGGCAATCCCGACCCGGAGCCCGGCCTGCCCCTCGTCAACGCCCTCCGCTGGGACACGGGAGTCCAGGCGCACATCGGATCGGGTCGCTTCGAAGCCAGCGCCGCCCTCACCCAGGGCACGCTCTCGAGCCCGCGCGTGCACGACGACAACGGGGGCAAGCAGCTCTCCGCGCGGGTGGCCTGGAAGCCGGTCGTGGGCCTGATCCTGGGCGCCTCCGGGGCCCGCGGCGAGTACCTCTCCCGCGACGTGATCGGCGCCCTGCCGCCCGAGCGCCGCGGACACGACGCGCAGCAGGCCTGGGGCGTGGACCTCGAGTACTCCCGTGACCGCTGGATCCTGCGCTCGGAAGCGATCTGGAGCCGGTGGCAGACCCCGATGCTCGAGCGCTCCCTCGGCGCGCTCGGCTTCACCGCCGAGGGACGATGCAAGGTCCTGCCCGGACTCTACGCGGCCGCGCGCCTCGACCACCTCGGCTTCACGCACATCGACGGCCCGGCCGGGCGGGTGAGCTGGGACGCTCCCGTCTGGCGTACGGAGGGGGGGCTCGGCTACGTGCCGGTGCGCCACGTGCTGGTCAAGGTGGCCTACCAGCACAACTGGCGCGACGGGGGGCGCGTGCGGGAGCGGGCCCTTCTCACCTCCCAGCTCGTGGTGTGGTTCTAGTGTCTCGTTACGGAAGTCTTCTTGCATTCGAGCGCCGATGCATCCCGGCTCGCTTCGTTGCTCCTCCCTTGCGTAGCACAAGGCTACGCGGCGGTCGTCGCGCCTCGCGATCCGGGCGCCTCGGCGCTCTCGGTGCTAACAACACTTCCGTAACGAAACACTAGCAACGAATGAGAGCTGCCCGATTGCCGCTCCTGGCCCTCGCCGTCGCCGCGGGAACCGCCGCGCCCCGCGTCGCGGGAGCGGCGGCCGGCTCCATCCGCGGCCGCGTCGAGGTGACGCGCGAGCCGCCGGCGCCGCAAGCCCGGCCGAGCATCGGGGAGCTGTCGATGCCCCCGCCGCGTGACCTGCCCAATCGGCGGCGCAGCGTCGTGTATCTCGAGGCGGCGCCGCAAGGCGCCTTCGAGGAGCACGAAGGGCGGGCGATCATGGACCAGCGCCACGAGACCTTCGTGCCCTACGTGCTCGCCGTCACCGTGGGCACCACGGTGGACTTCACGAACAGCGACCGTACCTACCACAACGTGTTCTCGCTCTCCAAGCCCCGGCGTTTCGACCTCGGCCGCTACGCGACGGGCCAGTCCAAGTCGGTGCGCTTCGATCGCCCGGGCGTGGTGCGCGTGTTCTGCGAGATCCACTCCCACATGAGCGCCTTCATCCTCGTCTTCGCGCATCGCTTCTTCGCCACCACGGACGCCGACGGCCGGTACCGCATCGACAACGTCCCCCCGGGCGCCTACACGATCGTGGCCTGGAACGACGGCGAGGCCCGCGAGACGAGGACGGTGCGGATGGGAGAGGACGGCGGGGTGATGGAGCAGGACTTCGTGGTCCGGTGATGAGGCTGCTCTCTTCGCTCCAGAACCGGATCTTCCTCGCCAGCGCGACGGTGGCCGTGCTCTCCATCGCCTTTCCCATCCACTTCGTGACCACGCGGCTGGAGCGGGAGGTGGAGGCGGAGCTGGAGCGGGGCCTCGGAGAGAGCGCTTCCCTCGTCGAGCAGCAGCACGCGGCGCGCCTCCAGGCGCTCGTACTCATGGCGCGCCTGATTGCGGACCTGCCCAAGCTGAAGGCGGCGGTGGATACGAACGAGCCGACCACCGTCCAGCCCCTGGCGGTGGACTACCGCGAGCTGGTTCGCTCCGACCTGTTCGCGGTGGCCAACCGCTCCGGAGAGGTCCTGGTGGCCCTCGGCGGTCCGGCGGGCGCGATCGCCGATCGCTCCGCGCTACAGGCCGCCCTGGCCGGGCGCGAGAGCACCACGTTCCGCGCCCAGCCGGACGGCGTGCTCGAGGTGGTGACGGTGCCGATCAGCATGGAGAGGCCGGGAACGCCCGAGGTGCTGGGGGCCCTGAGCCTCGGCTTCATCCTCAACGACGGCCTGGCCGCCGACTTCAAGCGCGTCACCGCGGGGGAGGTCGCCTTCGCCGCCGAGGGGACGGTCCGCGCCTCGTCGCTCCCGCGCGTGGACGACCGGGACCTCGCGGGGGTGCTCGGGCGCCCGGACATCAGGACGGTCCGCCTGGGCGAGAACGAGTACGTGGCCCTCAGCCGCCCGCTCGCCCCCGGCGGCGAGCGCGGACCGGTCGCGGTCGTGCTGCGCTCCCGCACCGAGCGGCTGCTCTTCCTCCGCACCTTCCGCACCGCCCTCGTGGTCGCGACGCTGGTGGCGGTGATCGTCGCCATCGCCACCAGCTACGCCCTCGCCCGCACCGTCACGCGGCCCCTGGCCGCCATCACCGCCGCCATGCGCGAGATGACCGCCACCGGCGACCTGGCCCGCAAGATCCGACTCGGCCGGTCGTGGGACGACGAGGACGCCGGCGTGCTGGCCGCGACGTTCGACACCCTCACCGACTCCATCGCACGCTTCCAGCGCGAAGCGGCCCTGCGCGAGCGGCTCTCCGCCCTCGGGCGGCTGTCCACCGTCATCGCCCACGAGATCCGGAACCCGCTCATGGTCATCAAGGCCTCCCTTCGCACGCTGGCCCGCGAGAACGTCTCCTCCGCCGAGGTTCGCGAGCTGGCGGCCGACATCGATCACGAGGTGACGCGGCTGAACCTCATCGTGGACGACGTCCTCGACTTCGCCCGCCCCGTGCGCCTGGAGTACGCGCCCGTGGACCTCGAGGCGCTCTGCCGCGACGCCGTCGCCGCCACCCTGCCCAGGAGCGGGACCCCCCGCTGCCATCTCGCGATCGAGGCGGGACTGGGGCCGGTGACCACGGACGCGGAGCGGCTCCGCACCGCGCTCGTGAACATCCTGGCCAATGCGCGGGACGCCGCCCTCGCCCGCGGCGCGCGCGGGAGTGAGACGCCCTTCGCCACGGACATCGAGGTGCGCGTCGGCGCGCCCCGGCCGGGACGCGTCGTCCTGGAGGTCGAGGATCACGGTCTGGGCATCGACCTCGCCGACCTCCCCCACGTCTTCGATCCCTACTTCACCACCAAGCGCACGGGGAGCGGTCTCGGCCTCGCCATCGCCAAGAACATCGTCGACGCCATGGGCGGCGCCATCTCCGCGCAGAGCCGCCCGGGCGAAGGCACGCGCATCCGCATCGACCTGCCCGCCACCCCCGAGCCCCGCCCCGAGCCGGCTCCCGCGGCCGGCCCCGCCTCCGCGGCCTGATGGATCCCCGCGGCTCCATCCTGCTCGTGGACGACGAGGAGAAGATCCTCAAGTCCCTCGGCCGCGCGCTGCGCGACGAGGGCCACGAGGTGGTCGCGGCCGGGGGAGCGCGGGAGGCCCAGCGGCTGCTCGCCAGCCGGACCTTCGATCTGCTGGTCGTGGACAACCGCATGCCCGAGAAGACGGGCCTGGAGCTGATCCGGGAGCTCGCTTCCTCCACCGCGGAGGGCGAGCGTCCGCAGATCGTCATGATGACCGCGCACGCCACCGTGGAGAGCGCCATCACCGCCATGAAGCTCGGCGCCTTCGACTACCTCCAGAAACCCTTCGAGGTCGAGGAGCTGCTGGTGGTGGCGCGCCGGGCGCTCGAGCATCAGCGCCTGCGGACCCAGAACCGCTACCTCCTCAGCGAGCGCGAAGAGGAGTTCGATCACTACGGCATCGTCGGCCGGAGCCGGGCCATCCAGGAGGTCATCCGGCAGCTCGAGCTGGTGGCCCAGGCGCGGAGCACGGTGCTCATCACCGGCGAGACCGGCACCGGCAAGGAGCTGGTCGCCAGGGCCATCCACGACCGGAGCGCGCAGCGCGAGATGCCCCTCATCAAGGTCAACTGCGCCGCGCTGCCCGAGGGGCTGCTCGAGTCGGAGCTGTTCGGGCACGTCAAGGGCGCGTTCACCGGCGCCGTTTCGAGCAAGAAGGGCAAGTTCGCGCTCGCCGACGGCGGGACGATCTTCCTGG
>QHVJ01000381.1 GCA_003222275.1 Acidobacteriota bacterium | reverse complement strand
AAGACACCGCGACGCCGGGACTTCAAAACGGTGCCGATGATCCTGAGGGCCCGAGCTCGAGTCGGCTACGAATCACCTCACGATCATCAGGTGGACGACCAACAACCCTGGCGGGTCGGACGTGCATTACGGCATCGTGCACTAGGGCACAGATCCGAAGGAGCTGAGCCAGACGGCGAAAAACCCCATCCGACTGAACCAGGGCCATACGCATACTACGTTCCGCGTGCGCCTCTATGATCTCACGCCACGGAAGACGTATTACTACACGGTCACCTCCGAGGAGAGCAATGGGACGAGTGACGGTGTGAAGAGCACCGTCCGCACGTTCACCACACCCGCCCCTGGCAAGATCATCGTGGGGGCTCGCCCCTGACTGAAGGCTTATGGCCGCGGGCCGTCGCCGTCTACCCAACCTTGGTGCGGTCCGCCACGGCTGGGAGGGGGAAGCCGCGAGCGAGAAGGGCGGACGTCTTGCGGTCGCGTTTCGCGTCCTTGCGGAAACCGCACGCGGGCGCCACGCCGCGCCGCCACCGCCGTCACAAGAATGGCACTTCCATGACGGCGTCACCAAGTCCGCGGCCGCCGCTTCCGCCCTTCGACCGCGACGCCGCGATCCAGAAAGTCCGGCTTGCTGAGGACGCCTGGAACACTCGTGACCCGCAAGAGTCGCGACCGGCTACTCCCCGGACAGCGTGTGGCGCAATCGCGCGGAGTTTCTCTGCGCGGGATCAAGGACTCCCCGCCGTATATGCACGACGGGCGCCTCTTGACGCTGGAGGATACGGTGGAGTTTTTCAACCTCGTGCTGGGCGTGCAGCTGACGCCGCAGGAGAAGGCGGCCCTGGTCGCCTTCATGCGCCAGCTGTAGCTGCAAGTCAGGTGGACGCCTCCGTGCCCGTCGACGAAACCGCACTCGGCGAGACCGCCCGGGTAGAGGTCCGGTCGGAGCTCGAGCGCCCGGCCCATCTCGCGCAGGAAGAGCTCGCGGAGAGCGACGAGGTCCTCGCAGGCACCGAGCGCACGCTGCGGCGGCCGGCTGCCGCCGAGCGTGCGTGTGCGCAGCGGGGCGCTTACATCGGCACCGGCGCCTCGACGAGATGCTCGCCGAGGAACCAGACTTGCAGCTCGTTGGTGCGAATCACGTCGCTGACCAGCAGATCGTTCGTTCCGTCGTCCCCGTCTTCGGCCGCCTGCCGCGCCATGGCGCGCGCTTCTTTCAGGATGATCTCGTGGGCGTGCAGGAGCCGCGAGATCTGCACCGGCACGGCCTCTCGCCCGCGGGGCAGGCGCGGGATCAGCGTCATCTCCGCCACGTCATGCGCCATCGCAATGCTGACACCGCCGAGTGACTGGATGCGCTCGGCGAGCGCATCCACCATGTCGCTCTGCTCCTTGAAGTGCTTGTCGAACAGAAGGTGCAGCTGGTAGAAGCTCGGTCCGGATACCTGCCAGTGATGCTTCTTGTACATGTCCGCCAGCGTCTTCGTGTCCGCCAGCACCTGGTTGAGATTGTCGACGCTGGCCGCGCAAATCGAGGCGTCGAGCGCGATCGGGAGTCTCGCAACCGTCCCGAAATGCTGGATCTCCTTCGACGTCTCAAGGCCGATGGGGCGCACACGGTCGACGACCGTCCCATTCGCGCTCTTTTTGTTCAGCATGGTTCCGTTTCCTCCTCTGTCTTCGCTTTACGTTTTGGGCAGTTGTCCGCTGCAAAGCCGAGTGGACGCTCCTCTTCGCCCGTCACCTCGGCGGCGGAACACTGGCAAACAGCGTGGTGAGGCCTTCCGCCATCGTCGGGTGCGTGAGGATGGCGTCGCGCAAACCGGTATACGGCAGGCCAGCCAGCATCGCCGTCTGCACCGCGGCCACGACCTCACCCGCCTCGGGGCCCAGGATCGTGAAGCCGAGAATGCGGTCGCCGTGCGAGTCGACGAGCGCCTTCATGAAGCCGCCGCTCTCTGAGATCGTCCACGTCCGCAGCACCGCACTCATCGGCAGCTTCGCAACGCGCACCCCGATGCCGCGGCGGTGCGCCTCCGCTTCGCTCAGGCCGACTCGCGCGAGTGGCGGGTCGGTGAACATGCAGAACGGGACGAGCCGGTCGCGGGTGGAGCGATATGCTCCGGCCAGGTTATCGCGAATGACACGGAAATCATCGAAGGACACATGCGTGAACTGTGGGCTCCCGGCGCAGTCGCCGAGCGCCCACACCTCGGGTGCGCTCGTCTCCAGGCGATCGTTGACGGCGACGTAGCCGTGCGCGTCCAGTTCGATGCCGGCCTTGTCCAGGCCGATCGCCGCGGTGTTCGGCGTGCGTCCCGCCGCAACGAGGATATCGCTGCCCTCGATGGTCCGGTCGCCCTGAGCCGTGCGCACGGTGACGCTGACGCCTTGTCCAGAGCGCCCCTTCACGCGTCGGGTCTCAGCGGCAACGAGCACCTCGATACCTTCGTCGCTGAAGATTCGCGCGATCGCATCGGCGACGTCGGGATCCTCGCGACCGGCCAGCCGCGGCCCTTGCTCGACGATCGTGACGCGGCTTCCGAAACGCCGGTACGTCTGCGCCAGCTCGAGGCCGACATATCCGCCGCCGAGCACGATCAGGTAGGGCGGAACGCGGTCGAGCTCGAGCGCCTCGATATGCGTGAGTGGCGCGGCGGCGGCCAGGTCCGGGATCGGCGGAATCGTGGCATGAGTTCCTACGTCGAGGAACACACGGTCTCCCGACAGCACTCGCGTTCCACCGTCGTTCAAACGCACTTCCAGCGTCTTCGGCGCCACGAAACGGCCGGTCCCCATGACGAGCTCGGCGCCGCTGGCCTTGTAGCGCTCGAGGTGCATGGCGATCAGCCCGTCGACCATGTGGCGCTTCCGCTCGCGCACGCGGACCATATCGACCACGGCGGAGCCCGTCACCATCCCGAACTCCGCCGCATGCTTCACCAGCGTCGCGATCTTCGCGCTCCAGACCTCGCTCTTGCTCGGAAGACAGTTGACGTTCGGACAGGAGCCGCCGATCCATCGCCGCTCCACGACGACGGTGCGGTGCCCCGCTTTGGCCATGTGCCACGCCAGGTACTTGCCGCCCTCGCCACTGCCGAGGACGAGGACGTCAACGCGCTCCACTCCATGGGAGGTCATGGCGCCATCCGCCTCAGCATTCCGTCCCTCACGATCAGCGTGTGAAACAGGATCGCGCCGACGTGAGCCATGAACGTGAGGAAGAAAAGGTACGCGAGGATGGTGTGCGCCTTCCGCAGCACCGCATACAGCACGGCGTTGTGCGGAAGGATGAACGGCAGATGCACGGAGCCGTGAAGGACGATCGGATAGCGCGCAGCCGACAACATTCCCCAGCCGACCAGCGGGAGCACGAGCATCAGCCCATACATCGCCAGCTCTGACGCGGTGGCCGCCAGACGCTCCGCGCGCGACATCGTGGCCGGAAGCGGCGGAGGTGGATTGATGAGCCGGTTCACGAAGCGAACGACGACGAGAATCAGAATGGCGATACCCAGCGGGCGATGGATCGACACGAGCGCGTGGTAGTCACCGAGCGAGACCACCATGGCCACGCCGATGCACAGCATGATGAGGACCATCACGGCCATCGTCCAGTGCAGCAATCGCGAGACGGCGGGGAATCGAGGTTGGGCCGGCATCTCAATCCCCGCGATGCACGTCGGCCGGCGTGATCGGGCTCGGCTGCTTTGCCTCGCCTTCACGCCTGGTAAAGGACTGTGAGTACACCGCCGAACGCGCACTCAGCAGCGGATCGTCCGAGGGCGCGATGCCCGCGGGCAGCACCAAGGGGTCGAAGTTGATGTCGGTCGCGGCACTGGTGTCTTCCGCGTCCACCCGATCGAGCGTCAGGGTTCCCACATCGACTCGTTCCCGTCCCGCTGGCCACGCGACAGTGGCGTCGTGAGTGGGATCGCCTGGTTGCCCGATGACGAGGATCAACTGCCATCGCAACGGCTGCCGGTGAATCTGCGCGATCAGTGCATCGAACAGATAATTCTTGTCCTGGACTGACGAAGCGGTGCTCGCCGCCTCGAACGGCTGCATCGGCGTCAGGACCCACCGGACCGGGACCGAAGAGCCCGTCGAATTGACGAGGCGAAATGCATTCAGACCATGAAACGTGCTGTTGTCGAACCCCGAGGCGAGCGGCTGGCCCTTGATGACGTTCATCGCCTGCACGATTTCCGGGTGGCGGTCGAGAAACGCCTGCACGGCGGCGGGGTCCGGCTTGCCCGTGTTGGGATCCGGCTTCGAGGCGACGAGCCGTTGGTAAAACGCCTCGGGCGTTCTGAACGGGAACACCGGCAGGTTGATCATCGCGGTTCGCCACACTTCGCCGTCCGGCAGATTGAATTGAAGCCCGAGGCCGCGCACCGCATCGGCGCCGTCGGCGACGTCCGGTTGGCCGCCGGACAAGGAGAAGCGCCCGACCACGGGCACGCGGCCGGGGTGGAAGACAGCCGCCTTCGAGAAACGCGCTCCATTCCCGTTGCTTTCGAAAACTCCGGAAACGCCCACGCCTTTGGCATGGTTGCGACGAAAGCCGGCATGGACGCCGTCGACGCGCTCGAACGCGTCGGTGAATCGGGCCGGCGTCAGATTGTTCGGACTGAGCCAGCCGCCGAGATAGGCGAAGGCTCCTGCGACGACTACGAGAGCGACGCCGATCAGTGCCAGTCGGGCTACCGTGATGGCGATGCTCAGGGGCCGGCGCTCGGTTTCTACCGGTGCCTCGAGGTAGGTCGACATCTTCCACTCCAGTCAAATCGAAGAGCATGGCGGCGTACTTCGGCCCTTGACTACCGTTGGGACGCGCTCATCCTGAGCGCCGAGTGCATTGACTGAAGGTTTCCGCAAGAATCTGAAAGCCAGCGCGCCCCTTCTGCGTCCGCGTTCACTTCAGACTGGCCGAAGAGCAGTTGACCAACCGCTTCTTCGGGCAGATTCTCTGGCTGGTCGGGGGCGATCCCTGGAAGCCGAGGCCGGCCCCGGCATCCTCGTCGCAGTGCAAGACGCGGGTATCGGGGCGGCGCATGACCTCGAGAAGCTCTTCGATCCCTTCTTCACGACCCTCCGAGAGCCCGTGGGAAAGCACCTCGGGCCCTATTCTCATCAAGAGCCGTGCGCAGTATGCCGTTTCAGAACGACGAGCGAGACGACCAGCGCCACGATCATGAGGGTCAGCAGTCCGAGCTCGAGCATCGCCGCCCGGAGCGCCGCGGTGTTGCTCTCGACCAGTCGCGCAAACTCTGCGGTGAGCACGAGGAGGCGACGGATCGTGGCGATCAGACCAACGATCAGGAACGGCTCCGGCACGAGCGCGTGCTCGCTGAAGGAGACCTGCACGGTATAGAGGATCTCGACGATCATCAGGATCAGAAGCAGCCGATCGAGCAGCTGCACGGCATGGCCTGGCAGCGTGTCGGCCAGCAGCGTGTGCCCGAACGAGATCGCCACCCCGACGAGCGCGCGAGCGCCATCGCCGCCAGCACCGCGCCCAGGCCCACATGGACCGCGTCCTCGACCCTGATGAACGCTCGCATGATCCATTCGCGCCACGGATGGGCGTCCAGCCGGTGCCGCGTGCCGTTCATCGCATCAAGGAATACTGCGCCGACTTCCTCAGCGTCATGTTCGTTGAGAGGGCGACCTGCGGGCAACGAGGGAGAGACATCCGAATCGTTCCGACTGCGGGCACAAGACCATCGAACACGAAGGCCACAAGGACTATCTTCACGACGGGCACCTGCATCATGTCCACGAGGGACACGTCGACGAGCACGTTCTCGGCGCGGGCAAGATGAATCCGGCTGGCTGCACGCCGCCCGATGCGGCCACCGGACACGCCGCGAGCCATACCCACGGCGGAACGTGTGGACATAGCGCGGTTCCGCACGGCGACCATATCGACTGTGTCGTCAACGGACATTTGCATCACCCGCACGACAAGCACTGTGACGACCACGGGGCCGTACAGCTCGCCCGAAACTAGCGTGCGGGTGGACGACTAGCTTCCTCGGCTTCGACTGGCAAGGAGTGGAGGGTGCCGCAGAGGTAGCTGTCGGGGCCGCGTGCCGGCCCCGATCAGCAGGATGCCCTGTCTCAACTCTCAACGGTGGCCTCCGCCGCCGCCGTGCCCGCCGCCGCCACCATGCCCGCCGAAGCCGCCGCCATGCCCGCCGAAGCCACCACCATGCCCGGCGAAGCCGCCATGGCCACCTTCGCCGCCATGCCCGGCGAAGCCTGAGTGCCCGTGCGCAAAGCCGTGGCCCCACCCGCCATGATCGAAGTGGCGATGATCGAAGTCGTGATGTCCCCAGCCACCACCGACCCAGCCATCGACGTATACGTCGGGGCCGTAAACGTCAGGGCCGTAACCAACGGGCCCGTAACCAACGGACTCCCCGCAAGCCGACAGACCAAAACCGACGCCGACCAGCAGGAGCACCAGTATCGTTCTCGCTCGCCCACGATTCATCGCTGCCCCCTCTTACATCCGGTCGTATACATCGACGTAGCTCGCGGTGTGGCCGGCTCCGTCGGTCAATACGCCTTTGCATGTCATCTTCTGGTGGTCCGCCGAGACCGTGCACGTCTGGACGTCCGATCGTCCGGCGGGGCCCTTGAACGTCGTCTGCAGATCGCTACCGAACAGACGGACCGACGCGGTCGTATCGCTGCTGATGCGATGGGACTCGCCGTCGGCTCCACCCGCGAGCGTCACGACATGGGGTTGACCGTCTGGCGTCACGATCGTCACCGACCATGTCACCGAGTTGCCATCCGCACGCGAGATCTCGCTCACGACATCGTTCGGAGGCGGCTCGCCGGGTGGCAGAGTGGATTGCGCCCGGTTCCAGTGCCACCGGCCGACGAACGGGCTGCTCTCTGCCCACGCGGCACCGGCGGCCAGCGCGACACAAAGGCCCATGATCACTGTGGTCCCTCGAATTCGAGTCATTTGCGTCCTCCTTCTCTCTTGTGATGACCACCGTCGACCCGTGCGCGACCGACGCCAAAAATTTGCGCAACAATCCGTTGATCGTCTTTCACCGGTGTCCCGCGCGGCTACGTCCCTCGCCGTGGCGTCGTGTATCGCTCGTCTCCGGCATCGCGATCCAGAGACACCCCAAGGCGATCGAGGCCACGGCGGACAGCGCCAGGAACGCCGCGTCGTAACCGAGATGGTGGACGATGAGTCCGCTGACAACGTGACTGAGCGAAGCCCCGAGGCTGATCGCCGTGCCGATGGCGCCATTGGTGAGGTTGAACCGCCCCGTCCCCCCAGTGAGATCGGCGACCACCAGGACTGCAGCGACTCCGAAGATGCCGGCGCCAACGCCGTCGAGAATCTCAATGGCGATCAGCGCGATGGGATCCCCGGTCAGTGTGTACAGCACGCCGCGAATCGGCAGCACGCTGAACCCGATCATGAGGACCCACTTTCGGCCGTGGACCGTGCAGGCGCGTCCGGCCCATGCCGCCACCGGCATCATCACGAGCTGCGCGGTGATGATGCACGCCGACATGTAGAGAGGCGCGCTATGGTCGTTCCCCTGCGATAGGACTTGTCCGACCAGGGGCAGCATCGCGGCATTCGCGAATTGAATTAGCACCACACAGAGCCCGAAGATCCCGATGCGGCGATCCATCAGCAGCGCCCGCACGCTCGAGATGCACGTGGACGGCTTTCGGTTTGATCTCGCCTCCGCCCTGGCGCGCGAGCTCCACGCCGTGGATCGCCTGTCCGGGTTCTTCGACCTGATCCATCAGAATCCGGCCATGAGCCGCGTGAAGCTGATCGCCGAGCCCTGGGACGTCGGCGAGGGTGGTTATCAGGTGGGCAACTTTCCGCCGCTGTGGTCCGAGTGGAACGGCAAGTATCGCGACACCATCCGCGACTTCGTTCGCGGCGCCGACCAGACGCTCGCCGAGTTCGCGTCGCGCTTCGCGATCCGGGGGCAGGCCGACATCGGCTGGTTCAAGCCCGACGGCACCGAGATGACGGAAGGCGACTGGGGACAGAGCTTCGCGAAATCCCTCGGCGTCTTTCTCAACGGCCAGGCCATCGCGCACCCGGACGCGCGCGGTGAGCGCGTGGTGGACGCGAGCTTCTACGCGCTCTTCAACGCACATCACGAGCCTCTGGCGTTCACGCTGCCGACGCGGGACTGGGGCGATCGCTGGGTCACCGTCCTCGACACGAGCGCGCCGCTGCCCGAGGAAACCGATCGCCTCGTGAAGGCGGGCGAGCAGGTACAGGTACGGGACCGCTCGGTCATGCTCCTGCGGCGCGCCGACTGACGGGACGCGGTGGGGCGCGCGCCGCGTCACAGGGACGTCGGAGCTCGCCCGGCCGATCGCACCAAGGACTTTCACGTTATTGCGCAAACTGCGCAGCGACCGCACCGGTCGGTCCCCTGCGCGGCGTCACAACCCCGAGTCAAGTGCAGGGCACCGACGAACGGGAGGAGCGCCGATGAATCGCAAAGGATTGCTCGTCACAGGAGTGGCACTCGCAGTGATGCTTGGCATGGGGCTCACCGCCGTGGTGCCGGGCGTGGGGGTCGAGACGGCCCGCGCGCAAGATCAGGCGCAGGGAACGCTCGCCAATCAGTTCTTCCGAGTCGACTTCACAGCCGAGCCAGACGGACATGGCACGACCAGGATCACCGGTTACGTCTACAACACCGACGGCAGAGCTGCCGACCAGGTCCGCCTACGGATCACCGAGCTCGATGCGTCGGGCATCACTCTCGCGAATTACGTCGAGCCTATGCTCGAGACCGTACCTGCCCTGGGTCGGGCGTATTTCGATGTCAAGGTTCCCGACGAGGGGTTGTCCTACCGCGTGGCCGTGGACTCGTGGAACACCGTGGAAGAGGGTTCGAAGTAGGAACGCGCGGCGGCCTTGATGGCGGTGCTCGTCATTGGGCGGCGCCCGATGGACCAACCGAACTGTTCCCGCCGCCTGTTTTCGCAAGATCACGATAGCGGTCGGTAACGCAGAGATGCGGACTCGTCGTCACAATGGCAAGCGGATCAACCGCCTGCCCATCGCCAACCAGCTAGGAGGCTGACATGCACACGCGTCACGTTCTCGTCGTCGCCGCCGCGCTCCTGACCCTGTCTGGGTGCGCGGCCATTCGCCGGCAGGAG
>QHVJ01000153.1 GCA_003222275.1 Acidobacteriota bacterium | reverse complement strand
CGGAGGCCGCCCACCTGCCGGTTGGTGCTGGACTCGCCGGTGTAGTAGTAGCGGAGCGAGGCGCGGCGCAGGCCGGAGCGGAGGTCGGCGCGGGCCAGGGCCGAGGCCAGGCGGTCCCGGGCGGGCACGGCAACGTTCACGGGGCCGCTCAGGGTCTGGGCGGCGACGATCTTGTCCGCGGCGCTGCTCATGTATTCCCCACTCAGGAAGAAGGAGCCGGAGCCATGAGCGCCGGCCTTCTTCCAAAGCGGACCGCCAAAATTCATCTGCAGGGAGCGGCGGTTCACATCCTGCCTGGTCCGCGACAGGGCATTCCTTGCGTCGAGGGCGGAAGTGCGCCAAGTGAAGGTTGCGCCGCCCTTGAATCGGCGGCGTGAACCGTCCTGGGTCTGGACCTCGAGGCGCCCTTTGCCGGGGCGGCGGTACTCGGTGGAATAGGGGTCGCGGTTGACCTTGATGCGCCGGATCGCGTCGCTCGGGATGGTCAGGGCGGAGTCCTCGGCGCCGTCCACCAGGATCGAAGCCCCGCCGGTCCCTTGGGCCGCCGGCGACACGAAGGACGAGACCAGGTCGGCGAGCCCCTGGCTGCCGGCGGGCGTGGGCAGGCCCCGGATGAAATCCTCGTGGAGGCTCAGGGCGTCGGCGTTGTTGGCCGCCGCCGTACTCTCCTGTTCCGGGGTTACGTCCTCGACGCTCACTTCCTCGTCGATCCCCAGCTTCATCCGGATCCGGAGGGGCTCGGGGGCCTGCGCCGTCACCTGCAGGGGCATTTCGAGAGGCAAGTGGGTCGGCGCCTCTACACGGAGGACGTAACGCGCGGGAGTCAGGTCTTCGAAGCGAAACCCTCCCTTCTCATCGGACTCGGCGTGGCGGCCTGCGCCGGCGTCGCTCGCGAGCGTGAGCTTGGCCCCGCCGAGCGGCTGCCCGGCGGCATCCTCGACCGTGCCGCTCAGCGTGACTCCCTGGGCCGAGGCTAAGGCGGCCCAGAGAAAAATCAAGCACGCTCCGTGGGCCGCCCCGGTCATGGATGCAGTGTTCATGGATGCGCTCCTGGGCGTGCGCCCGTCGCCTATTTGTCAAAGGTCCGTCACATAAGGGTTTTCCGCCATCGGGCTCACCCGGAAATGGCCATGAGGATTCCCCGGAAATGCCCTAGGACTTTGGTCGTATAGCGTTTCGCCGAGCGATTCGCGCGGGGAGCGGCGCCTCGCTCAAGCGCGCCGGCGCGGGCTCCGGGGCGAAATGCGGTTCGAAGCGGGCGGGATGAGGCCGTGGTATGCGGCCACGAGTTCGGACCGGCGGCGCAGCCCGAGCTTCTGGAAGATCTTGGTCAGATGCGCCTTGACCGTCGCCGGACGGATGGTGAGCCGGAAAGCCACTTCTTTGTTGCTCAGCCCGGCGGCGGCCTGCCGAAGGACCTCCATCTGCCGGCTGCTCAACCGCAGCTTCAGGATGGTTTCGCTCGCGAGCCTGGCCGCGGAGGCGCTGGCCAGCCGCTCCAGCGACTCCTCCAACACGCGCCGGCGTGCCCAGATCTGCCCTTCATGGACGACGCGGACGGCCTTGACGATGTGGTCGGCCCGCGCGTTCTTGGCCAGGATGCCGCGCGCGCCTGCCTCGAGCGCCCACCGGGCCCAGTCGTCGTCATCGCGAACGGCCATGAAGATGACCGCGGGCCCGGCTTCGTTCTTGAGCACTTTGCACAGATCGAGCGCTCCCTCGAGCCGGCCGTCCACGAGCACCACGTCGGGACGCGCAGCGCGGAGGGGCGGCGGCAAGACGGCCCTCCGGTCCTGGCCAACGACCTGGAGCGAGGCATGCGCTCCGGCGATCCGAACGAAGTATTCGCAGAGGAGTCCGTCGTCGCTGAGCACTGCTACACGAACAGGCGACATGCATCCGCCCCTCGGGATTCGTCCCGCGGCGAGAACAATTCCAAACCGAGGAGGGATACGGACGCATTGTACGAGCATGTCCCCGCAGGGTCAATATGGCTGGACCGTATGGCTGGACCGTCAAGGCTGGGCCATCGGGTCTCCCATTACGCGTACGAAATTTCCTCTGCGTTTCTGACTGCGAAACCGGCGTCGGTGGCTATCCTGGACGTGCCAACGGGCGGCCGAGGCCACTAAATCACTGAGGCAGAAGAGAAGAGTGCCACTGTGCCCCTTGCCGTAACGTTCCGCATCGAGGAACAGGGCGGCTGGCCAAGTATGGATTTTGTCCTCCCATTTTGAGATGCGTACAAACAATGATGCGTACAAACAATAAGGATATGAAGACCGCCTCCGACCAGCTCCAGCGGAGACACGGATGAGAACTCGCCGACCGCTTGCCGCCGTTGCCGCTTCCCTCTTCTGCACCGTCGCGGTCGCCCAGACCAACAAGGGCGGGATCGCGGGCACGGTCACCGATCGCAGCGGAGCCGTCGTGCCGGGCGCGACGGTGACCATCACCGACATCGGGACCGGAGCGACGCTCGCCCTCATGACGTCGGAGAAGGGCAGCTTCTCGGCGCCGCAGCTCGACCCCGTCGAGTACCGGGTGACGGTGGAGATGTCCGGCTTCCGGAAGGCGGTGGTGCCGCGGGTTAAGGTGGACACCGCCACTACGATGACGGTCAACGTGAGGCTCGATCTCGGCGAGCTCACGAGCGAGGTGACCGTCACCGCGGAGGCGCCGCTCATCAACGCCGAGTCCGGCACGCACGGTCAGACCATCACCGAGCGGCAGATCGTCGAGATGCCGCTCAACAACCGCAGCGTGCTGGACCTGGCGCTGACCGTCCCCAACGTGAGCGGCGCGGCCGGCTCGGAGGACCCCGACCTGGGATCCGCGATCCCGACGCCCGGCATGAACCTATTCATCAACGGCGGCCGGGCCGGGAGCACGTCGATCCTGGCCGACGGCGCCCGGAACACCGGGGTCGGCCTGGGCCGGGCCGTCGTCACGTTCTCTCCCGATACGGTGCAGGAGTTCACCGTCCAGACCTCGAACTTCTCCGCGGAATACGGGCAGACCGCGGGCGGGGTCATCAACATGACCACCAAGTCCGGCACCAACGACTATCGGGGCCTCGTGGGCTGGTACCACCGCAACCCGGCTCTCAACGCGGCTCCCTTCTCGACGGCCACGGTGAACCGGCCGACCGCCAACCGCCGCCAGCACCAGGGCACGTTCACGCTGGGGGGGCCGGTCAGGATCCCGGAAAAGCTCTTCGGCGGTTACGACGGGCGCAACCGCACGTTCTTCTACGTGGCCTACGAGCCGCGCTATTACTACGACGCCACGACGCCGACCAACCTGCTCCTGCCCACGGAGGCGATGCGGCGCGGCGACTTCAACAACGTCGTGTCGGTCACCGGCGGAGGCTCGACGCTCGGCTATACCACGCGTGACGTCGCCGAGCGCTTCGGGTTGGCCTGGCAACCGGTGACCCTCTACAACCAGTGGGAGGTGGTCGGGAACCAGTTCCGCCGGAGGGTGCTCGCCCCCGGCCAGTCCTTCCCCACCTTCCCGAACAACCGCATCCCCGCCGAGATGCTCGACGCTCTGAGCCTGGGCCTGCTGCCCTACCTGCCCAAGGCCGGCGACTACTTCCTGGACGGCGACGGGATCTTGCGCAACTACTCGTTCTCGACGTTCATCCGGAACATGGAGCAGCGGTTGACCCTGAGGCTGGACCATCACCTCGGCGCCCGGAACCATGTCTCGCTGCGCTACACGCAGGTGCCGATCCGCGGCGACCGGGGACGGGGCGATTTCGAGGTGGGACGGGACGAGATCAACACCGGCGGCACCGACTACAGCTGGTCGAGGCAGATGCTGCTGACCGACACGCATGCCTTCGGCTCCTCGCTCGTGAACGACCTGCGCCTGAACTACACGTACGGCCGGTTCACGCGCAACTTCCCGCCCGGCTTCGACGCCGGCACGGGCAGGAACTTCTCGACCGAGCTGGGACTCCCCAGCCTGACCCGGGGTGGCCTTCCGGAGTTCGTCACCGGCGCGGGCAGCATCGGATGGAGCCAGTCCCAGCAGAACGAGAACGCCGAGCACACGTATAACATCGCCGACAACGCGTCCTGGGTCCGCGGGAACAAGACCTGGAAGTTCGGCTTCGACCTGCTCCAGCAGCGCCTCAAGACGATCCCGATGTTCGGGGCCTCCGGGGGCCGCTACGAGTTCAACCGCAACCGGACCCTGACCAACAGCAACGGCAACGCGACGACCGGCGACGGCGGCAACGAGTTCGCGCAGTTCCTGCTCGGCGTCTACAACCAGACCACCCTGCGGGACACGCTCATCCCCTACTACTACCAGTGGAACTCGGCGGCGGCGTACGTCCAGAACGACTGGAAGGTGAGGAAGAACCTGACCCTCAACCTGGGCCTCCGTTACACGCTGCAGCTCCCGCGGACCGAGAAATACGACCGCCAGGGGGCGTTCCGGCCGGACCTGGCCCGCGACTATCCGCTTCCGCAGCCGGTCACGCTGCCCGACGGGCGCACGATCACCTCCGCCACGGTGATCCCGTTCGCGTACTCCGGACGCGGCGGCCGCTCGCGATACATCACCCCGATCGACTGGAAGGGCTGGGAGCCGCGGTTCGGTTTCGCCTGGGTGCCCGGTTTCGATTGGAACGACGCCGGCCGCCTGGTCGTACGGGGCGGCTATGGGCTCTCACACAGCTCGCTCACCGGGCTCGGGCGCAATCCCTCGCCCGACTTCGCGAGCGGCACCCTCATCTATCCGTTCAACAACCGCGTGGCCGATCCGAATTACGTGGCTCGGATCTGCTGCAACAAGCCGCAGTGGTCGCCCAAGAGCCCCGACCAGGCGCTCGACGTCCCTTCCGACGGCCTGCTCTACCTGGAGGCGATCAACCTGGCGGGAACCGCGGCCACCGGGGCCGCCGTATCGCCCAACGCGCGGGTACCGTATCTCCAGAGCTGGAGTGCGTCGGTCGCCTACGAGCTGCCGTACAAGACCGTGCTCGAGGTGTCGTACCTGGGCAGCAAAGGCTCGCACCTGTTCCTGCCTCCCATCAACCTCAACCCGGTCCCGTTCGGGCTGAGCGAGGCGTACCTGGGACAGGGCCTCAACCCGCTCGACGACGTCAACGACCCGCTGGGGCGGCGCGACGCGAACGGCAATATCGTGCGGTTCTCGCAAGGCTACCTGGGCGCTCCGTACCTCGGCTACGAGGGCCTGAACGTTATGCTCGATGCGTCCGGCCACAGCCGGTACAACGCGGCGACCGTCAGCCTGAGGCGACAGTCGAAGGCTTTCTCGTACACGCTCAACTACACGCGGGGCCGCAGCATGGACGACGCTTCCGACAGCGGCGGCGTGAGGTTCACCGATTTCAACCCGGTCCGCACCAACGGCCACGTCGCGCTGGGCGCGCCCCTGTCGGACGACTGGTCGGTGTCGACCTACGACGTCAAGCACAACCTCAGCGCGACGTTCCTGGCCGACCTGCCTTTCGGCAAGGACCGCAGGTTCTTGACCCACGCCTCCGGGCTCTGGCAGGGCCTGGTCGGCGGATGGAGCCTCAGCGGCTCGGGCCGGATCCAGACCGGCGTTCCCCTGGTCGTCGTGCTGCGCGACGACAACCGGCTCGGCGTGGAAGGCAACGTGCGGGCGATCCGACCCGACCTCGTGCCGGGGATCCCGCTGCTCAACCCACTCTGGAGCCGCGACTGCCCGGTCGGCCAGCTCTGCGAGCCCTACTTCAACCCCGCCGCCTTCATGCGGCCGGAGAAGGGTGTCCTCGGCAACGCTCCGCGCACCATCGACAAGGCGCGCTGGCCCACCCAGCAGTTCTTGGATCTGTCGCTGCAGAAGAACTTCGAGATGGGCGGCCGGCGCCGGCTGCAGCTCCGGATCGACGCCATCAACGTCCTCAACCACCCGGTGTTCCAGTTCGGCCGCGATTCCGACAACGGCGAGATCTTCGCCTTCCCGAGCGAGGCACTGCTGAGCACGGCGGAGTACAACGCGTGGGCCGACTTCAACGGAAGGCCGCGAGCGGGCACGTCCGGGGGGGACGCCCTGCGCGCCCAGGCCGACGCGATCCTGCTCGGCGGCCGCATGCCCGGCACGGCCGTGCTCGTGCCGGCCTTCTTCCACGTCCGCCTGCCCTCCGGCTTTCATTCGGCGAACGCAAACCAGTTCGACATCACGACACCGGAGGGCTTCCGGCTGTACCGCCTTCGCCAGGCCTACACCCCGGACCGCTGGGGATTCCTGGGCGCGCGGTCACCCTACACGCCGCGCTTCATCCAGATCGCGTTCAAGTTCTACTTCTGAGCCGGCGAGGTGCGCGCCACCTCGACCGCGTAGACGTGGGACGCGCCGTGCATGTTGGAGCGGAAGACGATCCACTTGACGTCGGGCGTGAAGGTGACGTTGGGCTCGAGCTGATAGTCGTGCTTCGACAGGTCCACCAGCCTTTCCGGCTCCAAGCCGGCGACCGTCGGCGTGAAAAGGTAGATCCATTGGCCGTTGCCGGGAGCAGCCACGCTGCGCGGCCCGCCGCCGTCGCCGGCGAAGAGCCGGCCGTCGGGCGAGACGTTGAAGTGCACCGACCAGTGCTCGCGCGCGACCCGGTACCGGACCGCCTGCTCCCCGGCCATCGCCACGCCGGCCAGCCAGAACTCCTGCGACTTCGGCGTCTGCAGGTCGTACCAGACCGTCTTTCCGTCGCGGCTCCAGAACTCGTGGCCGGCGATCTCCATGTCGATCTTGCGCACGTGCATCAGGCGGCGCTCGCTGCCGTCGGTATGGATCGTCCAGATGCGATCCACCTTGTGCCAGGGCCCCTCGTGGCAGAACATCAGCCGAGCCGGGTCGGTGGGCGAGAACTGGACGTGGTTGAGCCAGTCGCCGTTGCCATGGTGGATCGTCTTCACCTCGCCGGTCTTCACGTCGATCGTGTACAGCGCCATCGGCAGCCGCTGCGCCCAGCGCGCCTCGAGCCGTGATTCCTGCGGCGGCGGCTGGGCCAGCGGGTTGGAGGTCGAGGGTGCTTCCGAGGCGGGTCGCCCGGCGCCGCCGCCCTCGACGTAGCTGCCGGCGAGCAATGTCTCATCCGCGTTCACGGTGAGACCCGACCCGGAGCGCAGCTCGGGCCGCGTGACGATCGCGCGCGTCGCCCGTGTGTCGAGGTGGGTCGCGTACACGGTGCCGTCCTTCATGTAGAAGACCTGGCGGGTCCTGGGACCCACGACGACCTGGCCGATGCGCCCGGTGACGACGGGCTCGATGCGCCGGGTCTGGAGATCGACGGCCGACAGCCCGCCCGGCGTCGCGATCACGAGCCTGTCGCCGTTCGCGGTGTAGGCGTTCTGGTGGAAGTAGAGGCTGGCGCTCCCCGGCTCATCGGAGAGTCGGATGACGCGGTGGCCGGTGGGCTCGATCCATTCGCGCGGCGCGGTCTGGTCGTCGGCCGATGCCAGCGCGGAGACAGCGCACAGCAGCAGGACGAGGCGCTTCTCACGCCGCGAGAATGTCGACGATCCTCCGATCTCGATAGGTGAGTTCATCCTCAACCTCCTCGTCCTCCACCGAGTAGCCGGGGCGAACCATCGGTGTCCTCTATCACATTCTCCGAGATGTATTCAGAATATGCTCACACACTATGCAGCTATAGGCTGTCTCCACCCTCGCATCCGAGTCGGCGCCTCGGATCCATGGCCCGCGCACTGGCAGCCCGTAGAGACGACACGTCGCGCGGACCAACCTCGGTGTTCGCCACCATTGGAAACCAGCTAGGGGTGCCGGTATTGCCGCGGCGTCTCGTTCCCTGATGTTCGTCGGGGTTGAGGTGAACAACATGATCAGGTCACCGAAGTGAATCAGTCCCAAGCCGTAACAAATGCGGAGGAAATCGTCATGGCGACGAATGTGACGCACCGATCTGGGCTCATGGTCTACGTGGTGTGCGCGATTGCGTTGCTGGGGAGTCTGTTCACGTGTGGCACGGTGCACGCGAGCTCGCTGCCATTCGCAGGATACCCGACGATCACGAACGCTTACGTGGATGGGTCGAACCTCGTCATCGTTGGCAAGGACTTCGGAGTAGTGTCGGCGCCGAAGGTGCGCCTGGGGAGCTTCACGCTCACACCCTCCAGCTACTCTACGACCCAAATCGTCGCACCGCTGCCGGATCCCGTTCCGCCCGGCTCCTATGCGCTGTTGGTCCAATCGTTCTTGACGTCCCACGATGACTACGATGACCACGGAGACTTTTCGGGATCCGCTTGGAGCTACCTCAGCGTGACGCTCGGCGGCGGCGGTTCGCCAGGGCCGCCGGGGCCGCAGGGACCGCAAGGACCACAGGGGCCGCAGGGGCCGCAGGGACCACAAGGACCACAGGGGTCGCAGGGACCGCAGGGACCGGCGGGGCCGACGGGCGGCACAGGGCCTCAGGGCGAGCCGGGCCCCCAAGGCGAGCCGGGTCCTCAGGGCCCCCCCGGCCGAGACGGTACAGGGGGTTCCGGCAGCGTCGCCTATCAGACGTCGGAGCCCCGCGTGGCCGTCATCGGCAGCAGCACGGCTCCGTCAGCGTGGCCGTTGCCCTTGCCACCGGGAAGCTGGGTGGTCTTCGCCAAGGCGCTGGCGACCGGGGGAACGTACGTCGATTGCCAGCTGATGCCTCATTCAGACACGATTGCGATCCCCCCCAGCGCCGAGATCGACGACATAGAGGTGCGGACGGACACCGGCCCCGTGGCAATCGTCCTCACGGGCCTCGCGCTGACAGATGACGACATCACCGGAGTGGACCTCGTATGCGGCAGCATCGAGGGCACTGCCGCCATGGGCAGTATCAAGGTCGTCGCCATGCAGGTTGCGGCCGCGCCCGTCCCGTAAAGGAGAGAAGGAGCCGCCAGCGCGAAAGCGCTGGCGGCTCGTGGCGTCAGTCGTCGTCGCCGTCACCGTCGCTCCTGGCGTCGACGGCTCACTCTTCTCATTCGATGTCCGTCTGGTCATTCCCGTCCGCGACCCTCCTCGACATCGCCCTGCCTGGATTAATTCGATAAGATATCGTGGCGTATGAAATCATCCATCGCAGGTATCGTGACGTTCGCCGTCTGCATGGGCGCGAGCCTCGTGGCGGTCCGATTCACGCATGCCCGCGCGGCATCACCTTCGTGGAATCTGCAGGCGGCCGCCGCCTACCTCGATGGCCGAGCCGAGTGGTGGCTCCAGTGGCCCAACGCGGCACGCGATCACGATACCTCCTGCGTCTCTTGCCACACGGCGGTGCCGTATGTGTTGGCGCGCCCCGCGCTCCGCACCGTCCTCGGCGAACGCGATCCAGCCGCGCCGGAGCGCCGCCTGCTCGCGAACGTCGTCACGCGGGTGCGGCTGTGGAAGGACGTGGAGCCGTTCTATCCGGATCAGACGCGCGGTCTACCCAAGACGAGCGAGTCGCGCGGAACCGAAGCCGTCCTGAACGCGCTGATTCTCGCCGCGCGCGACGCGCCGACGGGCGCGCTCACCGACGACGCGCGGCAGGCGTTCGACAACCTCTGGCCGCTTCAGTTCAAAGCCGGCGATCTGAAAGGCGCCTGGGCCTGGCTGAATTTCCATTATGAACCATGGGAATCGTCCGACTCACCGTATTACGGCGCTGCGCTCGCGGCTCTCGCCGTCGGGAGCGCCCCGGGCGGTTACGCGTCGAGTCCGGAGATTCAGGACCGCCTGAAGCTGCTTCGCGACTACCTGGAGCATCGGGCCGACACGGAATCACTCTTCAACCGTCTCACGGTCTTGTGGGCATCGACGAAGCTCCCCGGGCTTCTCACGCCTGCACAGCGTCGAGCCATCGTCGACGCCGCCCTCAGCAAACAGCAGGACGATGGCGGCTGGAGCACGTCTGCGCTCGGGTCGTGGAAGCGCGCCGACGCGACCGCGCTGGACACAGCGAGCGATGGCTACGCCACGGGATTGATCACATTGGCGCTGCAGCAGTCGGGAACCCCAGGCACGAACGCGAGCGTGGGCAAGGGGCTTTCCTGGCTCGTGCGGCACCAGAACGCGGCCACCGGCATGTGGGTCGCCTCATCCTTGAACAAGCAGCGCGACGCGGCGTCGGACGCCGGCAAATTCATGAGCGACGCGGCCACCGCGTATGCGGTCCTCGCCCTGACGAACGCGCGCTAGCTCGCTCGCCTGGTCCTACGTCTCCCTCCTATCTCTCCAACACGAGCCGTGGCGGCGAAAGAATGCCGGAGGGCAGTGGCTGCAGGCCGTCCAGGTCCTGCAGCCGGGTGCGCAGACCATAGCGCTCGACGACGGGCCTCATGTCCGGCAGGCGCCCGCCCTCGGCAAGCTGGTTGATCGCAGTGTTGTAGACGTCGACCCGGATCTCGTTCGCGCCGTCCCGCAGCAGGTCCGTGACGTCCACCCGGTAGGGCGGCGCCCACAGCGAGCCCGCGCGCCGGCCGTTGACGAAGACGGTGGCCGCCTCGCGGATGGGCGGAGCCACGAGCGCGGCGAAGGAGTTCCCGCGCAGCGTGCCTCCCGGGAGCGGCTCACGCTCCATGGGCTTCGCTTCGCCGAAATCGAGGTAGACGCGCCCCTCCGCGGATCGGAACGCCGCCGGCGGCTCAACGGTGAGGCGGTAGGTGGCCGTGCCTGAGAAGAAGCGTCGGGCCGGGTCGCCCGCCCAGGAGTGCGGGAGATCAACGGCGTCGCCGGCCCCGGTGTCGCCGAAGCGCACACTCCACCCCGAGCGCAGATCCTCGGACGCGCTCACAACCCGGCTCCGTGCGGCACGCGCGGAGCGAGCGTCCTTCCGGAACACGATGACGCGAGAGGCGTAAGGCTCGAGCGCGAGCGCGATCTCGCCCCTCTGGGCCTGCAGTCGTTCGACCCCGCCGGTCCGCGGGTCCCACTGCTCCGCGTGAGGCGTGGCCGTGCGGAACCGGGCGCTGACGTCGAGGGGGAGGTTGCCGCTGTTGGCCAGGAAATACACGTCCGCGTCGGGCAGGCGGCGATGGACGAATCCGACGGCCGGCGTGGGAGGCGTCACCGTCAGGTCCGCAGGGACCGCGCGGGCGAGCCGCGCCGAGAGGTCGTCTTCGCTCACCAGTTCCAGTGAAGGCCACTCGCCCTCGGGCTTGCGCCGCACCGCCAGTACCGTCCCCCCGTCGCGCGCGTAGTCGGCGAGCCAGCGCCTGGTGGCCTCGGGCATCCACCGCACGCCCGGGAGCACGATCGCCTTGTAACGCCGCCGCCACGCTTCTTCGAGCGTGCCGTCGTCAACGAGGTCGAAGCCGTGGCCGGCGTCGAGGATCGCCGGGACGACCTTCGGGCCGATCCAATCGACGATCTTCAGGAAGAGGTTCAGGTAGCGCGGCGTTCCGGGCTTGAACGTGGACCAGGCATCGTCGGTCGGCGCGTAGAGCGCCACGTCGGCCACCGGCTCGCCTTGTCGCAGGAGGAAGCTCACGCGCTGCAGGTACGCGGCGAGGTCCGGCATCACCGGCCACCACGGGTTCTTGTCGCTGAGGACGGCCGCCGCGTAGAACGGCCAGCCCGGCGTTCCCGCCTCGGGAGGCGAATAGGGCCAGCCATGGCCGACGAGCTGGTTGATCCCCGAGAGGAAGTGCTGGTCGGCCTCGGCCTTGACGTCGAGCGGCGTGGCGCGAAAGGCCGGGGAATGGAGCCAGGTCCAGGTCTCCGACGTCGTCACCGGCTTGCCGAAGAGATGCGCGGCGGAGGCGGCCCAGCGCGCCGAGGTCAGCGTGCGGAAGTTCCAGCCTTCGCCGTCGATCAGGTCGGCGTACCGGGAGCTGGCCAGCGACGCGGGCGGCTCGCCGTAGTTCTGGATGCGGAAGAGGACCTTGTTCCTCGTCGCCCACTCGCGCATGGGGGCGAGGAAGCGCTCCTCGTACAGTTCGGTGAGCGTGCGCCCGAAGTCGCGCCGCAACGTCTCCGACCGCTCGCCGGCGTCGTACTCGAGCCGCGGCAGCAAGCCGCGCAGGTCATAGCCGCGCCGCTTCTGGAACTCGCTGAACATGTCCGCGGTCCAGTCCCCTCCGTAGACCTCCAGGCTGTCGCAGAAGGCGGCGTGGATGCCGCCCGGTCCCGCGGCGGCGAGAAGCTTGTCGCCCGCTTCGCGAAGGTGCTTCTCGATGGCGGCGCGCTGGTAGTGATCGAGGACGTAGCCTTCGGCGCCGACGGCCGCGCGCTTGACGACCTGCCCGGTCGGGCTCGAGAAGTACAGCAGGAGGAGGCGCGGCCCCTCGCCGGGCGGCAGCGCGATCGGCCCCGCGCCGGAGACGTCGAGCGCGCGGAAGCTCGTCGGGTCGACCTCGGCCAGGGAGCCACGGCCGACGAAGGCCGCGATCAGACGGTCACCCTCGTACGGCACCGGCCGCGCCACGCTCGTCCGGTCCGGCGTGATCTCGCGGCGATCGGAGCGCAGGCGGGTCGCGGCCAGGTCGGGCGTGATGTACGGTCCCCCGAAAGACCAGCCGCTGCCGATCGTCACGTCCATCCGCAGGCCCAGCTCGCGCGCCTTGCGCGAGGTGAACGCGACCTTGTCGAGGAAGCCCGGCGACAGGTAGCGCTCGTTGCGAAGGCCGCGGGCCGGATCGTCGAGCGCCATCGGGTAGACGACCGCCAGCTCGAAGCCGCCGATGCCGCCCGCCTTCATCTGGCGCATCTCGGCCTCGATCTCCCCGGTGGTGACCGCGGGGCCGAACCACCACCACCGCATGAGGACCCGGCTGTCGTCGGGCGGCTTCGCAAAGAGGCGCTGCACGTCTTCGACGCCAGGGGCGGCGCCGCCCTGCGCGAAGGCAACGCACGGAAGAGCGCACGCGAGGACGGCCGCGCGCACGAGACGAGGTGCCACTCTCAGCGCCGCTTCATTCCTTCTCGGCGAGGGCCTTGGCCGTCGTCAAGCGCTCGGTGACGGCGGTCTCGATCCCGCCCCGGATCTTCCCCAGCAGCACTCCCGACAGCATTCCCGTCGGCGGATCGATCCGCACGCGATGGAGGTCCATCAGGTAGAAGCCCTTCTGGCCGGCGGGCGCGTCCACGAGCGCGACGAGGTCGAGGCCCGACTGGAAGTAGTGGCTGGCGTAGATCCGCTTCGAGCACACGACGGTCCGGCCGGGGTTCCGCGGGTCTTGCCAGACCGTCAGGTGGTACACCGAGATCGTCGGCTTGGGCCCGAACTTGTCCTTCGTCCAGTAGAAGAAGTCTTCGGCTCCCGCGAGGCGTTCCTGCGGGTACTCCTCCACGTATCGGTGGAACTCGGGAACGTACTCGACGAGGAAAGGCGACGCCGCGAGCAGCTTCCGGAACTCCGCCGGCGCTTCCTGGGGCTTGTCCTTGTCGTTGTACGTGGCCAGCGCGCCGATGCCCCCGGTCTGGTAGGCGGCCACGTACTCCACCAGCATCTGCCTCACGAGGGCGGTGGCCTTCGGCTTCGCCTGCGCCGCCGGCCCCGCCAGCTCGGTCCGGATGCGGTCCATCGCCGAACTGGCGAGCTTGAGCGCGCAGTCGCCGGGGCGGCACTTGCGCGCGGCCTCGACGTCGGCGTCCTCGAGCGTCAAGCCCTCGAGGTCGGCGGGCCTGGGCGGCTTGCTGAACCATCCCGATTCGAGCACGGAGGGCGCGCGGCGCACGAACTCGATCTCGCGGAACCGCCGCAGCGCCGCGGCCTTGTCGGCCTGCACGCGGACGGCGCCGAAGGCGGCGATCTCCGCCTTGTCGGCGGCGGGAAGCTGTTTGGCCACGACGCGGCCGGCGTCCACGGAGGCGATGTCGGCGTCGGTGAAGCTCACCACGCTGCGCAGGAAGACCGGCACCGACGCCGGCGTCGCCGCCCACGCTGCGGAGGCGGCGGCGAGCGCCACGGCGAGCCCGGCGCCCAGCAATCCACGGAAATGCATGGTGCCTCCTCTGCGGCGAGAAAGCCCTTGACTCGGGACGGAGCGAGTCTAACATTCGTCCAACCTGGAAAAATTGGAGGCGCCGATGTCCCTTCGCGCGGGCCGCGTCATCTCTACCGCGGCCGTGGCCGTGTTTTGCTGGTCCTCGGGCCTCCGCGCCGCGGAGGTCGTCACCCATCCTTATCCCGGCATCACCCTCATCAAGCGGAAGGAGATCATCCCGCTTCCGGCGCCGAACGCGAACCCGCTGCGGCAGGTGAAGATGAACATCGTGCTCGTCGACCTGAACGCGCCCGAGATCCGCTTCAAGATGACCCCCGAAGGCAAGGACCTCCCGACGGACAACTTCGGGACGCCCGGCTGGCCGATTCCGTATCCCCCGTTCGAGACTGTCCGGCAGGGCACGCTGCAGTACCTCGAAGCCGCGCACGGGCAGGTGGCCATCAACAGCCACTTCTTCGCCCCCTTTCCCGTTCCGGCCGGGAGCAACCAGGGGGCCTGGGCGTACCTGATCGGGCTGGCCGCGTCGCGGGGCAACGTCTACTCCGCGTTCGAGACCCCCTTTCAGATCTACGCGATCGTGGCCGACTCCCCCGCCATCAACATCGACCGCGAGAACAACGCGAGCGTCGTCCACCGCGATCCCGCGTTCGCGGACGGGAAGCACGTCCTGGAGAACGTCACGCTGTACAACGCCCTGGCGGGCTCGGCCCAGATCATCACCGACGGCGTCAAATCGATCCCGCTGTATCGCGACGCCGCCCATCCCGATGCGCCGCTCATCGGTCCCGGAAACAACAACTACTCGAACAGCAACTCCTGGTACAACCTCGTCAACGCCCGCTCCGCCATCGGCTTGACCCGGGACAACAAGACCCTCGTGCTGTTCACGGTGGACGTCCGGCCGACCATTTTCATGGACGAAGATGAGCGCAGCCAGGGCATGCGGGTCGGCGAGGTCGCCGACGTGCTGCTCGGTTACGGCGTCTGGAACGCCCTCAACCTCGACGGCGGCGGCTCCACGAGCATGGCCCTGCAGGATCCCGTGGACGGCGCGCGGAGCGTCATCAACGTGTCGAGCGACCCCGCGCCCGGGCGATCGGAAGCGAGCAGCCTCGCCGTCTACTCGGATGGGATCGATCCCGTCTCGGCCGCGACCGCCTCGCCCGCCGCCAACGCGAACGGTTGGAACAACACGAGCGTCCACGTGAGCCTCGACGCCACCGACTCCCGCAGCGGGAACGCGGGCGACCTGCTCGGATGGGTCGACCAGCTCCAGTACTCCCTCGCCGGGGCGCAGGCCAGCGACGTGCAGGTCGTGGCCGGACACGCGGCGTCCGTCGACGTCACGACGCCGGGGATCACCACCCTCACCTACTTCGCCACCGACGCGGCCGGAAACGACGAGGCCGCGAAGGAGCTCACCGTCCGCCTCGACGGCACCCAGCCCCAGGTCAACGGCCTTCCTTCCGCCGACTGCAGCCTCTGGCCGCCCAACCACGGGATGCGGCAGGTTGCGGTCGTGACCGCGAGCGACGCCTTGTCCGGCGTCGCCCCGGGCGCGCTCCGGGTGACGGCGACGAACAGCGACCCGTCGAGCCCGGACGACGTCCTCGTGGAGGCGGACGGCGCGGGCGGATTCGCGGTCTACCTGCGCGCCGAACGGCGGGGCAACGGCGGGGACCGCGCGTACACGATCACGGCCACCGCCACGGACCGTGCCGACAACACACGGACGGTGACCGCGACCTGCGTCGTGCCCCACGACCAGGGGAAGAACTGAGCCCTACGAGACGTCCACGGCCACGACCTCGTGGTCGCGGACCGAGGGCACGGTCACGGTCAGGGCGCCGGCCGCTTCCTCAACGTGCGGGACCGTCCCCGCCACGAGGAGGTGGACGCGGCGCGGCCGGACGCCCTCGGGCAGACGGACCTTCACCGTGAGAGGACCCACGGGCACGAACTCGCGGAACGGCCCCTTCATCGTCATCGGGTTCGTGAGGTTCACGAGGTGGACGGTCAGCGACTCCTTCTGGCGCCAGGCGGCCACGTCCAGAAGGCCCGGGCCCGTCACCGCCACCGGCCGCTCCTCGTTCGTGGCCCACTCCACGGCGTTGCCGAGGAGCCGCGCGTGGTCGCCGGACAGCACCTCCCAGAACGTGCGGTCGATGTCCCCGGGAAAGTAGACGACGCGGCTGTGGCCGAGCTCCCGCAGGTAGACCTGCCGCTCGTCGGTGGGCGGGACTCGCGGAAACACGTGCTCCATCGGCAGGTCGGGGTAGGACGGGATGAGGGTCACCGGTGAAGGGAACGCCGCCTGCGGCCGGACGTGCACGCGCTGCACGGAGTTGATGATGCGGAGCGCGTCCTCGAGCCCGGCGAGGAGCGGGTGGTGCGTCTCGTGGTTCAGGGCTAGGTACGAGTTCTGCACGCGGCGCTCCACCTGCCCCTCGAAAGCCACCTGGAAGAGGCTGCTCAAGCCGAACTCCTTCCGCGGCGCGCCCGTCTCGTCGTACAGGGAAGTCTCGAAGGTGGCGAGGAGACTCCCGCCGCGCGCGACGTACTCGATGAAGCGGCGGCACTGGTCCTCGGACAGCGCGGCCACGTTGGGCAGGACGAGGAGCTTGAACCGGTCGAGGGGGTCCGGATCGAGGAAAGCGTCGTGGATCATCTCGAAGGGGACGCGGGCTTCGAGCAGGGCCTGATACATCCCCTTGACGTGGTCGTCCACCTTCGCCTCGGCCTCGTCCTTCCCGTAGAAGTCGCGGGTCTGCTCGGAGTAGACGAGGGCCACGCGGGCGATCGGCGCCTCGTTCCGGAGGTAGCGCTCGTTCCGGTGGTGCCACGCATAGAGGTCCTCGACCGTCTTGAGCCAGCGGCGGTCGTAGAGCACCGCCGAAAACTTGGCGAACCAGGGCCGGAAGCCGTTGGCGATGCCGTCGAGGGCCCAGATGCGAACCTCGGGGCCGGCCTGCACGGAGTCCTTCCAGCGGTACGGCTCCTCGACGCCCACGCTGAAGAGGCCCGCCACCGGCTTGCGCCCCATCACCGCGCGATATTGCTTGGCCGAGCGCCCGAAGGCCCAGGGCGGCGTGAGGCCGCGCCGCGCCTGCTGGTCCACGGCCAGGAATGGCGCGCGCCGCGCGCTCTCGAGGCCGGGAGGTCCGTTGGGGATGAAGCGCGCCCCCGGCCTCCGCTCGCGGATGGCCGCGTCCCACACGTCCCACAGCTCGAGCAGCCTCTGCCGCCGCCAGAGCAGGTACGGCCGGCGCGCGGGGTCGTCGGAGCGCGAGCCCGGCAGCTCCCGGCCCGACGCCGCCTTGAAGTTGCGGCGACAGCTCTCGCAATAGCAGGGGCCGCTTCCCGCCCAGCGGTTGGCGAAGATCCCCTGCACGTCGTAGATCGTGGCGATCTCGCGCAGGATCTCCGTCACGTGCTCGAAATTGTATGGACCCAGCCCACAGGTGACCCACAGCTCCGCGTTCGCCCAATGGCGCCGCGGCTTGCCGTCCTCCCCCACCGCAATCCACTCGGGGTGGGCCGCCCCCGCGTCAGGGTAGACGGCGTGCGGGTCCACGCGCGCGAGAACGAGCATGCCGAGCCGCCGGCAGGCATCAGCCAGGTCCCCGAACGGATCGGTCCCTTCGGCCATCCAGGCGCTGCGGTGATGGAACGGTATCTTCGTCGGATAGAAGGCGACGACGCCGCCCGCGCTCAGCGTCACCGCGTCCAGATGGGTGCGCCGGAAATAGTCGAGCCAGAAGTCCCGGTCGTAACGGCCGGGATCGTTCTCGACGAACGCGAGCTGGCCCCAGCGCATTGCGCGATCGAACGGGGCCTCGTCGACCGCCGCTTCGGCCGCGCGCGAGCGGGAACCTACCGACACCGCCGCGCCGGCCGCGCCGGCGAGGAATTCCCGGCGACGCATGGGGACCCCATCTTGCTACGGCAGCGTGACCACCGCCACCCCGAAGCCGCCCAGCGTGAGCTTGTCGTCCGTCAGCTTCGTCGAAGCCGGCGGCTGGAGAGCCGTCGTCTGGTCCACCCGGTCCATCTGACCCCCGCTCGCGCCGGGGACGGTGATCTCGAACGGCCGGTTCCGCTTGTTGACGAGCAGGACGCGGCGCTTGCCGTCGCTCTTGATCGCTCCCAGCGCGTACACGTAGCGGTTGTCGACGCTCGTCTCCACGAGCTTGTCGCCCGGACCGAAGTTGTCCTTCAGCAGCTTCAGCACCCAGTAGCGCGCGTTGGGCCGGCCGTCGGCCCAGTCGACCATCGACACGCTCGGGAACTGGGTGGGATACCCCACGAGCTGCGACTCGCCGGCCACGTCGACGCCGATGTGGGAGAGCTGGCCGAAGATGTAGGCGTACATCGCGCTCACGAGGCCCCAGTAGGAGTCCGGGATGGGCTTGAAGACGTATCCCGGCTCGCCCTGCGTCAGGTCCTCCGCGGAGATGGCCCCGATCTCGTTGATGGTCGTCTTCGTCGACGGCGACAGCCGCTTGCGGATCGACTCGACGTAGCGCACGACGTTCAGGAACCCGTCGGCCTGGGCGAAGAACGTGTGCTCCTGGGTCGCGGGCGTCTCGTCGGGCGAGGGCACGGCGTAGAAGTGATAGGAGATGAAGTCGAGTGGGATGCCGGGCTTGTGGTGGGCATGGTTCAGGAAGTACTCGAAGAAGGCCGGGTTGCCGCTCGGGAACGCGAGCGAGGCACCCACGAACTTCGTCTGCGGCTGGACCTTCCGCATGGCGTCGACCACGGCGTCGTAGAGCCGCGTGTACGTCTGCGCGTCCGCCGGGTATTCCAGGTCGGGCTCGTTCAAGACCTCCCAGTGGGAGACCTGGTAGTGGTGGCCGGATTCGTGGCGCTTGCCGAGCTCGTCGGTGAAGCCGCCCTGCGTGTACCAGGCGAGGAGCCGCGCGTAGTAGTCGGCGATCTCCTTGAAGCTCGGGTCGCGCGGCTCGCCCCGCTGCGTGTAGGTCCACGTCACCTGGTTCGCGTCGTCGGGATAGGCGACCGGCTTGTCGCTCTTGTGCAGCCAGGCCGGGATCGTGCTGAAGTTGAGGATCACCGAATGGCCCTTGGTCGCTTCCAGGAAGTCGACGGTCATGGGATCGATGAGCGAGAAGTCCCACGACGTCTGGCCGTCCTTCGGCGGCTCCAGCTCCGCCACGCCCAGCTTCGGATACGGAAGCCAGGGCACGTAACGGACGTAGTCGGCCTGCAGGTCGCGCAGCGCCTTGAAAGCATTGTCGTGGACCGGCGTCCCCCGCCGCAGCGGCGGGTTCACCACGACCTGCAGCGTGGGTGTCGTCTGCGAGACTCGCGTGACCTTGTCCCAGCTCGCGGTCACCTTGCCGGAGGGGTCCGCCGCGGGGGACGGAATGACGGAGGTCGACGCGAAGACCAGGACGAGGAGGGACAGGCGGCGTTTGTGTTCCACGATCGGCCTCCTATTCGGCGAGAGCGTGTCGCGACGAAGTGGACAAGGCGGGTGAGCGGGCGGCGAGATAGTTTCCGTAGCCGACGATCACCGTCGACGCTATCAGGAGGGCCAGGCCGGCGGCCACGAGCCCTCGGGTGCCCGGTGTGGTTCCCTTCCACTCGTGCAGGGCGATGCCCCACGCGGTGCTGAAGATGATGATGCTGGCCATGTGGAGGGTCCAGCTCGAGAAGTCGTAGCGGCCCATGCGCGTCGTGCCCATGCCGTAGAAGAAGAACTGGAGGTACCACGTGAGACCCGCGAGCGCGCAGAGGAGATAGTTGGCGGCGAGCGGAGCGCCGCCGCGAGCGTAGTCGCCGCCCGAGCGGTTCTTGATGGCCAGGAACACGCACCACACGACGTTGGTCAGGAAGCCGCCGGCCAGGATCACGATCAGGACGGGCAGGTTCTGCCAGAGCGAAGGCGCGCCGTGCGCGAGCGCGGCTTCGGCGACGGGCTTGCCGGCGGCGATGCCGTAGGCCATGGAGGCGCTCATGACCCCGCACGCCACCGCGACCGCCATCCCCCGGCCCAGGCTGAACTCCGCCACCACCGCCTTCTTCTGCGCTTCGGAGAGCTCGCCTTCCTTCCGGATCCCCGCGCGGCCGCTGACGGCGATGCCGGCCAGGCACACCAGGACGCCCAGCACGACGACCTGCCCCGGGCCGTGCGAGAGGATCTCGCCCAGCTGGCCGCTGACGAGAGGCGGCATCAGCGTCCCGAACGCAGCGCAAAGCCCGAGCGCGATGGCGTAGCCGAGCGCGATACCGAGGTAGCGCATGGTGAGGCCGAAGGTCAGCCCGCCCACTCCCCAGAGGACGCCGAAGAAGAACGTCCAGAGGAGCGGCGCGCGGCCGGCATCGCGGAGGATCTCCATCGTCTGGGGAAGGATCGCCAGCGAGAACGCCCACGGCGCGACGATCCAGCTGAAGACGCCGCCCACGAGCCAGTAGGTCTCCCACGACCAGCCCTTCACCCCCTTGTAGGGGATGTAGAAGCTGGCCGCGGCGAGGCCGCCGATGGCGTGAAGCGTGACGCCGAGCGCCGGGTTGGTGTCCATCACCCTCACCCCCGCCCCTCTCCCTCAGGAGGGAGAGGGGATTGTTGGGGCTCCTAGCAGACGCGCGCGACTTCCATGTCCAGGAGGCTCCCCAGCTTCTCGATCTTCGCGGCGACGTGGCCGAGGCCGACCGCGCAGTGATGGGCGGGGCCGTGTCGGCTCCATTCGTTCACGTAGGCCCGGGCGCCAATGGGAAACCGGTATCGGCTGTTCGTGTTCCCGATCTCCAGGACCGGCCCCGGCACGCACTCCCCCTCCGCGACGAGGAGCTTGAGCTTCCGGTCGCCGCCCTGCACCACCGCGAGCACGGTGATCGGCCCCCGCTTCACCGACATCTCCACCGACAGGCCGCGGCCCACCTTGCCGTGGTACACGCCGAGCGGCCGCACCTTCGTCTTCCCCTCGGCGATCGCCAGATGGCCCGGACCGTCGTGCCCCATCAGCACCACGTCGGCCGCGAAGTCCATCGCGTAGTACTCGGTGAACGATCCCCCCACGCCGAAGGTGTCCAGGATCTTCATCGCCTGGGCGTTCTTGATCTCCATCTCTCCGGCGAGCGGGACGCCGCGCGCCGTGAGCAGGCTGTTGCCGAGGATGATCGAGCTGATCGCGTCCTCGTTCTCGGGGGTACCGACGCCCATGTAGTAGTACGCCATCGAGCCCAGGCGATGGACGTCGACGAGCCGGTCGAGCGCCACCGACGTGCGCGCGGCGCGGTCGAGCTCCGCGGGCGGGCAGTCGGCCTGGACGTCGAAGGTGTCACGGAACTGGGCCACGCGGTCCCGGGCCTGCGCGGAGGTCACTTCCCTTCGCAAAGCCGCCAGCTCGTCCACCTCCACGATCTCGACGTGGCCGCCGAAGCCCGCGCACTGCTGCGTCAGGTCGGAGTAGATGTCGAGCATGCCGCCGTAGTAGTGCCCCATCACGCCGAGGCGGTTGTGCTCCATCACGTAGGCGACCCGGGCGGCGTCGATCCAGTCCGAGATCTCGTCCCAGGCCTGGCGGTCGTCGTCGAGCATCCCGGTGATCTGATGGAACGAGATGCCGGCGCGCCGGAACACGTTGGCGATCTCGGGTACCGAGCACGCCTGGCAGTAGGCCAGCCACTCCCCCGTCATCTTCGTGCGGTCACCGAGGGCGTTGAACCACGCGTAGTCGATCGCCGCCCCCGGCGAGAGGTTCAGGACGATCACGGGCACCTTCGCCCGGCGCACGACGGGCAGCACCGTGGCCGAGAGGGCGTAGGTGGTCACATAGAGAAAGATGAGATCGACGTCCGCCTGCCGGAAGCGATGCCCGGCGACCGCCGCCTTCTCGGGCGAGTCGATGAGGCCGAGGCTCACCACTTCCACGCCCGGCCGCCTCAACTTGCCGGCCACCTTCTCCAGATAGCCCTTCAGCCGGTCCTCGAGGCCGGCGAACTGCGGCCAGTAGGTGTCGAGGCCGATCCCGAAGAGGCCGACCCGCAAGCCTTCGTTCTGCGCAAATGCTTCCGCCACTCTGGTCCTCCCCGCCCGACTACGGCAGCGTCACCACGGCCACGGCGTACCCGCCCAGCGAGACCGTCTCGCCGTCGAGCCTGCGCGAAGCCGGCGGCCCGGACGCCGTCGTCTGGTCCACGACGTCCTCGCGGCCGCCGCTCGCGCCCGGCACGGAAACCTCGATCGTGCGATCGCGCTTGTTCACGAGCAGCAGGCGGCGCTTGCCGTCTCGCGTGAGGAATCCCTGGTAGAAGACGTAGTTCGCCAGCGCCGGCGGAAACGGGCCCGCCTGCGCGTTCGCCACCAGCTTGTCGCCCGGCCCGAAGTTGTCGTGCAGGAGCCTCAGGACCTGATACCGCGCGTTGGGCTGGCCGGTCGTCCAGTCCACCATGGTCACGCTCGGGAACTGGGTCGGGTACCCCACGAGCTGCGACTCGCCGGCCACGTCGATGCCCATCCGCGTCAGCTCTCCGAAGAGGTACGCGTACAGCGCACCCGCGAGGTTCCAGTAGGAGTCCGGGATGGGCTTGGCGACGTGGCCCGGCTTGTCCTGCTCCAGGTCGTCGGCGGAGATCGCGCCGATCTCGTTGATCATGGTCCCGGTCTCGGGAGAGAGCCGCTTCCGGATCACCTCCACGTAGCGGACCACGGTGAGGAAGCCGTCCGCCTGCGTGAAGAACGTGTGCTGCTGCACCTCGGGGCTCTGGTCCGCCACCGGGATCGCATAGAAGTGGTACGAGATGTAGTCGAGCGGGATGCCGGCCTTGTGGTTGGCGTGGTTCAGGAAGTACTCGAAGAACTCGGGGGTCCGGGCGGGTATCGCCAGCGCCGTGCCCACGAACTTCATCCCCGGCTGCACGCGACGCATCGCCGCCACCACCGCGTCGTACAGGCGGGTGTAGTCCTCCGGGGAGAAGCTGTGCTCGAAGTCCACCTCGTTCAAGACCTCCCAGATGGGAATCGGGTAGCGATGGCCGGACTCGTGCCGCCTGCCGAGCTCGTCCGTGAAGCCCCCCTGCGTGTACCACGCCAGCAGCCGCGCGTAGTAGTCCGCGACCTCCTTGAAGGTCGGATCGCGGAACTCCGTCCCCTGCGTGTAGTCCCAGACGGCCTGGTCCGGGTCGGCCGGATACGAGACGGGCTTCTCGGTCCTGGCCATCCACTGCGGGATCGTGCTGAAGTTCAGGATGACGGGATGCCCCGTGGTCGCCTCCAGGAAGTCGATGGTCATCGGGTCGATGAGCGAGAAGTCCCACGACGTCGCTCCATCCTTGGGAGGCTCGAGCTCCGCCACGCCGAGCTTCGGATAGGGCAGCCACGGCACGTATCGGACGTAGTCCGCCTGAAGGTCGCGCAGGGCCTTGAAGGCGTTGTCGTGGATCGCCGACCCGCGCCGCAGCGGCGGGTTCACCACCACCTGCAACGTCGGGATCGTCTTCGAGACCCGGGTGACCTTGTCCCACTGCACGGGCACCTTGTCGAGTGGCGGCTGGGCGAGCGCCGGACCCAGGAACACACCGAAAGCCACGGCGGTGAGGGAGGACAGGCGCCGGCGACGACTCATGGTCACCTCGAGGGGAAAGGACCGCCGCCCAAGCTAGCACTTCCGCCCCGGGGGGCAATGGACGCAATGACCTGTCTTGTGCACAAAATGACACTGATATGGGGCGAGCCCTCCAGACCTTCTTCCGGTACTTCCCGATCAGCGATCGCGACCGCCTCTGGGGCCTGTACCTCACGACGGCGGGAGAGTCCCGGATCCCGCCCGGCGCCCCCTATCCGCCCACTGGCCACCCCGGCGGCTATCACTTCGACTGGAAGAGAGGACGCGTCCTGCGCGAGTACCAGTTCGTGTACATCTCGAGCGGCCAGGGCCTGTTGGAGACGGCGCGGAGCCGGTGGCGGATCACGCCCGGCCAGGCGTTCATCCTGTTCCCCCGCGTGTGGCACCGGTACCGCCCGCTCCCCGGCATCGGCTGGAGCGAGCACTGGATCGGGTGCGACGGCCCGGTGGTCCGGAGCCTGGTGCGCAACGGCTTCTTCTCCCCGCGGCGGCCGGTGCTGCGGGTGCGGGAGGAGGACCTGCTCCTCGCGGCCTTCAGCTCCGTCATCGACGCGGTGCGCGCCGGGCGCCCGGCCGTCCAGCAGGTGGCGTCGGGAGCTGCCTTGTACATAATGTCCCTGCTCTACTCGGCCCTGCAGCCCGGCCAGGAGGGCAGCCGGAACGTCGCACGCGCGATCCACGAGGCGATGCACCGCATGGCGGACGATCCCGCCCAACCGGCGCCGTCCCTGCCCGAGCTCGCCCGCCGGCTGGGCGTGAGCTACACCTGGTTCCGCCGGACGTTTGCCCATCACACCGGTCTCAGCCCGCACCAATACCGCATACAGATCAAGCTCGGCCGTGCGCGCACGCTCCTGAGCGAGACCGCCCTCACCGTCAAGGAGGTCGCGTTCCGCTGCGGCTTCGAGAGCGAGCACTACTTCAGCCGGCTCTTCAAGCGCAAGACCGGCGTCGCTCCCCGCGAATGGCGCCAAAGCTTCTCCGGACGGAGGGGTTGACCGGCCCTTCACCTACAATCACCGGGATGATCTCCCGACGGCTCGGCTCGGCGCTCCTGACGCTGATCGCATTCGCTCCGCGCGAGAGCCCCGGCTCGCTCGCACCGGTCGCCCTCCGATGCGACGGCATCGTGGACCCGCTCGGAATCGACTCCGCGCCCCCGCGCCTCTCCTGGCAGCTGCGCGGTGAAGGCCAGGGCCTGCGCCAGGGCGCGTGGCAGGTCCTCGTGTCGTCTTCGCTCGACGGCCTGGAACGCAACCGGGGCGACGTGTGGGACAGCGGGCGCGTCGAATCGGACGAGCAGCTCCACGTGCCTTACGGCGGCCGCGCGCTGCGCTCGAACGAGCAGGTCTTCTGGAAGCTGAAGGTCTGGGATGGCGGGAATCACGCGTCGGTCTGGAGCGCGCCGGCCACGTGGACGATGGGAGTCCTCGAGCCCGCCGGGTGGCAGGCGCGGTGGATCACGGATCCGGACCTGCTGCGCTCGGGACCCAACCCTCGCGCCAACGGCACGCTGCTCCTCCGCCGGCAATTTGCGGTGCGCGCGGGCCTGCACCGCGCGCTGGCGAGCGTCTGCGGCCTCGGGCACTACGAGATGAGCGTGAACGGCGCCCGCGTCGGCACCGGCCTGCTGACGCCGGGGTGGACGGCGTACGACAAGACGTGCCTGTACGACACGCACGACGTCACGCACTCGGTCCGCGCCGGCGACAACGCCGTGGGAATGGTGCTCGGCAGCGGCATGTACAGCGTGCAGCCCGGGCGCTACGTCAAGTTCACCTCGACCTTCCGGCCCCTGGCGGCGATCGCCCAGATCCGGCTCGAATACGCCGACGGTACCGTCGACGTGGTCGGAACCGACCGCCAGTGGCGCGTCACGCCGGGTCCGATCGTCTTCTCCAACGTCTACGGGGGGGAGGACGACGACGCACGTCTCGAGCCTCGAGGGTGGGACCAGCCCGGGTTCGACGATTCGGCCTGGGCGGTACCGGAGGGCTTGGAGGTGCCTGCTCGCCATCTGCGCGGCGCTTCCTATGCGGCGCCGCCCTTCCGTGCCTACGAGACGCTCGCCCCCGTAGCTGTGCGGGAGCTCCGCCCCGGAGTGGCGGTCTACGACTTCGGCCAGAACGCGTCGATGATGCCGCGCCTGAGAGTCCGCGGCCCTGCGGGCGCCACCGTGAAGATGACCCCCGCCGAGCTGCTGAACGCCGACGGCTCCGTGGACCGCGGGTCGAGCGGCGGAGGAGAGGCGTTCTGGAGCTACACGCTCGCGGGCCGCGGCGAAGGCGAGTCCTGGTTTCCGCGGTTCTTCTACCACGGCAGCCGCTACGTCCAGGTGGAGCGCTCCGCGCCGCCAGGCGGCGCGCCTCCGCAGGTCGAGTCGCTCGAGAGCGTCGTGGTCCACTCCGACTCGCCTCCCGCCGGGGAGTTCGCGTGCTCGAGCGAGCTGTTCAACCGGATTCGTACGCTCGTGCGCTGGGCCCAGCGCAGCAACCTGGCCCACGTCATCACCGATTGCCCCCATCGCGAGCGGCTGGGCTGGCTCGAGCAGTACCACCTCAACGGGCCGTCCCTCCGCTACGAGACCGATCTCGCCCGCCTGTACGCCAAGACCTTCGTGGACATGGCCGACGCGCAACGGCCGGACGGTCTCGTGCCCGACATCGCGCCCGAGTACGTCGTCTTCGACGGAGGCTTCCGGGACTCGCCCGAATGGGGCAGCGCGATCGTCCTCGCGGCGTGGCAGCACTACGTCTGGACCGGCGACGACACGCCGCTCCGCCGCAACTACGATGCGATGAGGCGCTACGTCGCCTATCTCGCGAGCCGGGCGCAGGGTGACATCGTGGACTACGGGCTCGGAGACTGGTACGACCTGGGCCCGAAGCCTCCGGGCCCGTCGCAGCTCACGCCGATCGCGCTCACCGCGACGGCGATCTACTACGAGGACCACCTGGCGCTGGCGAAGATCGCCGGCCGGCTCGGGCACGAGGACGACGGCCGGCGCTACTCCGAGGCGGCCGGCCGCATCCGGGCCGCCTTCAACCGGAGGTTCCTCGACTCCGAGCGCGCCCTCTATGCCACCGGCTCCCAGACGGCCCAGGCGATGCCGCTCGTCCTCGGCCTCGCCCCCGAGGAGCATCGCGCGCGCGTGCTCGAGGCGCTCGTCCGGGATGTCCGCGCCCATGGCAACGGCACGACGGCGGGTGACGTCGGGTACCGCTATGTCCTGCGCGCGCTCGCCGACGGGGGGCGCTCTGACGTCATCTTCGACATGAACCACCAGAGCGAGAGGCCCGGCTACGGGTTCCAGCTCGCCCGGGGCGCCACGTCGCTGACCGAGGCCTGGGACGCGAACCCGCATTCTTCACAGAACCACTTCATGCTCGGCCAGATCGTCGAGTGGTTCTACGGGGACCTGGCGGGGCTCGCGCCCGACCCGGCGTTCCCCGGCTTCAAGCGCGTGAGGATCCGCCCGCAACCGGTGCCGGGGATCACGTGGGTCCGCGCGTCGCACGAGTCGCCCCGCGGGCACATGTCCGTTGCCTGGCGGTGGGACGGCGCAACTTTTTCCCTGGACGTCGAGCTGCCCCCGAACACGTCGGCCGAGGTCCGCATGCCCGGCCGGGATGCGAGCCGCGTTTCCGTGATCGAATCCGGGCGGCACTCGTTCTCCGCACCCCTGGTGGCGGGGGATTTGCACGTGACTGCGCCATGAGCGCCGATTATCTGCCGCTGGAAGAAGCGCCGACCCGCGAGGAGATCGACCGCGCGCCTGGCCTCGTGCTCCTCGAGTTCGGGACCGGCTGGTGCGGCTTCTGCCGCGCCGCCGCCCCGCGCGTAGCGTCGCTCCTGCGCGAGCATCCGCAGGTCCGCCACGTGAAGGTCGAAGACGGCCCCGGGCGCCGGCTCGGCCGTTCGTTCGGGGTCAAGATGTGGCCGAACCTCGTGTTCTTGAAAGACGGCGTCGTCGTCCAGCAGGTCGCACGTCCGAGCCACACGGAGCTGAAGGAAGCCTTCGAAGCGCTGACCGGGCCCTGAACGGAGATTTGATGTCCCAGACATTGCCGCTGGTGCCGCTCCGGGATCTCGTAGTCTTCCCCGGTTTTTCTCGCCTCCCAACGCGACCAGAGCGTTCGTGACCCGAGCCCCTCCCTCGAGAGTGGGAACCCTCGTCCGGCGAGGGTCACGCGGAGCTGATGTCGAAAGTCAGGGCACTGTTCGACCAGTACGTCAAGCAGTGCAGGAACCGCCGCGGCGACGACGTGCTCGTGCCACTGAGACGGATCGAAGACCCGCAAACGGAAATCAAAGGATCCGATCCGCGACGCTAGCGCTGCTCGCCCCGCTGCAGGGAAAGCAACCCGGACACGGGCACCTTGAAATCGCGCGTCCCCTTGTCGAGGCGTGCCTGGCCGGAGCCGACCACCTTTCCCTGGCAATCCCGGATCTTGTACCGGTACGTTCCCAGGTCCTGGCCGACGGCGAGGATCACCGCGTCCGAGTTCTTCGCGTTGATGAGGTCGATCTTTCCCGGCGTGCTTCCGTCGAGCTTCACGAACGCGTCGCCGTAGACGCCGACGATCTGCTTGCCGCCGCCGCGAGCGATCAGCACCGGATAGTTTTCGGCCGGGTCGAGGGCCTCGAACGCGCCGTCGAGCAACACCGGCCGGTTCTCTCTCCAGTATGTCGTGTAGAACTGGACCATCGCGAAGTGGTCCTTGGGGATCTCCTGGAGCCGCACCGACACCTGCGGCACCGAGAAGAGCACGTTCAAGAGCTGGAAGGCGGCGATCTCGACCCGCTCGCCGTAGTGCCACATGATCATGTCGGCGTGCACGGCGGTGTTGCCGCTGAGGAGGCGCAGGTCGACGGTCTTCACCCGGTTCGCGAGGTAGGAGTTCGGGCAGTCGCTGGCCCGGAACATGTTCCCGTACTTGCGGATCAGGGGTCCGATGTAGGGCTGGCGGAACTCGATCATGACGTCGGGCTTCACCTTCTTCAGCTCGGCCAGGATGTCGGTCATCATCCGGTCGGTGGCCTCGTTGACCGACGCGAAGTCGCGGCCCCCCGTGGCTTCGAGCACCGTCTTCTCGTCGGCGGCGAAGCGCTCGATGAAGTCGAGCTTGAACCCGTCGATGCCCCAGTCCTGGATGGCCTTCCGGTAGACCTCGATCAGGTACTGGCGCACGTCGGGGTAGCGCGGGTCGAGCACGTACGCGCCCAGGCGGTCTTCGTACCGCAGGGACTCGTCCTTGAAGCGCTCCGCGACCTTCGCGTTCTTGCCCACGAAGGGCACCGCGTACCAGAGCACGACCTTCACGCCCAGCGCGTGGCAGCCGTCCACGAAGGCCTTCATGTCCGGCATGCGCTCGGGCTGCCAATCCCCGGTGTAGGCATAGCCCCGGGCGCTGTCGAGGGTCTGCCAGCCGTCGTCGACGATGATCGAGTCGAACCCCATCCGCTTGGCGATCGCCACCTCCTTCAGCAGCACCGCGGCGTCGACGCTCTGGTGGTAGCTGTACCAGGTCGAGTAGACCGGCTGCCGCGCGGGCTCGGGCACCCGCGCCGGCTCGTAGCCGGGCTGCCGCGCCCACCACTCGCCCACGTCCTCGAGCGCCGTCCAATACGGGACGGCGCGCCGATCGATGCGCAGCTCCACCGAGTATTGCGTGAGGCTCGGATGCGGCTCGCTGAAGAAGGTGATGTCGTTGTAGATGAGCCCGTCCTCCTCGCGGATGCCTGATCCGATGAGGACGGTGTCCAGGGCGTCGGACACCGCAAACGTGAGCACGTTGCCGTCGTCGCTGCCGAACAGGCAGCTCACCGGCGCCTCTCGCGCGAACATCGACGCCTGCAAGCGTCCCCCGGACCAGTCCGGGCGGATCGTCTTGTTCATCTGGCGGCCGGTGGCCCATTGCCCGACCACGTCGTGCGAAGGCAGCGACCACTTGAGCGTGAAGCGTGGCGGGGGCTGGGGCGCCGGGCTCGTGAGCTTGACCGCGACGACGTCGAGGCCTTCGGCAATCCGGGTCGGCGTCAGCTCCAGGGTGAACCCTTTCAGATCGCCCTCGGCCGCGATGTGGTAGCCGGCCACGTTGTAGGTGGTCCGTCGCTCCTCGGCCAGCGAGAGACCCGGCAGCAGCAAAGTGGCGACGAGAATGGGGGCGGCGAGAGGCTTCTGCATGATATTCAGCTACTCCAGCGAGACACCGGTCCGACGGGAGATGTCACGGAGGTCCTCGAGCACCGGCGGCAGCAGGGGAATGCCGTGCACGTCCCGCTCCTTCTGGGCCGTGCGCTCCGGATCGCCCGGGATCAAGACGCCGGGGGTGCCGGGCGTGGGCCGCGTCGCCCGCAGCGTGCGGACGAAGTCGTCGATCTGCGCCTTGAACTCGTCCGGGTCGCGGAACGCGTCGATGCGCATGGCGCCGAAGAAGTGGCCGATGCCCTTTCCGACCTTGCGCACAGGATCGGCCTGGCGCAGGGCGAAGGGCGGCGCGAACGGCCCCCAGTTCGCCCCCGACAGCACCGCGGACAGGACGTCCACCGCGAGGGCCAGCCCGTAGCCCTTGTGCCCGCTGTGCTCGCGGTCCGAGCCGAGGGGCAGGAGCGCTCCCCCTTCGATCATGGCGCGGGGGTCGGTGGTCGGATTTCCCTCCCGGTCGATGGCCCAGCCGAGGGGAATCGACTCGCCCTTGCGCACGGCGATCTCGATCTTGCCGAGCGGCACCGCGCAGGTCGACATGTCGAGGACGATCGGCGGCTCCTCCCGGGCCGGAAAGCCGATGGCGAGGGGATTCGTGCCGAGCATCCGCTCCGCTCCCCACAGCGGAGCCACGCCGCGGCTGCTGTTGGTCATGGCCCAGCCGATCATGTCGCGCTTCAGCGCCTCGAGCACGTAGTAGCCGGCGATGCCGAAATGGTTCGTGTGGCAGACCGCGACCCAGCCGGTGCCCGCGCGCTCGGCCTTCTCCATCGCGATGTCGTTGGCCCACGGCCCGACGACGAGGCCGAGGCCGTTGTCCCCGTCCACCGTCGCCGTGCTCGGGCTTTCCCGCACGATCCGCGGCCGGGGCCGCGGGTTGATCTTGCCGACCGAGATCAGGTCGAAGTAGGTGCGCAGGCGCGCCACGCCGTGGGAGTCGATTCCGCGCCGGTCCGCCGACGACAGCACGTCCGCCGCGAGACGCGCCTCGGCCTCGGGCACGCCGAGGTGGCGGAACACGCCCGCGCAGAACTCGTGCAGCCGCGGCCAGGGAAAGACGCGCGTCTCGGCGCTCACCGGGGAGCGTGGCGCTCCGCGGGCCGGGGCGCGGACTGGCGAGCCAGCCGCGTGCCTTCGGTGGTGACGTAGTACTTCGCCAGCATGTTCGGCCGCTCCCAGGCCGGCAGCGTGCGGCGGTCGTGCACGTAGCGCAGGAAGCGCTGCGTGACCTGGGCGAAGTGCTGCTCGTGGCCCACCCGCAGGGCCTCCGGAATCGTGACCCGCGTCTCCGCGCCTTGATCGACGACGGCGATGCCGGGGTACTGGGCCTGGAGAGCCGCGACCTTCTTCTGGACGGCCGCCAGCACGGCCGCCTTGTCGGCCGCCGCGTTCGGCACCACGTACAGCTCCGGACGGTGCTGCTCGGCGGCGCCCTGGCGGATCTCGACCTTCGCGCGCGAGCCGCGGTAGTAGGCGTAGTGCGTGTCGCCGGTCCCGGGCGGGGGCTCCCAGTCCCAGATCGCGTCGAGGGTGACATGCACGCCGCGCAGCGTGTAGGTCACGAGCGTGTTGCAGAAGTACTCGAGGACGTCGCCCTTCACCCGGCCGGAGAGGCTCGGCGGGAAGTCCTCGCGCGTCACCTGGCGGAACTCGGCCCGCGGGATCAGCGTCGGCCACCGCTGCGCGCGCAGCACGCGGATGTCCTGGCGGTAGTCGAGCGCCTGCTCGGGGAAGAGCGTCCACTGCGCGAGGTCCACGAGGTGCGTCCCCACGTCGTTGAGGCCCTCCCCCTGCTGCTCGGTGTCGAAGAACCAGACGGGCCGGGGGTTGGGCGCGCCGGCCACGACCTTCTTGAGGTAGTGCACGCTCTCCATGTACACCGCCGGCTCGGCTTCGCGGCCCGGCAGCAAGGTACCGAAGGTGGCGGGGTCGTTCACCAGCTCCCGCTGCAGCTGCGTCGTCACCTCGAAGCGCTCGGTCATGATGTCGAGCGCGACGAGCCCCTTCTCCTCGGCGGTGGCGAGGGTGCGCTCGAGCTTCGGCAGGTCGGATTCCTCGAGGATCCACGGCTTGTCGACGAGCGCGTGCAGGCCCGCGTCGAGAGACGACTGGACCCGGTCGATCTTCCCACGGTTGCGGCCCGAGATCACGACGGCGTTCCCGGGACGCTCGCGCAGCATGCGCTCCAGGAAATCGGGGCCGGTGTGGACCTCGAGCTCCCACGCCGTCGGGTTGTCCGGACGCCGGTTGAAGCCCGCCACCCGTGCGAGGTGGTCGACGAGGTCCGATCCCAGCGGTGCGTAGACGTTCACCTGGCGGGCGACGCCGGGATACATCTCCTTCTGGACGAGCGCGGCGTGGAAGTGGCCGGGGTCGAGCGTGATGAAACGAACTTCCGCCATGGGCGAGCTCCCTTGGGCCAGCGCCAGGGACAGCAAAGACGCGACGAGGACTCTCTTGGGCATCGGTGGAGTCTTGTCCGCGGCGCGCAGCGCCGTCAAGGCAGGCTATCATCACGCCGGACGCGAGCCATGACGGCGCCAGATTTCCCCCCGCCCGGGACACCCGCCGAGACCATCGGCCTGCTCGTCGAGGCCGGCCCCGGCCCCGGCGTCCTGCACCAGCTCACCGGCGTCATCGCCCGCCACGGAGTCGACATCACGCTCGTCGAGATCCTCGAGAACCGGCCCGCGGGCAGCCGCACCTATTTCGAAGTCGCGGTGCCGGCGGGAGCGGAAGCCCTGGAGCAGGACCTCGCCGCGCTGCCCATCGTGCGAAAGGTGACCGTCGTCAAGACGTTCCAGCGGATCTACGGCAAGCGGATCATCATCATGGGTGGCGGGGCGCAGGTGGGGCAGGTCGCCCTCGGCGCGATCTCGGAGGCCGACCGCCACAACATCCGGGGTGAGCACATCTCGGTCGACACCATCCCCCTGGTGGGCGAGCAATCGCTCGCCGACGCGGTGCGCGCGGTGGCGCGGCTGCCGCGGGCGCGCGTGCTGGTCCTGGCCGGGGCGCTCATGGGCGGGGACATCGAGAAGGCCGTGCGGGAGATCCGCGAGCAGGGCGTGCTCGTGATCAGCCTGAACATGGCCGGCAGCGTCCCCGACTCCGCGGACCTCGTAGTGACCGATCCCGTGCAGGCGGGCGTGATGGCGGTGATGGCGGTGGCCGAGACCGCCCAGTTCAGCCTCGGGCGCCTCAGCCGTCGGAGCTTCTGAAGGTCGCCGGGTGGAGGTCGCGCCTCGCGGGCGAGTTCGGCTCCCCCGCCCTGCTCGCCGCGGCCGTGGGCTTGGGCGCCGCGGCGGGAGCGTTCCTGCTCTCGCAGCACCTGCAGCCCTGCGACGACGCGTACATCACGTTCCGGCACGCTCGCAACCTCGCGCGCCACCTCCGGCCGGCGTGGAACCTCGAAGGTCCGCCGGTGCTGGGGTCGACCTCGCCCGCCTTCCTCTTTCTCCTGGGCGGCCTCGGGTTTCTCTTCGGCGTCGACCGCGTAGACCAGGTGGCGTTGGCGCTGAACGCCGTGTTGCTCGCCGCCGTGACCGTCCTCGCCTATCTCGTGACCCGTGATCTCACCGCCCGCGCGGGCCCGTCCCTCCTCGCCGCCCTGCTCGTCGGCTTCAACTCCGTCAACGTCTCGATACTGTCGCAGGGATTCGAGGCCGGCCTGCTGCTCGCCGCGCTGCTGGCGGGACTGTACCTGATGCGCACGGGACGCGATCTGCCCGCGGTGCTCCTCGCCTCGGCCGCGCCGCTGATCAGGCCCGAAGGGATCCTGCTCACGCCGCTCGTCTGGGTCCCCATCCTTTTCCATCGGCGCTTTCGTCCGCATCTGCTGGCGGCATACCTGGTCCTGCCCCTGGCCTGGCTCGTCTTCTCGGCCTTCTACTACGGGTCTCCGGTGCCGCAGTCGATCCGGGCCCGGAGCGCGGAACCCTCGGTCTTCCGGCCCTACGAGGGCGGCCGAGTCGACCTTCGGCAGCGCCTGTCATCGATCGCGCCCGAGACCGCCACGCTGGCCCGCCACGCCGCGGGCTCCATCCTGTTCACCGGCTATCAGCGGCTGAAGGACGCGCCTTCGGGCCGGGCCGGTCCGGCCTGGCTCACGCTGCTCGGGCTTCCCGCGCTCTGGCTCGCGCTCCTTCGGCGGCCGGATGCCCGGATCGCCTACTTCCTCTATGCGCCGCTCTTCCTCGTGCTCTATGCCTGGATCGGCCACCGCGAAGCGTGGTACTTCCCGTCCTTCGTCACCTTCGCCGTCTTGACGCTGTTCTACGGCTGCGTCGTCACGCTCGACCATGGATGGACCCTGGTACAGAGGCTCGCCGGATTCGTCCCGCCCTGGCTCCCCGTGCTCTCCTGGGTTGCGCTCACCGTGCTGCTGCTCTCCGCGAACAACTACGCCTTCGACGACGGCCCGGCGCCGCGCCATCTCCCGTCCGCCCGCAACCCGCGCGGCGAGCGGGTCGAGCGCGCCGAGCGGGAGCGGTTCAACGGCTACCGGCGGGCGGCCGGGTTCCTCAACCGTCGCGGGACCCGGCCCGCCCCGGCGCTCATCAGCGAGGTCGGGATCTTCGGCTTCTTCTACCGGGGCGACGTGATCGACACCGTCGGCCTCTGCACGCCGGAGGCGCTGGCCTACTACCCGCCGCCCGCCTCGGACATCTGGGACGAGGAGGGGCGGCCGCTCACCGACATGGACAACCTCACGCCCACGCGCATGGTCCTCGATCTGAAGCCCGCCTACGTCGTGAACGGCCTCGGCTTCATCCGCAACCTGGTGCGGCCCGGCTCCCCCTTCCTGCGCGATTACGCCCTGATCGGAACCTTCGGCACCGCCTGGGGAGACCCGCTGCTCGTGTATGAGCGGATCGCGCCGGCGCCTCCGGCCGCGAGCGGCAGTTGAGGCGGGCCTACCGGAAGAACACGAGCGTCACGAGCACGAAGCACGGGATCAGGACCGCGCCGCTGTAGAGCATGTACCCGCCGAAGCTGGGCATGGGCACCCCGCGCTCCTCGGCGATGGCGCGCACCATGAAGTTGGGCCCGTTCCCGATGTAGGTGTTGGCGCCCATGAACACGGAGCCCGCGCTGATCGCGGCCAGGACCTCGTGGGTCACGCCGACCACCTCGGCGGGGAGACGCAGCGACTGCGCGACGGCGAGGAACGTCAGGTAGGTCGGCGCGTTGTCGAGGAACGATGACAAGAGACCGGACGCCCAGAAGAACTGGCGCGGCGTCGTCAGGCCGAGAGTGGCCCCCCGCGCATGCAGGATCTGGAGGGCGGGAAGCATGGTCAGGAAGATGCCGGCGAAGAGCGCCGCGACCTCCGCGATCGCGTGGAACGTGAAGCGGTTCGCCTCGTGGACATCCCGGGGCGTCGCCGCCAGCGACACCGCGGAGACCGCCAACATCACCGCCTCGCGATAGGGCGAAGGCAGCCCGGCGACGCTGGCGATCACGGCGAGGAGCAGCACGAAGTTCCTCTTGCCGCGGATGCGGATCGGCTGGAGCACGGCTCGGTCCCGCACGACCGCCCCCACGGGCTCCCGCGCGTGGGCGCGGCGGTCCCAGAGGAAATAGACCGCGAGGAGCAGCCCGTTCACGACCAGCCAGTGCGGCAGCAGCCGCAACGTCCAGGTGAACGGCACGCCGCGAAGGTAGCCGAGGAAGAGCGGCGGATCGCCGAGCGGCGTCAGGCAGCCTCCCGTGTTCGACACGATGAAGATGAAGAACACCACGGTGTGCACGACGTTCCTGCGCTCCTGGTTGGTGGAGAGCAGCGGCCGGATCAGCAGCACGGACGCTCCGGTCGTCCCGATGAGGGAAGCCAGGACCGAGCCGACGGCCAGGAAAGCGGTGTTGGTGCGCGGCGTGGCCTCGAGGTCGCCCGTGGCCAGGATGCCGCCGGAGACGACGAACAGGCTGCCAAGGAGCACGATGAACGACAGGTAGTCGCGGCCGGTGTGGACCAGGGCGGACGCGTCGTGCCGCAAATAGAGGAGGAGTACCGGGAGCCCGAGCAGCGCCGCCACCGCCAGCTTGCGGGCGTTCGATTCCCAGAACCGCGGCGCCGCCAGGGGCAGGACGGCGATCGACAGCAACAACATCACGAACGGCGCGGTCCACCCGAGAGCGGGAACGAATTGAGGGTCAGCCATGAGCCGGGCTCGGAATCGTGAGCGCATTCTCGCACTCTCGGGCTCCGAGCACGGCAGTCTCCAACGTTAGCTGCAGAAGGCGGCGCGTCGCCTCCGAAGGCACGGCACCGGAGATCGTCTTCAAGAAGAAGCGATCGTAGGCCTCGCCCTCGCTCGTCGTGATGAGCATCTCCCGCGGCGACAGCTCGAGCCGCGCCAGCGAGCGCAGCAGGCTGCCCAGGAATCCCAGCCGGTCCGGCCCCTGCACCTCGAGGTAGAGAGACGGCCCCACGTCGGGGCTGCCGTCGAGCGCGTAGTGAGAAAGGATGATCGGTCCCCCGTCGTCCGCGGCCGGTCCGCGGAGCACGAACGACAGCAGGTCGAGCGACGACGGCTCGGGGGCGTCCGCGCCCGGGGACAGGAGGAAATCGGCGATCCAGCGGCCGGCTCCGTCCTGGCGGGCAAAGCCCCGCTGGATGCTGATCCGGGCATTGGCCAGGCCGAGCGAGAAGGCGTCCGCCCAGAATGGCCCCAGCCGGCCCCATATCCGCACCGACCAATGGGCCCTCGTGAGGTGGGTGAGCGCGTACCCGGGGGTGTCGCCGACGGCGAAGGGAAGCAGCTCCAGACGGTGGTCGAGGCTGGACATGGAGCCTGTGCCCTGCAACGCGCGTTCCGCGGCGCGTCCGCCGTTGACAGGCGACTCCTCCCGCCCGAAGCCGCCACGGGCGAGATGCTTAGCGGGACGGCATGGCCCGCCGTCGTGCGCAGGAGGATGCCATTACTGTGGGGCCCGCGACGATCGGCGACAAGAACGTCGGTGGGCCCGCTGGCATATAGCCGTTGACACTATATTCTATGTGGCTATAGTGGGCGTCGTGAGCGGCCAGGACGCGGGCGTCGAGGAGCTTCTACCGCTGCCGGCGGCGACCTTCCACATCCTGATGGCGCTGGCCGAGGACGACCGGCACGGATACGGGATGATCCAGGACGTCGCCGCCCGGACGGACGGAGCTCTGAAGCTCAGCGCGGGCACGCTCTATCGCTCGATCCAGCGCATGCTCGAGCAGGGCCTCATCGTGGAGACGCGCGAGCGTCCGGCTCCCGAGGAGGACGACGAACGGCGCCGGTACTACCGGATCACGACCTTCGGAGCGGCGGTGGCGCGCGCCGAAGCGCGGCGGCTGACCCAGCTCGTGCGGCTCGCCCGGGCCAGCGGCTTCGCGCCGGGGAAGGCATGATGGCTTTGTATCGCGCCCTCCTGCGCCTCTATCCCGCTTCCTTCCGTGCCGAGTACGGCGAAGAGATGTGCTCCATCTTTGCCGGGCGGCGCCGTGACGCGACCGGCCTCTTCCCCACGCTCGGGTTGTGGCTGGCCGCGCTCGAGGACATCGCCGTCAACGCGGTGCGCGTCCACGGCGACATCCTGCGCCAGGACCTCGCCTTCATCGCGCGCACCCTGCGGCGCTCGCGGGGATTCGCGCTCACCGCGGTCGCGGTGGCCGCCCTGGGCATTGGCGCCACGACCGCCGCCTTCTCGATCACCGACCACGTGCTCTTCCGGCCGCTGCCCTTCGCGAAGCCGGACCGGCTGGTGAGGCTCTGGCAGAACCAGGGCGGCTACGGGCACACGGAGCTCTCGCCGGCCAACTACCGCGACTGGAAGCGCATGAGCCGCTCCTTCGAGGAGATGGGAGCCTTCGGCGGGCAGGCCTACAACCTCGCCGGCGACGGAGAGCCCGAGCGCGTGGAAGGCCGGTGGCTGACCGGCGAGGTATTCCGGATCCTGGGCGTGCGCCCCGCGCTCGGACGTGTCTTCGGTCCCGAGGCCGATGCGCCGGACGCACCGGCCACCATCGTGCTCGGTTACGGCCTCTGGCAAGCGCGCTTTGGCGGAGAAGCAAGCGTGTTGGGCCGCCAGGTGCTCGTGGACGGGGCGCCGCACGTCGTGATCGGCGTCATGCCCGCCAGCTTCCATTTTCCGAACCGCGATGTGCAGCTCTGGATCGCGAAGACATTCGTGGACGCCGACTTCGCGGACCGGACCGACACGTATGTCTACGGAGTCGCCCGGCTGAACAGAGACATCTCGCTCGAGCAGGCGCGCGCGGAGATGCGGCTGGTCGCGGCGCAGCTGGAGCGGGCATTCCCGAACGAAAACGCGCGTACCAGTGCGACCGTCGACCGTCTCCGCGACGAGCTCTCACCCGAGGCACGCCTGCTCCCCCTTGCCCTCCTCGGGGCGGCGGCCTGCGTCCTGTTGATCGCGTGTACCAACCTGACCCACCTGCTGTTGGCGCGCGCGATGGTCCGCCGGAAGGAGCTGGCGGTTCGGGCCGCGCTCGGCGCCGGCCGTGAGCGGCTCATGCGGCAGCTCCTCACCGAGAGCCTCGTGCTCGCCCTCGTCGGAGGAGCGCTGGGCGTGCTGATCGCGGCTTCTGCGGCGCCCGTGCTGGCGCGACTCGTACCGCACTCATTGCCGATCGCGGAGGCCCCGCCCATGGATCTCCGCGTCCTGGCCTTCGCGCTGGTGCTGACCGCCGGCACCGGCATCGCGTTCGGCGTGCTGCCCGCGTCGCGCGCCGGTCACGCCGGCGTGAGCGGCCTGCAGGAGGGCGCGCGCGGTGGCGTCGGCGGCCGGCGCGAGCGCGCGCGATCGACGCTGGTCGTCGCGGAAGTGACCGCATCCGTCGTGCTGCTCGTCTGCTGCGGCCTGCTCCTGCGCGCCCTCTGGCGCGTCCAGAGCGTCGACCCCGGATTCAGCGCGAACGGCGTCCTCACCCTGCGCACCGCGCTGCCCCAGCCGCGATACGCGAGCACGGCCACGCGCGCGCAATTCTATGCGCGCGTGCTCTCCGAGGTGCGTGCGCTTCCGGGCGTCTCGGACGCCGCGTATGTCAGCGGCTTGCCCATGGTCATGCGGGGCGGTATCTGGGGGCTGGTCGTTCCCGGTGAGGCGCAGGAGCCCGGCGCCCAGCCGCCGGCGTCGGCGCGGTTCGTCACCCCCGGATTCTTCGCGACCCTCGGCATCCCGCTACGGTCCGGCCGCGACTTCCGCGACTCCGACACCCGCGAGGCTCCCTTCGTGGCCGTCGTCAGCGAATCCCTGGCCGAGCGTCACTGGCCGGGGCAGGATCCCATCGGCCGCCGCTTCCGGTTCGGAGGAGCGGATCGCACGGTGGTGGGCGTGGTAGGAGACATCCGCGTCCGCGGGCTCGAGCGGACGAGCGAGCCGCAGGTCTACCTCGCCCACCAGCAGGTGGCGGACAGCTCCATCATCGGGTACACGCCGAAGGACCTGGCCTTCCGGGCTTCCGGCCCGCCGCTGGACCTCCTGCCCTCCGTTCGCTCGATCATCCACCGAGCGGACCCTCAACAGCCGATCTCCGACGTTCGCCTCCTGTCCGACATCGTCGAGGGCGAGACGGCGCCTCGCCGCATCCAGGTGCGCGTCCTCGCCGCGTTCGCGGCCGTCGCGTTCTTCCTCGCCGCCATCGGCCTCCACGGCGTGCTGTCGTTCGCCGTCACGAGCCGCGCGCCAGAGATCGGAGTGAGGATCGCGCTCGGCGCCCGATCCGCCGACATCCTCTCGATGGTCCTGCGCGAGGCCCTGCAGATGGCCGCGGTCGGACTCGGGCTCGGGCTCCTCCTCGCCTACATCGCGGGCCGCGGGATGGAGGCGCTCCTGGCCGGCGTGCGTCCCGCCGACGCGGCCACGTTCCTTGCCGCCACCGGCCTGTCCGCGCTCATGACGCTCGCGGGGAGCCTGCTGCCGGCCGTCCGCGCCGTGCACGTCAATCCGGTCGACGTGATGCGCCTCGAGTAGGCGGCCGCTGGCGTATCCTGGGGCGCGCGGGAGGAACGCAGATGCCCCGGACAGAAGGCGAGCGATCGGGTCTGGATCGGCGAGCGTTCGCTCGCCTCGCGGGCGGAGGGGTGCTGGCGGCTTGCGCCGCGGAGCTCCGAGCCGAGTCGACGGCGGCGACGGCCCCGCCGGCGCCGCCGGGTCCCCAACGCGCGCTCATGAAGGTGGGGACGCAGCACGATTCATCCGACGAGACGCTGGCGGTGCTGGCCGCGCTCGGAGTCACCCACATATGCAGCCGCTTGCCGTCGACCCGGCTCGACGAGCCATGGTCGGTTGAAGGGCTGACGAGGCTACGCGACCGGGTGGAGTCGTTCGGCATCCGGCTCGACATGGTCCCGCTGCCGCTCAGCTCGCTCGACACGGCGCATGCGGAGATGCCGAACATCATGCTCGGCCAGAGCCCGGAGCGCGACCGGGAGATCGACGACATCTGCCGGATGATCCGCAACGCCTCCCGCGCCGGCATCCCGGCTTTGAAATACAACATGAGCATCCTGGGCGTGGTGCGGACCGAGCCCACCGCCGGGCGCGGCGGCGCGCGCTACAGCACGTTCAGGTACGAGAAGGCGCGCCAGGAGCCGCCATTCACGAAGGCGGGACCGGTACCGGCGGACGCCTACTGGGAGCGGATCACGTACTTCCTCGACCGGGTAATACCGGTGGCGGAAGAGAGCAAGGTGCGCCTGGCCTGCCACCCGCACGACCCCGGCATGCCGCACGACCGGGGTTACCGGGGAGTCCACACGGTTCTCGGGAGCGTCGAGGGCCTGAAGCGCTTCATCGACATCCACCCGAGCCCCTACCACGGCCTGAACTTCTGCCAGGGCACGGTCGCCGAGATGCTGGACGACCCCGGCCGGGAGATCTTCGAGGTGATCCGCTACTTCGGGCTCCGCAAGAAGATCTTCAACGTCCACTTCCGCAACATCCAGGGCCGATTCCTCGACTTCCGCGAGACGTTCATCGACGACGGCGACGTGGACATGCTGGAGGCGGTGCGGGTCTACCGGGAGGTGGGTTACGACGGGATGCTGATGCCCGACCACGTGCCCAGGATCGCCGGCGATGCCGAGGGCGCGCAGGCCTTCGCCTACACCTTCGGCTACATCAAGGCGCTGATCCGCGCGATCGATGGCCAGAAAGGTCCGCCGACGCGTGCGTGAAGGCGCAAGGCGGTCGAGCCCCCCGCCGCCGCGGGGAGACTCGCCGTCGAGGTCACGGAATCTTCTCTTGACGGTGTGAGCTTCGGACTCAGCATCGGAAGTCGCCCGACAGTCGTCATGCCCTGGGATTCGAGCAAGCCGCGAATCGCGTGCGTGGCTTTCATCTCGCAGCGTCGCCAGCATGGCGGGGCGAGAAACGTGCTTATGAAGGATTGACCTGCCCTGGCAAAAGCAAAGGAGCGGTAAAATGCGTCTGAAGGCAACGCCATGAGCGACGTCAAGATCGACATCGACGAAGCCCTGGCCGCTCTTCTGCACCAGACCAATCAGCCGGTGCAAGAGGCGGCACGGGAGATGATCGTGCTCGAGCTGTATCGCCGCGGGTCCGTCTCCAGCGGCAAAGCCGCGGAGCTCCTCGATACCTCTCGGCTTGCCTTCCTTCAGCGCGCCTCGCGCCTCGGCATCCCCTTTTTCGACATGACCGAAGACGAGTGGGCGGCGGAGCAGGCTTCGCTCAAAGAGCTGTGACCCTCGTCGTCAGCGATTCGAGCCCCCTCATCGCCCTCAGCCAGATCAACCAAATCAAGCTCCTCCACGATCTGTTTGGCGAGGTCGTCATCCCCGGGGCCGTGGCGCGGGAAGTCTCCCCCGGCGTCCGTCTTCCCACGTGGATCACGACGCGTCCGCTGGCGATGCGGGTCGGCCTCGAGCTCCTGCTGCCCAAGCTCGGCCTGGGCGAGACCGAAGCCGTCGTCCTCGCGGCGCAGGATGGTGCCGACTGGCTGCTTCGGGACGAGCGGCCCGCGCGGCGAATCGCGCAAGCGCTTGGCCTCCGCGTGGCCGGCACGCTGGGGCTGCTCGTCCGCGCGAAGGAGAAAGGACTCCTCCCCGCGGTGCGCCCCCCTCTCGAGGCATTGCTGCGCGCGGGCTTCTACGCCAAACCAAGCTTGATCCAGCGCATCCTCAGAGACGCCGGGGAAGCCGAGGCATGAGGTGAGGCGCCAACAACAAAGTTGGGAATCGATCAGCGGCATGCGCGGGATTTCGTTGGCTCTCCACCTCGGCCGGCTGGATCGTCGCCTCTTGGAATGCGCTTCACGCCGGCAGTCGAGGCCAGCGTCGACGGCCGCTCAGGAGCGGTTGCGATAGAGCTGCACGTCCACGACCTGCGTCATCTTCTCGACGTCGAGAGGCTCGTCCACGAACTCCGCCATGCGAATCGCCAGCGGCCGGGGGCTGTCCAGCGTCTCCCGGTAGTTCAGCTCGAGGACCTCGAACTGCGGCCGGCGCAGGAAGAAGCGGGCGTCCCTGACCTGCTCCTCGAGCAGCGCGACGGCGCGGTCGTCGGGCGTGTCGTTCTTCTCGCCGCGGCGCGCGAGCATCTTGTTCTGGGACGCGACGATCTCGCGCAGGTTGCGATGCATGAAGAGGACCTTGTAATTGTTGTCGTCGGGGAGGCTCTTCAAGAGGAACGAGATGATCTTGATCACCTTGCTCCTCGAATCGCGGAGCCAGGCCTTGTCACCGGGCTGGTACAGGTCCTTGACCCGCTCGTCCTCGTAATAGCCCTTCGGGTTGTCCTCGTCGGCGGTCCGCAAGCCGTCGGTCACCACGCTGAGGCCGCCCGCCTCGAGCATCTTCATCGCCATCGACGTGCCCGAGCGAGGCAGCCCGGAGACCACCACGATGGGCCTCCCGTACCGGATCCGGCGGTAGAGCTTGGGCACGGTTCGCAGGATAGCTTAAGATGTCGGTTTCGCTGTAGATGAGCCTTCCTTGATCCAACCCCTGCTCGCATACATCGGCCCCGGCGCCGGGGTGGCCCTGCTGTCCTCGTTCCTCGTCCTCCTCACCACCATGGTGGTGGTGGTCTTCAGCCTGCTGCTCATGCCGTTCCGGCTCCTGTGGCGGGCGATCCGCCGCCAGAAGCGGCTGAAGCCGTGGGTCAAGCGGCTGATCATCGTCGGGCTCGACGGACAGGACCCGCAGCTCACCGAGCGCTTCATGAAGGAAGGCAAGCTGCCCAACTTCTCGAAGCTCGCGGACAGGGGCTGTTATCGCCGGCTCCGGACCACGTTCCCTTCCCTCTCCCCCACCGCGTGGTCCAGCTTCGCCACCGGCACCGACCCCGCCAAGCACAACATCTTCGACTTCCTCGGCCGCGATACGAGGACGTACCTGCCCGTGCTGTCCTCGGCCCACATCGGCGACGTGGAGAAGTTCCTGAAGATCGGGAAGTACCGCATCCCGCTGCGCAAGCCCGAGCTGAGGCTTCTCCGCAAGTCGAAGCCGAGCTGGACGATCCTCGGCGAGCACGAGATCTGGAGCACCGTGCTGCGGGTGCCGATCACGTTCCCACCCGAGGAGTTCCACGGGGCGCAGCTCTCGGCGATGTGCACGCCGGACCTGCTCGGCTCACAGGGGACGTTCTTCCTCTACACGACGCGGCCGGCGGACACGAAGTTCAAGGAGGGCGGCATTCGCGTCGCCCTGCCTGCGGGAGGCGACCGGTTCCAGACGAGCGTGAAGGGCCCCGAGAATGCCTTTCTCGAGGGCAAGCCTCCGCTCGAAGTGCCGATGACCATCGCGCTCGACCGCGCCGCGCGGCGCGCTCGCGTCCAGCTCGATGGCACCGCCGTGGACCTGAAGGAGAAGGAGCTCTCCGACTGGATCACGCTGAGCTTCAAGGCGGCTCCGGCGATCAAGGTCAGCGCCAACTGCCGCATGATGATCACGGAGATGGACGAGCACTTCTCGCTCTACGTGACGCCGCTCAACATCGACCCGGAGAACCCGGCGATGCCGATCTCGCATCCTTCTTATTACGCGACGTACCTGGCCAAGCGGATCGGGCCCTATTGCACGCTCGGCCTCGCCGAGGACACCTGGGCGCTCAACGAAGGGGTGATCGACGACGCGACGTTCCTGAAGCAGGCCTATGACATCGACCGGGAGCGGGAGCAGATGTTCTTCGTCGCCCTCGACCGCCTCCGGAAGGGGACGCTCACCTGCGTCTTCGACGGTGTCGACCGGATCCAGCACATGTTCTGGCGCTATTTCGAGAAGGGTCACCCGGCCGCCCGCAGCGCGAGCGGGTCGGAGCACGCCGACGCGATCGAGAAGGTCTATCGGCACAGCGACGAGCTCGTCGGCAAGGTGATGGCCCGGCTCCGCCGGGACGACATGTTGATGGTCGTCTCCGATCACGGCTTCGCGTCCTTCCGCCGCGGCGTCAACCTGAACGCGTGGCTCCTCTCCAAGGGCTGGCTGGCCCTGAAGGAGGGCGGCGACGGCACCGCCGAGTGGCTGCGCGAGGTCGACTGGTCGCGGACGAAGGCCTACGCGCTCGGCCTGACCGGGATGTTCCTGAACATCGAGGGGCGCGAGGGCAAGGGCATCGTCAAGCCCGGCGAGGACGCGGCGAGGGTCAAGGCGGAGATCATGGCCGCCCTCAACGGGCTGCGCGACACCGGAACCGGCGAGACCGCGGTCAACGAGGCCTTCGACACCGCGAAGCTGTACAGCGGCCCGTACCTGCCGAACGCGCCCGACCTCATCATCGGCTTCAACGCCGGATACCGCACCTCTTGGGACGGGGCCACCGGTGTCGTGTCGGGGCCGGTCTTCGAGGACAACACCAAGGCGTGGAGCGGCGACCACTGCATCGATCCGCGGCTCGTCCCGGGCGTGCTGTTCGCCAGCCGGAAGATCGACCGCAAGGACCCCGCGCTCGTCGACATCGCGCCGACGGTGCTGCGCCTGTTCGGGATCGATCCCCCGGCGCACATGGACGGCAAGCCGCTTTATGAGAAGGCGTTTTCGGGTGAGTAAACCCGCGCGGTTTGCCCTCGTCATCCTTGCGCTGGGCGCCGTCGCGTGTGGAGGGACACAGGCGGCGGGCAAGACGGCGGTGATCGTCCTCGGGTTCGACGGCATGGACTACGACCTCACGAAGCAGATGATGGCCGAAGGGCGCCTGCCCAACCTGTCGAAGCTGGCCGCGCAGGGCACGTTCCAGTCGCTGGGCACCTCGATGCCTCCCCAGAGCCCCGTCGCCTGGTCGAACTTCATCACCGGGCTCGACGCCGGCGGCCACGGCATCTACGACTTCATCCACCGCGACCCGAACACGATGATCCCGTTCCTGTCTACGAGCCGCGCCGAGCCTTCGGACAAGAGGCTGAAGCTCGGCAAGTACCAGGTGCCGCTGGCCGCGGACAAGATCGAGCTGCTGCGATACGGGCAGCCCTTCTGGGAGGTGCTCGGCAAGCGAGGGATCCACACCACGGTCGTCCGCATGCCGGCGAACTTCCCTCCCTCGGGCAGCGCCACCCGCGAGCTGTCCGGCATGGGGACGCCCGACGTCATCGGAACGTACGGCACGTTCTCCTACTACACGACCGATCCGTTCACCTGGGCCGGCAAGGACGTCTCGGGAGGCAAGGTCTACAACGTGGGCATCGAGGATGGGATCGTCCAGGGCACGCTCTACGGTCCCACCAACCCGTTCCTCGTCGAGTCGACCAAGATCTCGGCTCCGTTCACCGTCTACGTCGATCCCGACGAGCCGGCGGCGAAGATCGTCGTGGGCAAGGAGGAGCGCGTCCTCAAGGTCGGCGAGTGGACCGACTGGGTGCCGGTGAGCCTCGATCTGGTGCCTACCCAGAGCGTCCGCGTCATCGCCCGCTTCTACTTGAAAGGCGTGCGGCCCGACTTCGGGCTCTACGTCACGCCGCTGAACCTGGACCCCATGAAACCCGCGATGCCGATCTCGAACCCGGGCTCCTACGCGGCGGAGCTGGCCAAGGCGACCGGGCCCTACTACACGCAGGGCATGCCCGAAGACACGAAGGCGTTCAAGGAGCACGTGTTCACGGCCAAGGAGTTCGACGCGCAGGCGCACATGGCGGGAGACGAGGTCTTACGGCAATACGGCTACGTGCTCGACCGCTTCCAGGACGGACTGCTCTTCTACTACTTCGGGAACGGCGACCTCGTGTCCCACATGATGTGGCGGGCCATGGACCCCGGCCATCCCGCCTACAAGCCCGAGGACGCGCAGTTCGCCGACACCGTGAAGAAGATCTACGAGCAGTTCGACGGGATCGTCGGCAAGACGCTGCCCCGGATCGCGGAGGGGGCGACGCTCGTCGTCATGTCCGATCACGGGTTCACGAGCTGGCGCCGCGCCTTCCACCTCAACACGTGGCTGAAGAACGAGGGCTACCTGACCGCGCGCGATCCCGACCTCAAGGACGACCCGGGTCTCTACACCAACGTCGATTGGTCGCGCACGCGCGCCTACGGCCTGGGCCTCAACGGCCTTTACATCAATGTCGCGGGGCGGGAGAGAGACGGCATCGTGGACGCCGGGGCGCGCGAGGCGCTCGCGAAGGAGATCGGCGCGAAGCTCCTGCAAGTGGTCGATCCGAAGACAGGCCAACGCGCGGTCACGAAAGTGCTGCGGCGTGAGGAATACCGTGACCGGGGCCATCTGGAGATCGGCCCCGACCTGATCGTGGGCTATGCCAAGGGCACGCGCAGCTCGAACGAGTCGGCGCTCGGCAAGCTCGTGCCGGAGGTCATCACCGACAACCAGGAGGAATGGAACGGGGACCACTGCATGGATCCCGACTCGGTGCCCGGCATCCTGTTCACGAGCCGGCCGCTGAAGAAGCCGGCCGCGAAGCTCGACGAGCTGGCCGCCGCCGTCCTCGCGGAGTTCGGGGTAGAGGGATTTCCGAAGCGATGACCAACGGATTCAACGCAGAGGCCGCGGAGGAACGCGCAGAGGCCGCAGAGAACGTACAGAAACGGAGCATGTGATGTTCGGA
>QHVJ01000220.1 GCA_003222275.1 Acidobacteriota bacterium | reverse complement strand
AAATACCGAAGGACAACGGCGGCAAGCGCCCACTCGGCATCCCGACGGTGGCCGATCGAGTGGCGCAGACGGTCGCGAAGATGGTGCTCGAGCCTTGCGTGGAGCCGGTGTTCCACCCTGACTCGTACGGCTATCGACCCGGCAAGTCGGCGCTCGATGCGGTAGGGGTGACGAGGCAACGAGGCAACGCTGCTGGGCGTACGACTGGGTCGTCGATATGGACATCAAGGCTTTCTTTGACACCTTGGATCACGATCTCGTCGAACGCGCCGTGGCTCACCACACCGACGTTCCTTGGCTCCGGCTGTACATCTCGCGGTGGCTGCGTGCCCCCGTTCAGATGCTGGACGGTACCCTGGAACCGCGGACCCGAGGAACGCCGCAGGGCGGCGTCATCAGTCCGCTCCTGGCCAACTTCTTCCTGCACTATGCATTCGACGTCTGGATGCGGCGCACGTTCCCGCAGTGTCCGTTTGAGCGCTACGCGGATGATGCGGTTGTGCACTGTCACAACCAGGCGGAGGCGCAGGCGGCCGTGGAAGCCATCCGGGATCGGTTCGCGCAGTGCCATCTGGAGCTGCACCCTATCAAGACCCGCATCGTGTACTGCAAGGACGACGGTCGGCCCGGGGAGTACGACAACGTCGAGTTCGACTTCCTCGGGTACACCTTCCAACCTCGACTGGCGAAGAATCGCTGGGGTAAGTATTTCGTGAGCTTTCTACCGGCGATCAGCACCAAGGCCGCCAAGATGATCCGCAGGACGATTCGAGAATGGCGAGTAACCACCTGGAGCAATCACCGACTCGAGGATCTTGCGCAACTCGTCAACCCGGTGGTCCGTGGCTGGATGAACTACTACGGTCGGTTCTACCGGTCCAGGTGCGTCCAAGTCCTTCGTCATCTCGACGAGGCCCTTGCCGCGTGGGTGCGGCGGAAATTCAAGCGGTTCCGACGTCGGGAACGTGCGTCGGTGCACTGGCTCGGTTGCATCGCGCGGCGAGAGCCAACCCTGTTTGTGCACTGGCAGCTCGGCATTCGGCCCGCGGCCGGAGTGTAAGAGCCGGATGAGGCGAGAGCTTCACGTCCGGTTCTGTGAGGGCGGAGGGGTGAGACTCCCCTCCGCCACTTGACTCGGTGTTCTACGCACCTTAAGAGGAACTGGGCGTGAAGAGGCTACGTTTCCTCGCTATTGTTAGCGTCCTTGGCTTCTGGGTCCTCTTTATTTCGCGTACATCCAGGCAGTCCAGCCCTGGGGACAGGCTTGGTTCTTTCAATGGGTATCGGCGAGCTTCATGCTGATGCCCTTCTTACTTGCTCCACCCGTCGGGGTGGTCGGTGGCGGCATCGTGAAGCGTCGCGTCATGGATATCTTGCTCGGTCTGGGTCTTGTCGGTATCTGTGTCGTTGCGTTCTGGGCATTTCATCCGCTGAACTGGTTCTTTCGGAGCCGTGCTGTCGCCAGAGTGGTACATAATGCAGGCGGCCTGACGAATGCGGTCCGTGCCTACTCGGCAGCGCATGGGAGTCCGCCGCCAAGCTTGGAGGCGCTCGTTCCCCGGTTCCTAGCCGAGATCCTATCGACTGGGATGGGCGCCTATCCGTCGTTCGATTACCGAGTGGGGCCACAGGCACCACCGGGCGAGCAATGGGCGCTGACTGTTTCCACCAGTCTTGGCATCCTCAACTGGGACATCCTGCTCTATCTTCCAAGCGGCCAGTATCCGACGGAAGGCTACGGCGGGCGGTTGGAGCGCTTCGAAGGCTGGGCATACGTCCATGAGTAGTGCGAGTGAGCGGTCCAACTATGCGTTGAAGCGGACAAGGCCGGCGCAAGGGATGGAGCGTAGCTGAACGCAGTGTTGGGCCGACAAGGAGCAGCGGGGGAGAGCAGAACTATGGCGCGATGGTCGTTTGAACCTGGCCATACGGCGGCCGAGTTCTGCGTCCGGCACATGATGGTCACCCACGTCCGGGGCCATTTCAAGAACGTGCATGGGAGCCTTGAGTTCGATCCCGGCCGGCCCGAGGCGTCACGCGTCGAGGCCGTGATCGACGCGAGGGGTCTGTGGAGTGGGGAATCAGACCGAGATGTTCACCTCCGCAGCGCTGATTTCCTCGATGTAGAGCACTTCGCGGAGATCAGGTTCGCGAGCACCGCCGTCCGCATGATGGGTCCGAATGAGGCCCTCGTCACCGGCGACCTCAGTATCCGAGGTGTCACGAAGCCCGTGGTGCTGGACGTCCGCTACCTCGGCCAATGGGAGACGCCTTGGTGGGAGGATGGGGTCGATAAGGGTCCCAAGGTCCGGGCTGGCTTTGCGGCCACGACCCAGATCGACCGTAACGACTTCGGCGTGAGTTGGAACAGCCCGCTCGCACGCGGGGGCATCGTCGTAGGGCATCAGGTTCTCATCACGATTGACGCAGAGGCGATTCGGACGGCCGACAACGGGTGAGCGATGGAAGCTGACGAGCGCACACCGAAGCTGCTGGAGGAGATCCGCGACGTTCAGCGGGAGCACCTGGCCGAATACCGGCGCGTGACGCAGCAGTTATTGGAGCTACAGCAGCGTGCGGTCGCTCGACAGGAGCAAGTCGGCGCGATCTACAAGCGGATCGTTCTCCTCGGAGGCGTCATGGTCGCGGCGCTCCTGGCTCTGCTCGTGTATCTCCTGGTGCGCTGGTCGCACTACTTGTTTCGCTGATGTCGGTGGAGCGGGGCCGGGGCTGTGCGCCATCACAGCGAGAGGGCCTCCGCGGGTGTAGGTTCACAGTGAGCTACCTGCGTCGAGGAGTTCTCTATGAACCAAATTGCCGCTCACTATCAGGATGGCCACGTGGTCAAGGGACACACGAACGACTTCCTTCCCGCCAAAGACAGCTTTCATCTCGAGCCCATGGACAGCCCAGCCGGCGGAAAGCCGGTGGAAGTTCGGCTCGCGGAGCTGAAGGCGCTCTTCTTCGTGAAGGACTTCACCGGAGACCCCCAGCACACCCGGAGTCAGGAGTTCGACCCAAGCAAGCCCCTGGCCGGAAGGAAGATGCGGGTCGTCTTCAAAGACGGCGAGATCATGGTGGGGACGACACAAGGGTACACGCCAGGGCGCGCCGGGTTCTTCCTGACCCCCGCCGATCCCCAGTCGAACAACGAGCGTTGCTTCGTCGTTGCCAGTGCCACGCAAGAGGTCGCGTTGATCTGAACACCGGATGCGGCGCGCTCCGCTCCGTGCTGGCTTCATCAAGCGTGTCGCGTCGGAATGAATCCGCCACGACACGACACAGGAGACGCTCCGCTGCGCGCGCCGAACACCAGCGCCCGATGAGCTTCTCGGCAGCTTGCTAGCCGCGCTCGCGCACGGTCGATTCGCCCCACTTCAGCTTGGCGCGGAGCACCCCGAAGTAGTCGCGGCCGGCGGCGGTGACGAGGCGCAGCGTCCGGGGGCTGCGGGTCACCTGCACCGAGTCCTGGCGTCTCAGGGGGAAGCCGCGCTGGCCGTCGAAGGTGAGGTGGACCTCTCCGTCCTGCGCCGCGCGCAGACGCACCTCGATGGCGGAGCCGTCGCTCACGACGAGGGGCCGGTTGGTGAGCATGTGCGGGCAGATCGGCGTGAGCACGATGGCGGGAAGCGTGGGATGGAGGATGGGGCCGCCCGCGGCCAGGTTGTAGGCGGTGGAGCCGGTCGGGGAGGACACGATGAGCCCGTCGGCGCGGAAGGTCGAGACGAAGAGGCCGTCGACGCTCACGTCGAGCTCGATGATCCGCGAGAGCGTCGCCTTGGTGACCACCACGTCGTTGAGAGCGTCATCGGTGACGTCCGGATGCCCCTCGCGGCGGACGAAGCCGCGCAGCATCCGCCGCTCCTCGTACCGGTAGCGGCCTTCGAGGACGCTCTCCAGCGTCGGGTAGAGCTCGGCGAGCGGGACCTCGGTCAGGAAGCCGAGGCTGCCGAAGTTCACGCCCACGATGGGCAAGGGATCGGTGGAGACGAGGTGGCTGACGCCGAGCAGCGTGCCGTCTCCTCCGAGGACCACCAGCGCGTCGACCTGACGGCCCACCTCGCGGGCGGGAGCGAGCGTCCAGTCGCCCCTGCCCGCGCTCCCGTCGGCGAGGGCGGCCGTGCGCTCCTCGAGCACGACCTTCACTCCCCGCTGCTGCAGCCACTGCACCAGCTCGCGGAGGGCGGGGGCGGCCTCCGCGAGATCGGGACGGGCGATGACGCCGATGGCGCTCATGCCTTGACCGCCTCCTCGAGCATCGACTCGAAGCGGGCGCCGGCCAGGGGCGCGCCGTCGCGGGCGAGGTGGAGGAAAAACTCGCGGTTGCCTTCCGCCCCCGTGATCGGTGAGGCGCACGCGCCGGTCAGGCCGTAGCCCATCTCGTGCTGCGCCGCCCACGCCACGTCGCGCAGCGCCTGGCGGTGCAGGGCCGGGTCGCTGACGATGCCGCCGCGGCCCACGCGGAAGCGGCCGACCTCGAACTGGGGCTTGACGAGGATCACGGCGTCGCCGGAGGGAGCGAGCACGCTGCGCACCGCGGGGAGGATCTTCAGGACCGAGATGAAGGACACGTCCACCGTGGCGAGGCCGCAGGGCTCCGGGACCTCGCGCGAGGAGAGCGAGCGCGCGTTGACGGCATCGATCACGACGACGCGCGGGTCGGTGCGCAAGCGCTCGTGGAGCTGGCCGCGGCCCACGTCCACCGCGTACACGCGAACGACCCCGCGCTCCAGGAGCATCTCCGTGAAGCCGCCGGTCGAGGCCCCCACGTCCACCGCCACCCGTCCGCGAGGATCGACGCGCAGGGAGTCCAGGGCCCCCTGGAGCTTGATCGCGCCCCGCCCGACGTACTGGGGTCCGGGGATGAGCTCCACCGCGGCCCCGTCGGCCACCGCGTCTCCCGGCTTGCCCGCGGGGGCGCCGTCGACGCGCACCCGGCCGGCCATCACGAGGGCCTGCGCCTTCTCCCGTGATTCGGCCAGGCCATGCTCGACCAGCCACACGTCGAGGCGCGGGCCCGTCACCCGCGCCGCTCCACGATGAGGCGCGCCAGCCCGTCGAGCAGGCGTCCACGCGCGCCGAGGGGGGCCACGGCGGACCGAGCCTCCTCCCGCAGCCGGCGCGCCATCTGCCGCGACGCTTCCAGGCCATGCACGCTCACGTAGGTCGCCTTGCCCGCCCGGGCATCCTTGCCCGCGGTCTTTCCGAGCTCGTGGGCCGCGCCCGTCTCGTCGAGCACGTCGTCCACGACCTGGAAGGCGAGGCCGATGGCGGAGGCGTAGCGGTCGAGCCGCGCGCGGTCCTCCTCACCCCCGCCTCCGAGCACGGCGCCGCCCCGCACGCAGGCGCCGAGCAGGGCGCCCGTCTTCGCGCGGTGCATCTTCTCGAGGGCGCGGGCGTCCACGGCCTGGCCTTCGGACTCCAGGTCCATCACCTGCCCGCCGATGAGGCCGGCGGTGCCGGCCGCCTCGGCGAGGATGGCGGTGGCGGCCAGCCGGCGCCGGACGTCCCCCGCGTCGGCGCCCGCGGGCGCGTCGGCCATGATCTCGAAGGCGCGGGTCAGGAGCGCGTCGCCCACGAGGATGGCGATGCCCTCCCCGAAGACCTTGTGCGAGGTGGGCTTGCCGCGGCGCAGGTCGTCGTCGTCCATGGCCGGCAGGTCGTCGTGCACGAGGCTGTACGTGTGGATCATCTCCGCCGCGCATGCCAGCGGCATCACCCCGTCGCGGCTCCCACCGACCGCCTCGCCCGCGGCGAGGACGAGGAGGGGCCGGATGCGCTTGCCGCCCGCGAACAGGCTGTAGCGCACCGCGCGGTGGATCGTCTCCGGCCACGCCGATTCCGGCGGCAACGCGCGGTGGAGGGCGTCCTCCACGAGACGCTTCCGCTCTTCCAGCTCGGTCTCCACGTCGAGCCGGGCTGACCGCGGATGGCTGATCGCTGATTGCTTCACTGGCCGAACGGCGTCTTCTTGGGCCGTCCCTCGCGGTCGAGGACGAGGTCGCCCCGCGCGTCCTTCATGAGGAGCTCGATCTTTCCCTCCGCCTCCTCGAGCTTGGCGTGACAGAGGCGAGAAAGGCGGATCCCTTCCTCGTAGAGCGTGAGCGATTCCTCGAGGGGCAGCTCGCCCTGCTCGAGCCGCTGCACGATCGACTCCAGCTTCTTGAGGGCGGCCTCGAAGCTGGGCGTCTCCTCGCCGCTCACGCACCCTCTCTCGACGTCACCACCGCCCCCAGCGCGCCGCCGCTCACCCGGATGCGCAGCGCCTCGCCCACGCGCACCTCGGCCGGCTGGCGCACCAGCCGGCCCTCCTCGTTCCACACGAGCGCGTACCCGCGCGACAACACGGCGAGGGGAGAGAGGCTGTCGAGCTTCCCGGCCAGGCGCGACAGGCGCCCGCGGCCCGCCTCGACGGCGGAGGACGCGAGCCCGCGGAGGCGCTCGGCCTGCCGCGCGACGCGCTGGCGGCGGTCGGCGATCTGGCGGTCCCAGCGAAAGGCCTCGACGCGCTGGCCCTGCCCGCGAACCCGGTCCCGCGCGCGCTCGAGCCGTCGGCGCAGGCCCGTCTCGCCTCGCCGGAGAAGCTCGTCGACACGCTGGGCCTGGTTGCGCAGCCGGCCGCGCTCGGCCTCGAACACGCGGTGGGACGCGAGGCTGGCGACCCGGGAGCGGATGCGCGTGAGGCGCAGGCTCATGGCCGCATGCTGCCGCCGGGCGAGGGCGTCGATGCCGGCGCCGATCTCGGCCTTGGCCTGGATCACGTGCTCGGCCGCGGCCGAGGGAGTGGGCGCGCGCAGGTCGGCCACGAAGTCCGCGATGGTGTAGTCGGTCTCGTGCCCGACCGCGGAGATGGTCGGAACCTTGGAGGCGGCGAGCGCCCGCGCCACCCGCTCTTCGTTGAAGGGCCAGAGGTCCTCGAGGCTGCCGCCGCCGCGGGCGACGATGATCACGTCGAGGCCCTTCAGCCGGTTGAGGGCCCGGATGCCCTGGACGATCTCGGCCGCGGCCTCCTCGCCCTGCACGCGCGCGGGGTAGATGAGGATCTCCAGGTTCGCGTAGCGCCGCGAGACGACGCGCACGATGTCCTGGATGACCGCGCCCGTGGGCGAGGTCACGACGCCGACGCAGCGGGGCAGCTTCGGCAGCGGCCGCTTGCGGGCCCGGTCGAAGAGGCCCTCCTTCTCGAGTTTCTCCTTCAGCTCCTCGAACGCCTGTTGGAGTGAGCCCTTGCCGAGCGGCTCCAGCACCTCCACCGAGAGCTGGTATTCGCCGCGGGGCGCGTAGACCCGCAGGCCGCCGCGGACCACGACCTTCATGCCGTCCTTGGGCCGGAAGCGGATGAGGCGGGTGGCCGTCTTCCACACCACGGCGCGGAGCTGCGCGTGGTCGTCCTTGAGGGAGAAGTACCAGTGGCCGGAGGGCGCGAAGCGGAGGTTGCTGACCTCGCCCTCGACCCACACGTCGAAGAAATCGGTCTCGAGGACGCCCTGGACGCGCTCGGTCAGCTCGGAGACGGTGAGGGCGCGGCGCGGCGCCGGCCGCGCCGGCTCGGTCGCGCCGAAATCGAGTCCCCGCTGCTCCATTCTCCGGAAGGCATTCTAGCCTTTAAACGCAGAGGGCGCAGAGAACGAACAGAGAGGACGCGGAGAGCGAAGAGGTGGAGACACGAAGCGTTTCTTCCGCGATCTCTCCGTTCCCCTCCGCGTCTTCCGCGTTGAAAAGCCTAGCGCTTCAGGAGGCGCCGTGCGAGCACGATGCCGCCGAGAGGCGGGTCCGTGACGTAGGTGACGGGACCGACCTCGCCCTCGATCTTCGCCAGCACCGCCTGCCGGAGGCTGGCCCTCAGCAGTCCCCCGGACAGGGCCAGCGGCGGCTTGGACACTCCCAGCTTCCGGACGACGGCGTGAACGTGGCGCGCGAGGTCGGTCGCGGCCTCCTCGACGATCGCCTTGGCGTCGGCGTCCCCGCGCGCGGAGAGGTCGAGGACCACGCTCGCCAGCCCCGCGATCTCCGAGGGCGTCATCGCGTCGGCGTGGACGTGGCGGATCAAGGCGACGGCGTCCGGGAGCGACCAGTGCCGGACGACGGCGTCGAGCAGAGCCTTCGCCGCCGCGCGTCCGTCTGCGGTCTGGGTCGCGCGGCGCAGCGCGCTGATGGCAATCTGATAGCCGCTGCCCTCGTCGCCGAGGAGGGGTCCCCAGCCTCCGACGCGGACCGTGCGCCCTTCCCGCGTGCGCCCGAGGCACACCGAGCCCGTGCCGGCCACGAGCGCCACTCCCCATCCTTCGGGCGTGCCTCCGGCCAGGATCAGCTCGGAGTCGTTGACCACCGAGAAACGGGAGGTGATCCCCTGCTCGCGGACCCAGCGCGAGACCTCGGCCTCGTCCTCGGGCGAGTCGATGCCGGCGAGGCCGAAGCACGCGGCGGCGATGCGCGCCGACCGCCAGACGCGGCCTTCCCCTCGGGCCTGCGGCCCCAGCACGTTCACGAGGGCGCCCTCGATGGCGGTGGTGAGCGCCTGGCAGGACTCCTCGAAGCCGACGTTGTGCACGGTGCTGCTGGGAGCGAGGCCGCGGGCGAGGACCTTGCCCTCGAGGTCCGCGACGACGGCCTGCGTCTTGGTCCCGCCGCCGTCTACGGCCAGCAGCACCTCAGGCAGCGTGGGCATCGGGTGAAATGAGGGGGGCGCGGTGCCGCACCCCCCGACTCATCAGAATATGAACTTGATCCCGAACTGCGCCTGTCGCGGATCGCGGGTCCCGGTGGCCTGGCCGAAGCTCCCCGACGGAGTGAAAGCCGTGATCGTCGTAGCCGTCGCGGCCCGGCCGGTGTCGAGGGTGGCGCTGGTCGGGCTCAAGCTGTTGCGGAGGCCGACGGCCATGAAGTTGACGCGGTTGAAGACGTTGAAGACCTCGAACCTGAGCTGTGCCTTCACCCGCGGGCTGATCTTGATGTTCTTGTAGAGCGACGCGTCCACCTGCGCGAAGTTGGGTCCTTCGCAGACGCCGCGTCCGGAGTTGCCGAAGGTGCCGAGCTGGAATCCGACGAGCGTCCATGCCGCGGGGTTCAGGATCTGCTCGGGCAGGCCGCCCGTCGCCCGGCAGGGCTGATCCACCACGCGGTTGGGCCGCTGGTTGCCGGTGTATCCGGTGCCGGAGACACGGGCCGACAGGCCGGGGACGCTTCCGGTGAACACCGTGACGGGACGCCCCGAAGACGCCTGGGCGATCGTGGCGACTTCCCAGCCGCCCAGCACGTTCTTCACGAAGCCCGACTTGTCCTCGAGCTCGGGCAGGACGAGCACGAGGCTGGAGTTGAAGATGTGCTTGCGGTGGATCTCCATCAGCCCGCGGTCGAGACCGGGGTTCTCCAGAAGGCTGACGCCGGCGCTGCCGGGGCTGTTGTTGCCACCGTCGTTGCCGCCAGTCGGCACGTCGCCGATCGCCCGGGAGAACGTGTACGAAGCCTGGAACTGCGAGCCGTGTCCGAAGCGGCTCACGAGCTGTGTCTGCAGCGAGTGGTAGATCGTGCTGCCGGTGTGGGCCCGGAACGCGATGCTGATGTTGCCGAAGTCGCCGTAGGGACGCAACGCCGCCCGGGCGGCGCTGTTGCTGCCGGCGTGGATGAAGTCCAGGCGGTCGGGGACGCCGTTGTGGTTGTTGTCTCCGGGGGGAACCTGGTTGGCGTCGTAGGGGTGGCCCAGCCGCTGGCCCTTGCTGGCCACGTAGCCCACCTCCAGCGTCGTGTTGCGCGCGATCTCGCGCTGGATCGACGCGTTCCACTGCCAGTTGTACCCGAACTTCCCGCCCGGATCGATCCCGTAGCTCGGCGTACCCTGATCCGCGACGAAGGCGTCGGCGAACGGCTCCTGGTTGCTATCCAGCGTCCGGAAGCCTCCCTGGATGAGGTTGAACGGCGGGTTGAAGCCGAGGTTGAGGCCTCCCTGCAGCGACTCCCGGAGGAAGAATCGGCCCAACCCCGCGCGTACGGCCGTCTTGCCGTTGCCAGAGACGTCCCACGCGATCCCCAGCCGCGGGGCGAAGTAGTTGTTCGTCTTGGCGAGCGCCCGGTTCGGTCCGGCGGTCCCTCCGCGGAGTCCCGCCTTCCGGCAGCTGTCGCTGCCCGGCGGCAGCAGGACGCCGTTGCACGGATCGCCGCCCAGGGCTGGATCGAAGTGAGCCGGGTCGAAGCTCGAGATCGTGTCGCCGAGGTCGTAGGGGCTCTCGAACCTGGAGAAGCGCACGCCGTAGTCCAGCGTCACCCGCGGGTGGAGCTTCCACGAATCGGCCACGTAGGCTTCGACGTCCCGCCAGCGCTGCCGGATCGACCGGTCGGCCGAGGACTCGTTGAAGTTGAAGGTCATGCCTCGAAGCAGGATGTCGGCGAGGACGTTGCCGGTCGCGTCGTCGTTTCCGGTCAGCCCCGCCGCATCCCCGAACTGCGACGATTCGCCCGAGCCCCAGTCGAACACGTCCTCGTTCTTCTGGTTGTAGCTGGCGACCGCGCCGACCTTGAAGAAGTGCTTGCCGAACACCGCCGAGTAGTCGTCTTTCAGCACGAACAGGTTCTGGTTGTTCTTGAAGGGGGCCATGTTCTGGAGATCGTCCCCGTAGCTTCCCCTCGCGAAGAACACCGGGTGACCGCGGTTGGCGCCGTACTCCTTGATGCTGTCGGGGAAGATCCCGGGGATGGCGGAGTTGATCTGGTCGTTGAGCTGCGGGTTCGTGCCGCCCCGGGTCACGGTGATCACGTTGGCCGAGTAGGTGAAGGTCAGGCTGTTCACGCCCTTCGACCCGATGTTCTGCGTGAGCTGCGCGGTGAGCGAGCGGCCCGGCTGATCCCAGTTCGAGTCGACCGCCGGGAACGGGTCGTCACCCCAAAGCTGCTCGACGGCGCTGGGCGAGTTGTTCTTCCAGCTGTCCTGCGTGTAGCGCAGCATCAGATGGGTGCGCTGGCTCAGGCTCCAATCGATGCGGGCGTTCTCCTGGCGCCAGTTGATGGGCGTGTTGAGGGCGGTCACCCAGTTGTTGCAGCTCCCGGGCCCCGGGGTCGTGTTGGGCAAGGGATAGAGCTGCAGCACCAGCAGCCCGGCGGGGCTGAGCCGGTTGGCCGGGATCCGGTTGCTGGGGAACGCTGCGCCCGTGAGCGGATCGATCGGCCGGTCCGAGGAGCAATCGGCGATCAGCGGTCCGCTGAAATCCCCCGCGCGCTCGGCCGCGGTCGGGACGAAGGTGGCCCGGGTGATGCCGCGCTGCTCGCGGTTCCATTCCTGGGAGGCGAAGAAGTGAAGCTTGTCCTTGATGATCGGACCGCCAAGGGTCCAGCCGAAATCGTGGACCTTCAGGGGCCCCTTGGGCTGGCCGGCCTGCTTCAGGAAGTAGTCGGACGAGGCCAGCTTCTCGTTCCGTCCGAAGTAGTAGGCGCCCCCGTGGAACTCGTTCGTACCGCCACGGGTGACGATGTTCACCTGCGCTCCGGCGGCTCCGCCGAACTCGGCGCCGTAGCTGTTCCGGTGCACCTTGAACTCGTCGATGGCGTCCACGGACGGGAAGACCAGGATCGTGCCGTTGGAACCGACGTCGTTGTTGTTGGCTCCATCGACGGTCCACATGTTGCCGCCGGGCCCGCTTCCGCTCACCGAGACCGAGATGTGGGACATGAGCCCGCGGTCCTTCGTGTTGAAGTCGTCCGCCTGGCTGACGCCGGGCATGAGCGTCGTGAGCTGTAGGAAGTTGCGGCCGTTGAGCGGAAGCTCCCGGACCTGTTCGCCGGTAACCAGGCCGGCCACCTCGCCGCCGATCGTCTGGACGGCCACGGCCGGCACCTCGACCGTGATGTTCTCCGACATGGCGCCGGTCTCGAGCCGCACGTCCACGGCACGGTCGTCGGCCACGTTCAACGCCACGCCCTTGACGACCGACGTCTTGAACCCGCTGATCGCCACCTCCACCGCGTAGGTCCCGACCTGAAGCTCGGGGAACGAATAGACACCCGATGCATTGGTCACGGTGGAGCGCGTGACGCCGGTGTTCTCTCCCCTCACGGTGACGTTCGCTCCGGGGACGACACCCCCGGTGCTGTCCGTGACCGTGCCGCGGATCGTCGCGGTGATCTTCTGGGCGAAGGAGGGAATGCCGATCATCGTGAAAAGAATCGACAAGCACGCGATCTTCTTGAGCATGGAAAACGCCTCCGATTCGTTGGTCAAGGCCTTGCGGACCTCATCGGGCACGAGGTTATGTAAACGACTTTAGAAACCTTGCGGGAGAGTCTGCCAGAGGCGAGCCAATTGTCAAGCGGATTTCGTCAACGCCCCGCACTAAGGCGGTAGGCTGGAGTCAATGCCTTCCCGCAACGGGGTGGGACCATCGGTCGCCATGGCGGTGGCGGATCCCGGTGACGTCGCTGAGGTGCGCCGGGCGGTCGCCGCCATGTGCCGAGCCGCTGGCCTCGACAAGACCGAGGAGGGCAGAATCAGCATCGTCGTCACCGAGGCGGCCACCAACGTCGTGAAGCACGGCCGGGGGGGCGAGGTCGTCCTCAGCCCGCTCCAGCGCGGCGAGGCCGTGGGCATCGAAGTGCTGGCCCTCGACCGGGGGCCAGGGATTCCCGACCCGGCGGCCCTGGGGGGCGGGCATTCCACCGTGTCCGCCCGCGGAACGGGCTTCGACGCGATACGGCGCCAATCGACGGAGCTCGATTTGTACACGATTCCCGGTCAGGGCACGGCGCTCCTGAGCCGGGTCTGGCGAGGCGCCCCCCCGACGACACCGCTCGATCTCGCCGCGCTGTGCGTCGCCCAGCCCGGGGAGAGCGAGTGCGGCGATCTGTGGAGCTTCGAGGCGCGACCGGGCGGGGGCCGCATCGTCGTGGCCGACGGCGTCGGCCACGGGCCGCTCGCACGTGAGGCCGCCTCGGCCGCGCTCCAGGCGACCTGGGAGCGCCCGCCGGGAGCCGCGCGTGCGCTCGAAGAAGCGCATCGGGCGGCGCGCGGCACTCGGGGCGCGGCGGTCGCGGTGGTCGAGGTGGACCTCGCGACGCAGGAAATCCGCTTCGCGGCGTTCGGCAACGTCGCCGGCGTCCTCGTGGGCCCGGAGCGTGTTCAGAGCATGGTTTCCATGAGCGGGACGGCCGGACAGGGAAAGCTGAAGCCGCGCGAGTTCACCTATCGTTTCGTCCGGGGGGAGCTGCTCGTGATCGCTTCGGACGGCCTCACCTCGGAGTGGTCCCTGGAGCCGTACGTCGGTCTTGCGCTGCGCCACCCGGGCCTCGTCGCAGGCGTGCTCTACCGCGACCATTCCCGGCGCCGAGACGACGTCACCGTCGTGGCCGCGCGACTGGGGGCACGCTCGCTTTCAACTTAGAATCAATCAATGCCGCTCGCGCCCCTCGCGATCGCCGCGCTCCTGTTCGGAAGCGCGCTCGAGCCGCGCCGGGCCGCCGACCCCGCTCTCGACCCCGCCGTCGCTCTCGACCGCGCGATGTCGGAGGCCGAAGGCAGCCTTCGCGACGGCGAGCTCGAGAGCGCGGAGAGCCGCTATCGCGCGGCGCTTGTCGAAGGCTGGCTGCTGATGGGATCGCTGGAGGCCGTAGACGGGCGCCGGGCCGCGGCGCTCCAGGCCTTCGAGCGGGCCTCCACCGTCGGCGGGGAGACCCAACGCGCGCAGCGATCGCGTGCGCTTGTCCTGGCTTCGAGCGACCCGGCACCGTGGACGGCGCCGGAGCTCGAAGGGGTCCCGCCGGCGGATCGGCCCGCCCTGCGGCGGCGGGTCGTGGCCGCCCTCGCGAGCGCCTACCTGAACCTCGGCGTGATCCAGGCGCAGAGGCAGCGCTTCGCGCGTGCGGCGGAGCTTCTCGAGACGGCGGCGGAGATCGACCCCGCCTTTCCGAAGGTGCAGTACTCGCTGGGCGTGGCCCTCTTCAACGCGCAACAGTTCGACAAGGCCACGGGGCCGCTCACCCGCGCCCTTGCCGACCAGCCTCGCGACGTCGCCCTCCAGCGCATGCTGGCGATCGCGTGGCTCAACACGGAAGCGTTCGACAAAGCGGCGGCGCTGCTGCGCGACGACCCGGGGCGGGAAGACGACGCGTCGCTGCAATACGCCTACGGACTCGCCCTCGTGCGCGGCAACCGCGCGTCGGAGGCGGAGCCGGTCTTCGCCCGCCTTCTCGCGCGGCACGGCGACAGCGCGGAGCTGAACGTTCTGCTGGGCCAGGCCCACGCGCAGCGAGGCGACTTCGACGCCGCCGTCCAGTCGCTGAAGCGCGCCCTGGAGCTGAAGCCGGGCGTGGCGGAGGCGAGCGCCGCCCTCGGCGTCATCTACCTCAAGCAGGGCCGGCTGCCGGAGGCGGAAGCGGCGCTGCGCGCGGAGCTGAAGGGTCATCCTTCCGACGTCAAGACGGCCCACAACCTCGCCACCGTCCTCGACCGGCAGGGCCGGCCGCAGGAGGCGCTGGCGCTCCTCCGCGAGGTCTTGAAGGCGAAGCCCGACTTCGCGGACGCCCGGTACCTCTTCGGAAAGGTGCTGCTCGCCCAGGGCGCGGCGGAAGAGGCCGCCCAGCACCTCGAGGCCGCCGCGCGCCTGGCGCCGGACGACGCCAACATCCGTTACCAGCTCGGCCAGGCGTACCAGAAGCTCGGGCGCTCCGACGCCGCCCGGGAGCAGTTCGAGGTGTTCCAGAAGCTGAAGGACAAGCGCCGCGGGGGCGGCTCCTGACCAGAGCGGTCGCGCTCGCTCTCGCGCTCGTCGCCCCGATCGCTTTCGCTCAGGTCGCGGGCCGCGATGCGCCCGGGCTTCTCTTCCGCGACATCCGCGCCGAGGCCGGCGTGGCGTTCGAGCACCACTCCGCCCCCGACAAGAAGTACATCGTCGAGTCGATGTCCGGCGGCGTGGCCCTCTTCGACTACGACAACGACGGGCGGATCGACATCTACCTGGTGGACTCGCTGACCGTCGAGACCGCGAAGGACCCGAAGGCCGCGCGCAGCGCGCTCTACCGCAACCTCGGGGACGGCCGGTTCCAGGACGTCACCGACAAGGCCGGCGTCGCGCACCCGGGCTGGGGGATGGGTGCCTGCACCGCCGACGTGGACGGGGACGGCTGGGAGGACCTCTACGTCACCGCTCTCGGTGGGAACCACCTCTATCACAACGACCACGACGGCACGTTCTCCGACATCACGGCGCGGGCGGGCCTGGCGGGCGGCGGCTGGTCGACCGGGTGCGGCTTCGCCGACTACGACCGCGACGGGCGCCTGGACCTGTTCGTCAGCCGGTACGTGAAGGTCGACCTCGAGAACCTCCCCGAGTTCGGGAAGGGAAAGACGTGCGAGTTCCGGGGCATCGCGGTGCAGTGCGGGCCGCGCGGGCTGCCCGGCACGTCCGACCTCCTCTTCCACAACGACGGCAACGGCCATTTCACCGAGGTCGGCGAGAAGGCGGGCGTCTCCGACCCGCGCGCGTACTTCGGCCTCGGCATCGCGTGGTTCGACTACAACCAGGACGGCTGGCCGGACCTCTACGTGGCGAACGATTCCACCCCGAGCTTCCTGTACCTGAACCAGAAGGACGGGACGTTCAAGGAGCTGGCTTTCCCGATGGGCGTGGCCGTGAGCGAGGACGGCGGCGAGCAGGGGGGCATGGGCGTGGCCGTCGGCGATTACGACAACAGCGGACGGCTGAGCGTCTTCAAGACGAACTTCGCCGAAGAGTACAACAGCCTGTTCCACAACGACGGCGACCACTTCACCGACGTGTCGTTCCGCTCGAAGACTGCGGCCAGCAGCATCCCCTTCGTGGGCTGGGGGACGGCCTTCCTCGACTACGACAACGACGGGCTGCTCGACCTCATCGCCGTGAACGGGCACGTCTACCCGCAGATGGACCAGGCGCGCCGGGGCGCCTCCGCCGGCTACCGCCAGCGCAAGCTGCTGTACCACAACCGGGGGGATGGCACGTTCGACGAGGTCGCGGCCCAGTTCGGCTCCGCGCTCACCGAGGGGCGGATCAGCCGCGGCCTCGCCGTCGGCGACCTCGACAACGACGGAAGGCTCGACCTGGTGGTCGACGATCTCGATGGAAGCCCGCAGCTGCTGCACAACGAGCTGGCGGACGCGGGCCACTGGCTGCTCGTCAAGCTCGTGGGCAAGGGCGGCAACACCGACGCCATCGGGGCCGTGGTGAGGGTGAAGGCGGGGAAGCTCAGCCTGATGCGCCTCGTCCAGAGCGGGACGAGCTACCTCTCACAGGACGACATGCGGCGGCACTTCGGCCTCGGGCGGGAGACGCAGGCCGACTCCCTCGAGGTGCTCTGGCCGGACGGCACCACCACGAAGCTGGAGAACGTGAAAGCGAATCAGCTGGTGGAAATCAAGCAGAAGTAAGGGCCAAAACTGCCAGCGGAGCGGGATTCACTTCCGCGCGAGCTCGCTCCATTTCACGGGCACGAAGCCGTGCGAGCGCAGGAAATCCCGGAACCAGGCGCTCCCGACCAGGTCGAAGTCGGACTGCCGCCACGCCGCACCCCAGTCGGGATGGTCGGAGGTCGCGCCGCGCATCTCGTCGTCGTCATGCGCGAGGTGCACGATGAGCTCGTACACGCCGGGCGGAAGCGGGGCCAGCATCTTCTCGTAGGCCGCCGGCCAGCCGGCGGGGGACACGCCGGGCTCGATCGAAACCACCCGGTCGACGAGCGCGTCGGCCTGGGCGCCCGGGGTGAAGCCGGACGCTTCGCCGCGGTCGCCCGTGCGCTCCATCAGCAGCGGCAGGTCGTAGGCCGCGCCCAGGCGCCGGTAGACGTCGAAGAGCGCCGGCGAGCCGAAGAGCGTACCCATGTGAGAGTCGAGATGCGTCAGGCGGACTCCTGCCGCGCGGGCGCGGTCGATCTGCGCGCGCAGCTCGCGCTCCACCTCCGCCGGCTTCGCCTGCTGCACGACCGTCGGCTCCACCAGCGGCAGGTAGCCGTCCGCATCGAGCAGGCTCGGCACCGCGCTCGCGCCGCTGACGGGGCCCCACCGGAAGCCGGTCCACTCGCTGTTGAGCGCGAGGTGGATGCCGAGGTCGGCGGCGGGGTGCGCGCGCGCCCACCGCGCCGCCTCCGGGAACCAGGGACACGGAACCAACATGCTGGCCGAGGTGATCCAGCCCTTCTCCAGCGCCTCGAAGGTGGCGCGGTTGACCGAGTGCGCCATCCCCAGATCGTCGGCGTGGATCACGATCAGCCGCGCGCCCGCCGGATGGCCGAGCCGCTCCTGCGTCGTGGACGCGGGCGGCTGACCCGACGCCGGAGCGCCGAGAAGCAGGCCGATCACGGCGGCCGGCGCCCAGACCGCGGTCCACGATCGACGCTCCATCACGACCTCCTTCCGCGGGGCACGGTGGCGATCAGTCCGCGGCGACGCGGCTCTCGCGCACGCGATGGCGCAGCCGGCCGCGCGCCTCGGTGGTGGCCACGAGCAGGCCGCCCCACAACGGCGCTTCCTTGCCGAGCGCCGACATGACGACGTCGATCGACCCGCGCGCGATCCGGTGCACGACGCTCCTCACCTCGCGGACGAGCGGCTCGGCCTGGGCGAAGAGGGCCCCGCCGAGAACGATGAGGGAAGGATCCACGACCGCGATGACGTTGGCGACGGCGATCCCGATGAGCCGGGCCGTCTCGTCGACGGCGCGGCGCGCACGGCCGTCGCCGGCCTGGGCGGCCTCGAACAGCTCGGCCAGCCATTCGGCGGGGTCGCGGCCATCGGCGCCCGGCCATCGGCCGGAGAGCGCCTTCAGTCCGGCGAGCGTCTCGAGGCAGCCCCGCGACCCGAAATCGCCGTCGAGGTACTGCGGCCCCATGCACATCATCGCGATCTCGCCGGCCATGAAGTGGTGGCCGCGGTGCAGCGCGCCGTCGATCAGGATGCCGGCGCCGATGCCGGTGCCGACGAAGATGAACGCGCACGTGTCGTGACCGCGGGCCGCGCCCCGCCAGTGCTCGCCGAGCACGGCGAGGTTGACGTCGTTCTCGACGACCACCGCGGTCCCCAGCGCGTGCTCGAGGATCTCGCGCATGGGGACCTCGTTCCACCCTTCCAGGTTCGGCGCGCACGAGACGCTGCCGCGGCCGCGGTCGACGGCGCCGGGCGCGCCGGCCGCCACCGCGAGCAGCCGCTCGGGGGGTGCCTGGGCCTCGCGCAGCAGCCCGCGCAGCGCGTCGGCGACGCGGTTGAGCATGGCGGCGGGGTCGGGCGCGGCCGGCGTCGGGATCACCTCGTGGGCCAGCCGCTCGCCCCGCAGGTCGGCCACGGCCAGCCGGGTGCGGGTGGGGCCGAGGTCGATGCCGGCCACGAAGCCGTGGCGGGCGTTGAACTCCATGCACGCCGGCCGGCGTCCGCCGCGCGAGGGCCCGGCCCCCAGGTCGCGCACGACGCCGCTGCGCACGAGGTGCGCGACCAGGCTCCCGACGGTGGGAGCCGAAAGGCCCGTCGCTTCGATGAGCTCGGCCCGGGTGAAGGGGGTGGGCTGGCTCATGACGACGGCCAGCATCCTTTGCAGGTTCAGCCGGCGCAGATGGCCGGCGTCACCCGCCCCCACCTCCGCGGCAGGGCGGAGCGTCAGGGCTCGACCACGTTCCATGGATCTTCACGAGAGCTTAGCGGGGTCGCGCCGCCGGAGCAAGGCGGAGCGCGTCTGTTGAGCGGAGCGCGTCTTGACGCGATCGGGCGGCTGAAATAGGCTCCGCCCGCAGCCGACGAAGCGAGGTACCGGAGATCATGGACTCGAACCCGCCGGCCGCTCCCGCCGCCCCGCACCTCACCCGCGGCTTCGGCCTTCTCCACGCGACCGCCCTCAACATGGCCAACATGGTCGGGGTCGGTCCGTTCATCACGATCCCCCTCCTCATGGCGGCCATGGGCGGCCCGCAAGCGCTGCTCGGCTGGTGGGTGGGCGCGCTCATCGTGCTCTGCGACGGGCAGGTGTGGAGCGAGCTGGGGGCCGCCCTTCCCGGCTCGGGGGGCAGCTACCGTTTCCTGCGCGAGGCCTACGGCCCGGCGAAGTGGGGGCGGCTGATGGCCTTCTTGTTCATCTGGTCGTTCGTGCTCAGCGGCCCCTTGGAGATCGCCTCCGGGCTCATCGGCTTCGGCCAGTACGCCGGCTACCTCTGGCCCGGGCTCGCCAAGGGCGGTGATCGCTTCGTGGGCGCGGGCGTCGGTCTGCTCGCCGTCATCCTGCTCGCGCGGCGGATCACGTTCCTGAGCCGGATCACGGTGACGCTGTGGGCGGGAACGGTGGCGACGATGGTGGCCATCCTCGCCAGTGGCCTGGGCCATTTCGATGCCGCGCGGGCGTTCGACTTCCCCCCCGGCGCCTTTACCTTCAACCGCGGGTTCGTCCTCGGCCTGGGCAGCGCCGCCCTCATCGCGATCTACGACTACCTCGGCTACTACGACATCTGCTACATCGGCGACGAGGTCCGGGAGCCCGCCAAGGTGATCCCGCGCTCGATCCTCTTCTCGATCCTCGGCTGCGCGGTGGGCTATTTCCTGCTCCACCTCTCGCTGCTCGGGGTGATTCCGTGGCGGGAGATGCTCGCCTCCAAGTTCGTGGTGTCGGAGTTCATGGAGCGCCTCCACGGCCGGACCGCGGCCGTGCTGGTGACGCTGATGATCCTGTGGACGGCCTTCGGATCCGTGTTCGCCCTGCTTCTCGGCTACTCTCGCATCCCCTTCGCCGCCGCCGTGCAGGGCGACTTCTTCCGGGCGTTCGCGCGCGTCCACCCCACCAAGAACTTCCCCGACGTCTCGCTCTACGTGCTGGGCGCGGTGTCGATCGTGGCGTCTTTCTTCACCCTGGACCAGGTCATCACCGCCCTCATCACCACGCGGGTGATCGTGCAGTTCATGGGGCAGGTCGTGGCCCTGCCCCTGCTGCGGAAGCGGCTCCCGGACTCGGCGCGTCCGTACAAGATGTGGCTGTATCCCGTTCCGGCCGTCATCGCGTTCGTGGGCTGGGCCTACATCTTCGTGACGTCGGGATGGGGATACGCCGCCGTCGGCTTGCTCACGCTGGCCGCCGGCGTCGGAGCGTTCCTCTTGAAGGCGCGCCTCGAGCGGACCTGGCCGTTCCTCGCCGCCTCTCTCCTCGCCCTCGCGATTCCCGCCGCCGCCGGCGCCGAGGAGCGCCTGCCCCTGCGATCGGGCTGGACGATCCAGTCCTCGGCGCAGGTCGCCGAGAAGGGGGCGACCCTCTCCAAGCCCGGATACAGGCCCAAGGACTGGTACAAGGTGACGGTGCCGAACACGGTGGTGGGCGCTCTCGTCGAGAACGGCACGTACCGCGACCCGTACTTCGCCATGAACCTGCGCGCGATCCCGGGTACGACGTACCCCATCGGCGAGCGCTTCACGCTCCTGCCCATGCCCGCCGACAGCCCGTTCAAGCCTTCCTGGTGGTACCGGACCGAGTTCACGATGCCGCCGGCGCTCTCGCCCCGCTCCTTCGCGCTCCACTTCGACGGCATCAACTACCGGGCCAACGTCTGGTTCAACGGCGAGCGCGTCGGGGGCGCGCTCGAGGTCGCGGGCGCGTTCCGGCGCCACGAATTCGACGTCACGCGTTTGGTGCGGACCGGGGGTCCCAACGCGGTAGCGGTGGAGGTCTTCGCCCCCGAGCCGGAGGACCTGGCGTTCATGTGGGTGGACTGGAACCCCACCCCCGCCGACAAGAACATGGGCCTGTGGGGAGACGTGTACCTGACCCACAGCGGTCCGATCGCCCTGCGGCACCCCCACGTCGTCAGCCAGCTCCCGCTTCCGTCGCTCGCGCCCGCGGGCCTGACCGTCACCACCGAGGTCTGGAACGTCACCGACCGGGCGGTGAGCGGCGTCGTGCGGGGAAAGATCGAGGCGATCGCGTTCGAGAAAGCGGTCCGGCTCGCGCCGCGGGAACGCACGACGCTGCGCTTCACGCCGGCCGAGGCGGCGGGCCTGCGCGTGGCCGAGCCGCGGATCTGGTGGCCGTACCGGTACGGGCCCCCGGACCTCTACACGCTCACCCTGGAGGCGGTGGCGGGAGACGACACCTCCGATCGGCAGGACGTGCAGTTCGGGATCCAGCAGATGAGCTCCGAGCTGACGGACAAGGGCCATCGACTCTTCAAGGTGAACGGCCGGCCGATCCTCATCCGCGGCGGCGGATGGGCCTCGGACATGCTCCTGCGGCCCGTGACTCCGGAGCGCCTCGCGGCGCAGATGCGCTACGTGCGCGAGATGGGCCTCAACACCATCCGGCTGGAGGGCAAGCTCGAAGGCGAGGAGTTCTACGAGGCCGCGGACCGCAACGGCATCCTCCTCATGCCGGGCTGGTGCTGCTGCGACCAGTGGGAGAAGTGGGACAAGTGGGACGCCGAGGACCACCGGGTAGCGCCCGCGTCGTTGAGGGACCAGATCCTGCGCATGCGCAACCACCCCAGCGTGCTGGCCTGGTTCAACGGCAGCGATTACCCGCCGCCCGCGGACGTCGAGCGCGAGTATCTCGACGTGCTGGCCAAGGCGGAATGGGACAAGCCGGTGCTGTCGAGCGGCACCGGCGCCCCCGGACCGATGAGCGGCCCCAGCGGCGTGAAGATGAGCGGGCCCTACGACTACGTGCCGCCGCCGTACTGGCTGACAGACGCCAAGCACGGGGGCGCGTTCGGGTTTGCGACGGAGATCGGCCCCGGCGCGGCGGTGCCGCCCATCGAGAGCCTGAGGCAGATGCTCCCCCCCGACCACCTGTGGCCGATCGACGACTTCTGGCGCTTTCACGCGGGCGGAGACGAGTTCAAGGACCTCCGGCTCTTCACCGACGCGCTCGAAGGCCGCTATGGAAAGGCCACCGGCGCCGAGGACTACGCGCGCAAGGCCCAGGCCCTCGCCTACGAAGGCCAGCGCGCGATGTTCGAGGGGTACGGACGCAACAAGTACACCTCCACCGGCGTGATCCAGTGGATGCTCAACAACGCCTGGCCATCGATGATCTGGCACCTCTACGACTATTTCCTGCGTCCGGGCGGCGGCTACTACGGGACCAAGAAGGCGTGCGAGCCGGTGCACGTACAGTACTCGTACGACGACCGCTCGGTGGCGGTGGTGAACGACTTGCCGCAACGCTTCACGGGCCTCAAGGTGTCGGCCGAGGTCTTCGACCTGAACCTCGCGTCGAAGTTCTCGCAAGAGGCCGCCGTGGACGTGGCTGCCGACGGCGTCGCGCGCGCTTTCGCCCTCCCCATCCTCCCCGACCTGACGACGACGTACTTCGTCCGGATGAAGCTCGAGGACGCCGCGGGCCGCCCGCTCAGCTCCAACTTCTACTGGCTGTCGACGCGAGAGGACGAGCTCGACTGGGGCAAGACCGAGTGGTACTACACGCCGACCCGACGGCACG
>QHVJ01000380.1 GCA_003222275.1 Acidobacteriota bacterium | reverse complement strand
CGACCTCGCCCGAGGAATGCCGCCACGGGTGCGCCGACCAGCGCACGTACATGCGGGCGCCGTCGTCGAAGGCGACGGTGTCCTCGTCCCGCATCACCACTTCTCCGTGCAGCGCCCGCGTCACGCCCTCCCGATAGTTCTCGGGCATGCGCGGGAAGCGCAGCCATTCCTGGCTGTGCGCGAGCCAGCGCTCCTCGCGGTCGAGGATGGCCATGGCCACCGGCGCGTGGGCGACGATGTCCCGGAGCTGGCGCCGCTCCTGCTCGAGGGCTTCCTCGGCCGCCCGGCGCTCGGTGATGTCGCGCGCCACGGCCTGGATGCCCTCGACCTGCCCCTCCTGGCGCATGAGCTGGACGTTCTGGCCGATCCAGATCTCGCGCCCGTCCCGGGCGAGGGCCACGAACTCGTCATAGCTGCTGGCCGATTGCTGCCAGTACTGGCGGCGCAGGTGCTCCTGCACCCGCGCCCGGTGGTCGGGCCGGATCATCTCGAGGTAGTGCTTGCCCGCCAGCTCCTCCGGAGCGTAGCCGAGCACGCGGGAGGCGACAGGGTTGACGTAGGTGAAGTATCCGTCCGCGTCGGTGCGGTAGATGATGTCGTGGGCCGTCTCGACGAGCTGGCGATATCGCGCCTCGTTCTCGGCCAGCTTCTCCGTCGCCTGGCGGTGGGGCGTGATGTCGATGAGCGTCGACACGACGCGCGCGACGGAGCCGTCGGGACGGAGCTGCGGCTCGGCACTCACCAGGAGCCACGCGACGTCCTGGCGGGCGGGCCGCCGGAAGCCCACGACCACGTTGCGCACGGGGCGGCCGGTGGCGAGGGCGACGGGAGCCGGATGGTCTTCACCCGGGAAGGGGCTGCCGTCCTCGTGCAGCGCGAACTGGCCGGCGTCCATCGACGTCTTGCCGAGGAGCGCCGCCATGGGCAGGCCGAGCATCTCGGCGGCGGCGGGGTTCGCGAAAAGGATCTCGGCGCGGGGATCGTGGATCAGGACGCCGACGGGAAGACCCTCGACCAGCCGCTCGAAACGACCCTCGCCTTCCTTCAGGACCTCGGCGAGCCGCTCGGCGTTGCCGAACGAAGGAGGCTCCGTCTCCCTCTTTTCCATCCCGCCCTCTCAAAGAGCCAACGCCCGGCCCGAGGGACTCCGGCCGGTGCGCGCTCGACAGATACCTTACGCCCTCGGGAGCGATCGGTCAACTGCGAGCCGAATTGCGACCCGGCCGGAGCTTGTTCGACCCTGGGAAAGTGACGTCCCACGAGCGGACAGCCGCCGTCTGACGTATCGTCGGCAAGAGACTTAAACCGCTGATGCCAAAGCGCGCCCGGCCGGCATGGCCGTGGCACGTCGTTTGGTCTGCAGGAGCGGATGATCCAGCTTCGCAATCTCGAGAAGGCCTACGACCAGGGGGGCGGAAAGGTCTACGTCCTGCGCCGCATCGACGCCGAGGTGAGGGCCGGGGAGTTCGTGTCGATCATGGGTCCCTCGGGAGCGGGCAAGTCCACCCTCCTCCACATCCTGGGGATGCACGACGGGGCGTTCACGGGCGAGTTCGTCTTCCTCGACCAGCCCGTCCACCGCCTGGGAAAGAAGGAGCGGCTCGAGCTGCAGAAGCGCAACATCGGCTTCGTCTTCCAGAGCTACCACCTGCTCGACGACCTCACCGTCTACGAGAACCTCGAGGTGCCGCTCTCGTACCGCGACGTGAAGCGGAGCGAGCGGCAGGCGATCGTGGCCGACGTCCTCGACCGCTTCCACATCGTCGGAAAGAAGGATCTCTACCCGAGCCAGCTCTCGGGCGGCCAGCAGCAGCTGGTGGCGGTGGCACGCGCCGTGGTGGCCAACCCGAAGGTCATCCTCGCCGACGAGCCGACGGGCAACCTGCACTCCGATCAGGGCCGGGAGATCATGGAGCTGTTCAAGAAGCTCAACGCCGAGGGGACCACGATCATCCAGGTGACCCACTCCGAGGTGAACGCCGGCTACGGTGACCGCGTGATCAACCTCCGCGACGGCTGGATCGTCCAATGATGCCGCCGCCTTCGGCGGCTGACGGATGGCGCCCTCGGGCGGGCGCTGACGAATGACGTTTGGGCGCGGCCTCGGCCAGGATTTCAAGTACGCCGCGCGGTCGCTGCGGAGCCGGCCGCTGCTGGTCGTGGTCGCGGTGGCCGTGCTCGCCGTGGGCATCGGCGCCAGCACCGCCGTTTTCAGCGTGGTGGACGCGGTGCTGCTCCGCCCGCTGCCCTTCGCCGACGCCGACCGGCTCGTCGTGGCCTGGCAGCGCAGCCCCGACAACAGCGTGCCGTTCGTCGAGGTCTCCTACCCGGACTACCTGGACTGGCGGCAGCAGGCGCGCGCGTTCGAGTCGATGGCGATAATCCCCTCGGTCAACCAGGGCTTCATGCTCGCCGGCGACGAGCCGATGCAGGTCCAGGGACGGCTCGTCTCGGGAAATTTCTTCGACGTGCTCGGCGCCCGGCCCCTCCTCGGCCGGCCCCTCCGGCCCGTCGACGACCGGCCGGGCGCGAGCCGGGTGGCCGTTCTCGGTCACGGTCTCTGGCAACGCCGGTTCGGCGCGGACCGCGCCGTCGTCGGCCGGAAGATCGTGGTGGACGGCACGCCCATGGAGGTGGTCGGCGTGATGCCGCCGGCGTTCCGGTATCCGCCCAAGGCGGAGATGTGGACGCCGGTCGTGCCGGCCATACCGGAGGCAGTGGCCAACCGCGGCGTCTACTGGGCGATCGTCGTCGGCCGTCTCGCCCCGGGCGTTCGCCTGGCCCAGGCGCGGGTGGAGCTGGACGGGATCGTGGCCCGACTCGCCAGGGACAACCCCGATGCGGCAGCGACCGCGGCGGTGGTGACGCCCTTTGCGGAGCAGCTGTTCGGCCCCGCCCGGGCCGCACTGGTCGTCCTGCTCACGGCCGTGCTCCTCGTGCTGTTCGTCGCCTGTGCCAACGTCTCGGCGCTGCTGCTGGCCCGCGCCGCCGACCGCCAGCGCGAGATCGCCGTGCGCCTGGCCCTCGGCGCGTCCCGCGGCCGGCTCGTGCGGCAGCTCCTCTGCGAGAGCGCCCTCATCACGCTCGCCGGCGTCACGGGCGGGGTCTTGCTGGCGCAGTGGAGCCTGGATGCGCTCGTCGCGCTCGTTCCCGCGGATGTGCCTCGGCTGCAGGATGCGACCATCGACGCCCGCGTGCTCGCCTTCACGGTGGCGCTCGCTGCCGGCGCGGCGCTGGTGGCCGGGCTCGCTCCCGCGCTGCTGGCCTCGCGGCCCTCGCTCACGGTCGCCCTGGAGGGCGGTGCGCGCACGGCGGGACCGGGGAGCGCGCAGCGAAGGCTGCAGGGCCTGCTCGTCGGCGCGGAGGCGGCGGTGGCCCTGGTCCTGCTCGCGGGCGCCGGGCTCATGGCCCAGACCTTCCAGAACCTGCGCCGGGTGGACCTCGGCTACGACCCTCGCCACGTGCTGGCGCTCGAGGTGGCCGCTCCGCACGGCAAGTACGCGAAGCCGGCGGAATGGCGCTCGCTCTACCAGAGGCTCGTCGAGCGCATCGACCGCCTTCCCGGCGTCGAGGCTTCCGCCGGCGTGTTCCTCCGCCCTCTCTGGGGCCAGATGGGGAACGACTGGTCCTTCACGGTGGAGGGCCAGTCGGACGCCGACAGCCGCCGCAACCCCCACGTCAACCTGGAATCGGTGACGCCGGGCTACTTCGGCACGATGCGCACGCCTCTGCTGCGCGGACGTGACTTCACCGACCGCGACGCCGAAGGCATGCCCGGCGTGGCGATCGTGAGCAAGGACTTCGCGCGGCGCTACTGGCCGGGACAGGACCCGATCGGCAAGCGGCTGAAGATCCCGCTGCCGGAGTCGCCGTATCACCTGGCGTGGCTCACCGTCGTCGGCGTCGTCGGCGACGCTCGCTATCGCGAGCTGCAAGCGTCCCGCCTCGATCTGTACCTCTCCTATCTCCAGTCGCCCTACGGACCCCGGCACCTCGTCGTGCGGACGACCGGGGATCCGTTGGCCGCGGCCTCTTCCGTGAGCGCCATCGTCCGCGGGATGGACCGCGACCTCCTCACCGAGGACATCACGTCGATGGACTCGGTCGTCCAGGCTGCCCTCGGCGGGCCACGCTTCGGCATGCAGCTCCTCTCGGCCTTCGCCCTGGCCGCGCTCGCCCTGGCCGCGCTCGGGACCTATGGCGTGATGGCCTTCCTCGTGGGCCGTCGGACACGGGAGATCGGAGTACGCATGGCGCTCGGCGCCCGCCGGACCGACATACTCGGCCTGGTCGTGGGCCAGGGCCTGAGGCCGGTGCTGGCCGGCCTCGCCGTCGGGGTGGCGGGATCGTTCGCCGTGGGCCGGGCGCTCTCGACGCTGCTCTTCGGCGTCGCGCCTCACGATGCGCTCACGACGTCCGGCGCCGCGGCCTTGCTGGCGGCGGTGGGTGCGGTCGCCTGCTATTTCCCCGCCCGCCGCGCCGCGCGGCTCGACCCCGCCGTGGCCCTGCGGCGCGAGTGAGAGCGCCGGCTTACAATCATCAGGGAGACGCGATGAAGAACGCTGTCCCGCCCGCGCGCGTCCTCGTCGCCGACGACCAGGCCGACGTGCGTGAGGCCCTGCGCCTGCTGCTGAAGGCGGAGGGCTACGCGATCGAGACCGCGGCCTCGCCCGCCGAGCTGCTCTCGGCGCTCCAGAAGCGCGAGGTCGACGTCGCTCTCATCGACCTCAACTACGCGCGCGACACGACCTCCGGCCAGGAGGGCCTGGACCTGCTCACCCGGCTGCAGGCCCTCGACTGGACGCTGCCGGTCGTCGTCATGACGGCGTGGGCGAGCGTGGAGCTGGCGGTGGAGGCGATGCGCCGCGGGGCGCGCGACTTCGTCGCCAAGCCCTGGG
>QHVJ01000378.1 GCA_003222275.1 Acidobacteriota bacterium | reverse complement strand
GGTGCTGCTGTCCGGCCGTCGTCGCGTAGTCGTAGCGCCACACGACGTTGCCGTCCCAGTCGAGCATCTCCACCCGCCCCCCGTTGCTTCCCAGCACGGCCGAGAACGGCCGATCGGCGATCGAGTTGGCCCGCAGGAGGTTGCCCGTCGGCAGCAGGTAGACCGAATACCCCGGCGGGTCGTCGGTCTTCCACTCGTGGAGCATCTG
>QHVJ01000379.1 GCA_003222275.1 Acidobacteriota bacterium | reverse complement strand
TCTTCACCCTCTACGGCGTCAAGGACGCGGTGCCGCCGGCCCAGGCCACGATCGAGGTCTACCGTGGCGGCCAGGGGGCAGGCCGGGTGACGGCGAACCTGCCGGCGCCTGATGCGACCGGCCGGATCCAGTACGCGGGCGCCCTGCCCCTCCAGAGCTTCCCCGCGGGCTCCTACACGCTGAAGGTCACGGCCACGACCGGAGGCGGCATCGATACGCGGCAGGCCGCCTTCACCGTCACGGAGTAGGCCCCCGCTCCTTCGATGCGCATCGGTCTCCTCCTCGCCCTGGCGACGATTCCCGCCACGGTCCTGGCGCAGACCCCGGCCCCGCCGGCGCCGGCTCCTCTCACGGCCGAAGAGTCGTTCGCGAAGGGCGTTCAGCTTCAGCAGTCCGGCGACGTCCTGGGAGCCATCGAGGCGTATCAGGACGCCCTGGGCAGGGAGCCGCAGCGCATCGACGCCCGCTCGAACCTCGGGGCCGCCTACGTCCGGCTCGGACGATACGACGAGGCGGTGCGCGAGTACCGGCGGGCGCTCGAGGTCGATCCCAGCCATGCGGGCGTACGGTTCAACCTGGCGCTCGCGCTCTACAAATCGGCGCTGGTCCCGGACGCCGCTCGGGAGCTGGAGCAGGTCCTCTCCATCGACCCGGCGCATCGGGCGGCCATCCTTCTCCTGGCGGACTGCCGGCTGCAGATGGGGAACGAGGCGGGTGTCGTCGCGCTGCTCGAGCCCCACGAGGCCGACCTCGGGCAGGACCGCCTCTACGCCTACCTCCTGGGCACCGCCCTCCTCCGGCGCAACGAGCTCGAGCGAGGCCAGGTCTTCATCGACCGCCTGTTCCGGGAGGGCGATACCGCGCCCGTCCGGCTCCTGATGGGCGTGGCCCACCTGCGCCGCAAGGACGCGCCGAGCGCGCTCGCCGAGCTCGAGCGCGCCGCGCAGCTCGACCCGAAGCTGCCGACGGTGCACAGCCTCCACGGCATGGCGCTCATGGAGGCGGGCCGCCGGAGCGATGCCGCCGACGCCTTCCGCCGCGAGTTCGCCAACAACCCCAACGACTTCGATTCGAACCTGTACCTGGGCCTGCTCCTCAAGGACGAGGGCAAGCTCGACGAGGCCGGCGACCACCTGCGCCGCGCCAGCCGCCTCCGCCCCAACGATCCGCGCGTGCTGTACGGCCTCGGCAGCCTCGCGGTGGCCACGGGCCGGATGGAGGAGGCCGAGAAGGCCCTCACCGCGGTCACCGCCGCCGTTCCCGACTACGTGCAGGCCCACGTGCTCCTGGCCACGGTCTATTACCGGCTGAAGAAGAAGGACCTCGCGGAGCAGGAGCGCGCCACCGTCGCGAAGCTCTTCCAGGAGAAGCAGGGCCGCGAGCTCGGCGCCGGCGAAACCCTCGCGCCGGCCGTCAAGCCGTGAGGGCCGTCATGTCGGGGCGCGGCGCGCGGCTCGCGTGGTTCATGGCCGCGGGTTTCGCCGCCGCCCACGCCGTCCCCGCGGGTGCGGACGCTCAGACGGCGCCGCGAGCAGCCGCTCCCCGCGCGAAACCGGCTCCATCGTCCGCCTTCGACGCGATCGTGAAGAAGGCGGCGGCGGCCAAGGAGGCCGGCCGCTACGACGAGGCGATCCAGTACTACCGCGAGGCCCTGAAGCTGAAGCCCGCGTGGTTCGAGGGCCGCTTCTTCCTGGGCACGCTCCTCCACGACAACGACCGCTACGAGGAAGCGCGCGACGAGTTCCGGCGGCTCGTCCAGGCCGATCCCAGGAACGGGCTGGTGCTGGCGCTGAAGGGCCTGTGCGAATTCCAGCTCAAGAACTACGAGCGCGCGCTCCAGGAGCTGCAGGCCGCGCGCGAGCTGGGCATCTCGAGCCCCGACGTGATGTCGGTCGCCAGCTACAACCTTGCCGTCCTCCTCAACCGCTTCGAGCAGTACGAGCTGGCCTTCGAGGTCCTGCGCGACTTCGCGGGGCGGAACAAGGACACGCAGGGCGTGATCGAGGCCTTCGGCCTCAGCGTGCTTCGCATGCCAATGCTCCCGAGCGAGATGCCCGTGGACCGCCGCGAGATGATCCTCATGGCGGGCCGGGCCGGCTTCCATCAGGCCAAGGGCCGCGCCACGCCGGCGGGACGCCTGGCCTTCGAGGAGCTGGTCTCCCGATATCCCAACGCACCCAACGTGCACTACGCGTACGGCGTCTTCCTGGTGCGCGACCAACCGGAGGCGGGCCTGGAGGAGTTCCGACGCGAGCTGCGCACTTCGCCGAGCCACCACCACGCGATGCTCCAGATCGCGTACGAGCTGTTGAAGGAAGGCAAGTACGACGAGGCGAGGCCTTACGCGGAGCAGGCGGCCCAGCTCGCGCCGAACCTCTTCGCCGCCCACCATGCGCTGGGTCGGATCCAGTTCCAGACGGGCGACGTCGACAAGGCGATCGACTCGCTGGAGACGGCCCGGCGGCTGGCCCCGGACAGCCCCGAGGTCCGCTTCTCGCTGGCCCGCGCCTATGCGAAGGCGGGCCGGGCCGAGGAGGCCGCCCGCGAGCGCGCCGAGTTCATCAAGCTCGACAAGGCGCGGCGCACGGCCCGCTCGGGCCCCCAGTCGGTGGGAGGCGAGGCGGACGAGCCGCCGCCGAAGAACTGACGGCGGCGCCGCGCCGCGGCGCGCCTCACTTCTTCTTCAGTGCCGCCCGCAATGCCTTCGCGGTCTCGACATTCGCGGGAACCTGGCCGCTCATCGCCAGGTATTTCTCGAGCAGCCCCACCGCTTCCGGCACCCGGTTCGTGCTGACCGCGATCGTCGCCAGGTGGAAGTACGGCTCGGGGTTGGCGGGGTCGAGCTCGGCGGCCTTCTTCAGCCCCGCCTCGGCTTCCGCGTTCTTGCCCGCGTTCAGGCACATGATCGCGGCCGCAAACTGGAACTTCGCGTCCTGCGCGAAGCTCGGCGCGGCGGCGAGCACGCCGTCGGCGGCCTCCTGCATCCGGCCGTCCATCTCGCGCACGGCGGCCAGGGCCAGGAACGCGTCGCTCTTCGTCGGCTCCAGCTCGGTCACCCGCTGATACTCGGCTTCCGCGGCCTTCCAGTCCTTCTTCCTCTGGTACACGTAGCCGAGGTTGTAGTGCGCGGGCGCGAGGTCCGGGAACTGCGCGAGGATCTCCTTCAGCATCGGCTCCGCCTCGTCGTATCGTCCGGCCTGGGCCGCCTCGACCGCCTTCGTGTAGGTCTCGCCCGCCTTGTTCGACTCGGGCGTCGGGGGAAGGACCGCCGCCACCGGCTGGCCGGAAGCCGCCGGCGCCGCCGCCGAACCGCCGGGATGCAGGACGACGTCGGGCGACTCGGAGAACCCGCCGAGCGAGATGTCCATCTCCATGACGTAGGTCTTGAAGCCCTCCTTGGCGAAGGTGAACTTCCAGCGGCCCTCCAGCAGCCCCATCCGCACGAAGCCGCCCTTCTTGTCGCTCTGCTGCGTCTTCGCGATCTTCTGGCGGGATTCGCCCAGGAAGTCCATGTCGATCTTGACGTCGGGCACGCCTGCGCCCTGCTCGTCGACGACCTTGCCTCGGACACCGCCCGTCACCCTGGTCTGCGCCCCCGCAGGCGGCGCCAGCAGGAGCGCCACTCCCATTCCAGCCGCCAGCGAGGTCACGTAACGCACGAACCGACGGGTCATCGGCGTCCCCCTTTCCCGGCCAGGCCAGGATGCATCCTCGCTCATTTTCCCACAACGTCCAAGGCGTTGGATGCGAGGCGGAGCGGGCGCTAGTACAGCTTCGGGTTCGCGCGCGATTGGGCCGGGATGGCGGGGATCTTCAGCACTCCCTGGGGCTCCAGCGTGCGTCCGACGAGGCCCGAATATCCTGCCTCGTAGCGGACGGCGCGAAACACGAGGTAGCCGTTCGCGCCGGCGGTGTCGGTCACGAGGTAGGACCACACCGTCTGGCCGTCGGGCGTGACCTCGAAGAAGTGCCCCGCCGGCCCATCGGTCACCAGCGTGTTGCCGCTGGGTAGACGCTGCGCGCCGGAGATGATGCTCGCGAAGAAGCTGGTCGGAGGGTTGTACTGCCAGGACGGCGTCGAGGGGCCATACCCCGTCTCCGGGTCGTACGGGTAGGAGCCGTCGTCGCGCACGGGCGTCGCCAGCTCGACCACCGTCGAGTACGGCCGCGCGTTCACGTCGCCGTTGTTGAAGACCAGGATGTGGCCGGCGCCCGACAGCCCGCTGGCGATCCAGCCCGGGTTGTGCTGGCCATAGAGCTGCTGCGTCAGGTCGACACGCCCGTGGGCCCTGGGGTTTCCCCAGCGGTACACGAGGTCCCCGCCGTGGCCCAGCCGGCCGCCCGTGTGCCCCGCCGCCTCGGCGGTGGTGGTGCTGTGGTCGATCACCC
>QHVJ01000377.1 GCA_003222275.1 Acidobacteriota bacterium | reverse complement strand
TGATGGTCCAGTTCAAGGAGATCCGTCTGAAGGCGTCGGCGGATGCAAGATGACGAAACTGACCGAGGTTCCGAAAGTCTCCTCCAAGCCCGACCCCCGAAGGGCGATCGAAGAGGGAGAAGGCGTCCTGCGCCTGGCGCCTTGTTGGGTGCCGAGGTCGTTCCTCACTCCGGGGCGGCGGTTGAAGCTGCATCCGGACGACTACTACGCGCTGGGCGCCCACCGCGGAGGCATCGACGAGCGGTGGCTCGGGTCCACGACCGAGGCCGCCAACGAGAACCGCGGCGATGACGAGGGCCTTTCCTACGTCGTGCACGCGGGTGGTCGCTTCACCCTTCGCGAGGCCGTCCAGCAGGAGGGCGAGCGCATCGTGGGCCGGGCGATCTGGTCGAAGTATCGGCGTTGGCCGGTCTACTCCAAGTTCTTCGACAACCTCGGCCCCATCCCCTGCCACATGCACCAGGACGACGAGCAGGCGAAGGAGGTGGGCCAGCAGGGCAAGCCCGAGAGCTATTACTTCCCGCCTCAGCTCAACAACACGGGCAACAACTTCCCCCACACCTACTACGGCCTGGAGCCGGGCACCACGAAGTCGCAGGTGCGGCGGTGCCTGGAGGATTGGAACCGCGGCGACAACGGCATGCTCGACCTCTGCAAGGCCTACCGTCTGCGGCCGGGAACGGGATGGCTGATTCCGCCCCGGGTGCTCCACGCCCCGGGCTCGATCCTGACCTATGAGCCGCAGTGGGGCAGTGACGTCTTCGCCATGTTCCAGTCCATGGTCGAGTGCCGGTGCGTGCCGTGGAGTCTGCTGGTCAAGGATGTGCCCAAGGGGAAGGACCAGGACCTCGACTACATCGTCGACCTCATTGATTGGGACTTCAACACCCAGACCCACTTCAAGGACGCCTGCTACCTGGAGCCGCTCGCGCTCGTGAACTCGGAAAGCGATGGTTTCGTGGACCGCTGGGTCGTCTACGGCCGGATCCACGGCCAGCAGCTCTTTTCCGCGCGGGAGCTGACGGTCGAGCCGGGGGCAAAGGTCGCGGTGAAGGATGCGGGCGCGTCCGGGCTCATCGCCGTGCAGGGCCAGGGCCGGATCGGGGTCCACGAGATGGAGACCCCGGTGCTGATGCGCTTCGGCCAGATGACGATGGACGAGGTCTTCATCACCCACGAGGCGGCGGTGCGGGGGGTGGTGGTCGAGAACACGGGCACCGAGCCCTTCGTCACCCTGCGCTACTTCGGGCCCGAGGTCTGGCCCGACCAGGACTACCCGAACGTCTCCGACTGGAAGAAGCAGCCGGCGGGAAGAACCTAAGGAGGAACGGCAATGCATCGCGTGTCCATCGGCACCTGGGCGTATTCGGTCGGCCCCTACGCGGACAACCCGGTCCCGTTCGGGGAGGTGGTGACGGGGCTCAAGGAGATGGGCTTCGACGGCCTGGAGCTGGGCGCCTTCGGGGCCCACCCGACGCCGGACAACCATCCCACGAAGGAATCGCGCCAGACCCTGCGCGACCTCGTGGAGTCCAACGGCCTCGAGTTCTCGGGCATCGCCGGAGACATGTGGAGCGAGAAGCTCGTGAACGCCGAGGACGGCGGCCGGAGCTACCTCGCCACCGTCCGCAAGAACATGGAGTTCGCCAAGGACCTCGGCATCACGCTCTTCCGCGTCGACACGGTCCAGCCCCCCGAGATCCTCGACACCGTGGAAAAGGGCGTGGCCATGGACCGGGTGGCCCAGACGTGGCGGAAGGTGTGCCGGATGGGCGCCGACCTGGGCATGCTGGTCACCTGGGAGTTCGAGCCCGGTTTCGTGTTCAACCGGCCGAGCGACATCGTGGCCCTCGTCGACGCCGTCGGGGAGAAGAACTTCGGGGCCATGTTCGACACCTGCCATGCGTACACCTGCGGGGTGATGGGGCTGCGACAGACGGGCGGCCCCAAGGAGGTGTCGGCGGACGGCGTCCTCGGCCTGGCGAAGAAGCTGCGCGGGAAGATCAACGCCATCCAGGTCATCGACTGCGACGGGTCGCTCAACGACCACCACACCAGCACCCACAACCCGATGGGCGAGGGGAACATCGACTTCCCGCCGGTGATGAAGGAGCTGGCCGCGCACTCGGGGTCCCCCCATGACTGGTGGACGATCGACCTGTGCTTCTGGCCCGACGCCTGGCCCGCCACCAAGAAGTGCAAGAAGGCGGTGGACGCGCTGAACGCACTCGTCGCCGGCCAGCCCGTCGCGAGCAAGGCCAAGAAGTCATCGGCCTCCGCACCGAAGGCGCGCACGACGCCTGCGCATCCGAAGCGGGCGGCGAAGAAGAGCGGCGGGCGCGGCAAGCGGCGATAGGGCGAGGAGCCTGAACGTGAAGAAGGTCAAGGTCCTCATCATCGGCCAGGGCTTCATGGGTGGCGTCGCCCATCCCCGCGCCATCCTCGAGGCGAACCAGCAGTTGCGGCCTCGAGGAATCGAGCTCGTCCTCTCCTGTATCGCAGGCCGGGACGCGCAACGGCTTGCGGAGACCCAGGTCCGTTACGGCTTCGAGCGGGCCGCAACCGACTGGAAGGCGGAGATCGGCAAGGCCGACGTGGTGGTCGTCACGACCCCGAACCGGGAACATCACGGGATGGCGATCGCGGCGCTGCGGGCCGGCAAGGCCGTGGTCTGCGAGAAGCCTCTGGGCGCTTCCCTCGAGGAGGCTCGCGAGATGGCGAGCGAGGCCAGGAAGGCGGGCACCCCCACCATGGTGACCTTCTGCTACCAGGGCGCCCCCGGGGCGCTCGAGGCGCGGCGCCTCATCCAGGACGGTCTCATCCTCGGCGCCTCCGGCTACTTCGAGGGCTCCTCGGTCTTCCTGCAGGACTGGGGCCGCAAGGGGCGCTCGAACCACCGCTTCGACGCCGCCAACGGCCTGGGCGGCGTGATCGAGGACCTGGGCGCGCACCAGGTCGACCTCGTCCAGTTCCTGCTCGGGCGGAAGGTGAGGGCGGTCTCCGCGCACACCCGCGTCTACGACGGCGATGGGGAGGACCTGCGGATGATCGCCGGCTCCGACGAAAGGGCGAAGGGCAAGGCGGTCGACGCCTTCGACGCCGTGGCGTCGTTCGATAACGGCTCCGCGATCAGCCTGCGCTCGAACCGCACGTCCACCGGCCACAAGGCCTTCTTCGAGACCGCCATCCACGGGAATCGTGGCGCGGCGATCTGGGAGCTGGAGGACCAGGGCTACCTCAAGTTCTACTCGCACACCCGGCCGTCCGGGGCCGGCCTCGCCGAAGCGCCCGACCGCGAGCGCGGGTGGACGCACGTCCACCTGTCCAACCCCGGGGGCGGTGGCCACGCCAACACCGACACGGTGCCGGGCCTGCTCAACGGCTACCTGCAGTACTTCCGCTGGCAGTACGTGCATCTCGGGCTCCAATTGCTGGGCCAGCCCGATACCGCCTACGCCGTCCCCACCTTTGCCGACGCCTGCCAGGTGCAGGCCGTCACCGACGCGATCTATCGCAGCGGCCGAGCGGGCGGGGTGCTGACCGGCGTGGCGCAGACCGCCTAGCTGAAAGGGAGTGACCCTGATAGCCCGGCCTGAGCTACTGGCCGGTCAAAACTGGGTTCCGCTCGTGGTAGCTCCACTCGAGCCAGGAGCCGTCGTAGTTCCGCAGCCGCTCGGGATCCCAGCCCATCATGTACAGCACGAACACGCCGGTCGTGCTTCGGACGCCTGAATGGCAGTAGAAGATGTTGTCGTCGCGGGGATCCATCTTGAACTTGTCGATCACTTGCTGGACTTCCGCGGCCGTCTTGAAGCCCGCGGGCTTTCCGTCGACCTCCTGCCGGTACTCCTTCCAGCTCTGGAAAGCCGCCCACGGGACATGACCCGCCCGGCGGGCGTTGCCCTTCTTCTGTGCTCCGCTCCATTCTTCGGGCTCGCGGGTGTCCCACACGCGGACCCGCTTCGACGTCTGGCCCCGCCGCACGTCGTCCATACCCGCCACCCAGCCGGAGCGGCGCTGCTTGGCCGTGAAGTTCCCCGTCCCTTCGCCCGTGCCGCGGCCGAGTGACAGGTCGGCCTCGTAACCGGCGGCCTTCCACGCCGCATACCCGCCGTCCAGCACGCGCACATCGGTCTTGCCGTACAGGTAGAACGCCCACCACAGGCGCGGCGCGTCGTACTTCTCGTCGTAGACCACGACCTTGGAGTCGTCGTCGATGCCCAGGCCGCGGGCGAAGTTCTGGAAACCGTCGCGCTCGAGCAGCATTCCATCGAACGGGTATGGCTCCCCGACCTTCAGCTCGTAGTCCGGACGCCAGACGTTGATTGACCCGGGGATGTGACCGGCCTTGTAGGACACCGGCTCGACGACGGCGAGGACAACCAGCCTCGGCTCCTTGGCGTCCATGAGGTGCTTCAGCTCCTGCACCGGGATCAGGGACTCACCGCGCTCGAACCCCTTGTACTTCTGCCCGGCGATGG
>QHVJ01000376.1 GCA_003222275.1 Acidobacteriota bacterium | reverse complement strand
CGGGATTCGCGACGACCTTGTTACTCCCCGCTCCGCTGCCCATTGACTAGGATGGAAGCATGCGTCGAACAACCGCCGAGATCGTGCGTGAGTACGGGCCCTTTCCGGGTGTCGACCACGTGCATGGGGTTACGTTTGACGGTCAGCACGTCTGGTTCGCGGCGGGAGACAAGCTGATCGCCTTCGATCCCGCGAGCGGGAAGACGCTGCGCTCGATCGATGTCGCCGCCCATGCCGGAACGGCCTTCGACGGCCAGCACCTGTTCCAGCTCGCCGAGGATCGCATCCAGAAGATCGATCCGAAGACCGGCCGTGTGCTGGCCACGATCCCGGCGCCCGGCGGCGGCGGCGACTCGGGGCTCACGTGGGCCGAAGGGACGCTTTGGGTCGGGCAGTATCGGGACCGGAAGATCCATCAAGTCGATCCCCAGACAGGGGCGATCCTCCGCACGATCGAGTCGAGCCGCTTCGTCACCGGCGTCACCTGGATCGACGGAGAGCTCTGGCACGCCACCTGGGAAGGTGACGAGAGCGATTTGAGGCGCGTCGATCCGCGAACGGGAGAGGTCCTGGAGAAGATCGAGATGCCGCCCGGAGTGGAGGTTTCGGGGCTCGAGTCCGACGGCGGCGATCAGTTCTTCTGCGGAGGAGGAAGGAGCGGGAAGGTGAGGGCCGTCCGCCGGCCCAAGCGAGGTCCCGCTACGGGCAGCGGCTCCGAGATCCCCGTCGACTCCACGAGCAAGTAATCGAAGCGGTGAAATGCTCGGCTATTGGCGCTCCGACGCCCGCCGAAGCCGTGACATGTACGCCTCGGCCGTGCGCTGCGGCTCGAGGCCCGTCGCCCGCGCGTATTCCTGCAGGAAACCGCGGAGGTAGACCGGCGCCGGCAGCAAGGCGTGGCGGTCCGCCTCGATGTACTCCAGGTAGCGCACGCCGATCTTGGAACGGGCCGCGATGTCCTTCAGGCTGATCCCGCGCTGCTCGCGGAACCGGCGCAGGGCCGCGCCGTCGACCGGCGGCTCGAGAACCTGGGGCGCAGCCAGACGCGGCGGCGGTGGCGGCGGAACTCGCACGGGCACCGGGCCCGCCGCCGGGCGGGGCAGGGACGGCATCGGCGCGCCCGGGCGGGTAAAGCCCTGGCTCGCGTCGTAGTCGTGCCGCCGGAACGGATCGCGCAGCACCTCGTAGGCCTCCTGTACTCGCGACCGCGCCCGCCGCTGCTCGTCGGGGTCCAGCAGCGAGTAGATCGCCACCGAGGCGTCGCCGTACATCTCGAGACAGAAGCGGTAGGCCCTCTCCACCTGCTCGGGCGTGGCGCGGGCGTCGATGCCCAGCACCTCGTAGTGGTTCCCGACGAGCACCGCTACCATGTGAGGGCCAGGCTCTCCCCCTGCATGAGGCCGCGCGCCAGCTCGCGCACCTTCTGCGCCGAGGGGCAATCGGGCATGGCCGACGCGAAGAGGCGGCGCTGGCGGACGCAGCGCCACACCGAGTCGTCGAACGGCACGTACCCCGCGTAGGTGGCCTTGACGCCCAGGTGGCGTGCGCAGGCGGTCACGAGCTGGTGTCCGATCGACACGTCGGAGGGGTCCCGCACCTGGTTCACCACGAAGCGGGGATGGAAGGAGGTCAACTGCTGCTTGAGGACCGGCACCGACGCCGGGTCCTCGCGCTCCACCGCCGCCAGGAGATCGAGCGGGGTGCGGATGCCCAGCGGGTTCTTGTGGTCGAGCGCCGAGTCCACGATCGTCCGCACGGTGCCGTTGGTCGCGGCCCCGCGCAGGCGACGATAGAGGGCGCTCTTGATGAAGCGATAGCCGTTCTCGATGGAGGTGGGCTCCGGCACGACGGTCAGGATGCCGACGTCGGACACGAGGAAGAAATCGATGATGTTGAACGAGGTGCCCGCGCCCAGGTCCATGAGGATGATGTCGACGTCGAGGGCGCGGATCCGGTTCAGGACCCTCACCTTCTGCGCGTATTTGATGTTGGCGGCGCCGAGGAAATCGGAGGCCCCGCTGATGAGCCGCAGGCCGGGCACGCCCGTCTCCACCATGACGTCCTCGATGCGGTCGGCCCGGCGGCAGATGAAGTCGCCCAGCGTCAGGGAGGGGCCGGCAAGGCCGAGGCAGGTATGGAGGTTGGCCCCGCCGAGGTCGGCGTCGACGAGCACGACCTTGCGGCCGACGCGCGCGAGCTGGTAGCCGAGCGCGGCGGTGATCAACGACTTGCCGATCCCGCCCTTGCCGCCGCCGACGGACCACACCTGCCGGCGTTGACGCGCCGCGCTTGCGGGCAGGACCGCCGGCACCGCTTCCATCATGGATGTCGGAACGTGACACTCGCCAGGACGGAGTCGACGAGGGCCCGGCTGGGGGGAGAGGACTTCCACGTCTCGCGAGGCATGTAACTCATCACGCAGAGCGAGTCGCCCTGGCCCACCACCGTAACCGTGCGCTGGCGCCACTCGCGGTGGCCGTGGCGGGGCTGGTCGTAGAGCACGGTGAAGGCCGAATCGAGCGCGCGTCGGCTGCCGATGAGGCCGCCGACGTACTCGTACTCGTACTTGACCTGGGGTGCGGTATCCATCGGACCCGCGAGGCGCTCGAGCATGCAGTTGGCGTGCAGGCTGTCGTAGCCGGCCTCTCCCGCGCGGTACAAGAAACGCAGGCCGAGGTCGCCGCCCCACACCTCGAGGACGTCGGGGTCGGCAGGCATCGGCTGCACCTTCCATCCCTCGGGCGTGCGGAACAGGAACGCACCCGAGGGATGCTGATGCTCGACGGTCAGCGGCGGGATCGTCGCCGGAGCCTTGCGGCCGGCGAGAACGATTTGCGGGCAGAACACGACCATCAATAGGACCGTCTTGTTGAAGAGATCCCACCGCGGCTTCATTCGCCGACTTTGTCGTTGAGAATAGCCTATTTCGGGGCTTCTCTTCAAGGACGAGGTGAGCCCCGCAAGCCCATGCGCCGAAGGAGGATGGCTTCGAGCACACCCGCGGCCACGGCGCGGGCCTTGTCAGAGAGGACAGACGGATCCACCTGCCGCCCGCGGGGATCGACGTCCCCAACCTTGATGCCCGCGTCGATGGGAACGCCGTCACCCAGCAGGCCCCGCAAAAGCCCGGCAATGGGCGCGCTCACCGGCGTACCGTTGATCTCCCCCACGGGCTCTCCGGCCCGCACGAGGTCGCCGATCCGGCATCGTCCGCGGAAGATGCCGCTCCGCGGGGCCCGGAGCACCCTGCTCTCCGCGTATCCGGCCACCGGGGTGGGGACCGACGTGTCCGGCTCGGCCGGCCCGCTCCAGATCACACGGCCGAGGCTCGCTCCCCGCTGTGTTTCCACCACCGCGTGGACGTTCACGCCCGCGACGAAGCCCGGCCCGAGGCCGACGACGATCGCCGCCTGGTCGACCCGCGTGTCGGGAGCGCGCTTGGCCATGCGCCCGTCCACGACCGCCTCGGGCTGCAGCTCGGCGAGGCTGACCCCATCCGGGTCCACCGCCACCGGCACGAACCCGCCCGTCTCCCAGGCGGCGCGGATTCCGGACGCCGGCACCAGCCGGCCGGCGGTCTCCTCCACGACCGCCGTACCGCTGAACACCGCCTCGGCGAGGCACACGCGGCGGCGCACGGCCAGCGGTGCCTCGCGCTCCAGCACCGCGACCTCGAAGCCGGCCAGGAACAGCAGTCGCGCGGCGGCGGAGGCGAGCTCACCGCCGCCTCGGATCAGGACCGGGCCCGCCGGTCGTGACCCCATCCCGGGCCGCTTAGCGGCGGACCTTCAGGCGCCCGGGCAGATCCATCTTCATGGGGGCGATCGCGGACGGAGGCACCGCATGCCTGACCGCGATCATCTGGGCCAGCACGCTGACCGCGATCTCCTCCGGGCTCACCGCGCCGATCTCGATGCCGAGCGGGCAGTGGATCTCGGCCAGGTCCTCCGGAGGCGAGCCGGACTCCTCGAGGGCGGAGACGAGATGCACGAGCTTGGGCCGGCTCCCCAGAAGCCCGACGAAGCGGAGCCCCTTGCCCACCACTGCGCGCAGCGCCTCGGCGTCGCCCTTGTGGCCCCGCGTGACCACGACCGCGTAGGTGTTGGGGCCGAGCGTCATCTGCGCGGCAGCAGCGGCGAAGTCCTCGACCACCAGGAGGTCCACGTCCGGGAAGCGCTCGCGGTTGGCGAACTTGATCCGGTCGTCGGCGACCTGAACGCGGAACCCCGCCGCCTTGGCCATGCGGGCCAGCGGCTGGGCCACGTGCCCGGCGCCGAAGAGGCACAGGGTCGGAGTCCCCTCGATGGGCTCGATGAACACCTGCATGCGGCCGCCACAGACCAGCCCGTCCTCTCCGGCCTGGTCCGGGGTCAGGTCGTACGAGGCGACCTGGGGCTTGCGGGCCTCGATGGACTGGCGCGCGCGCCACGTCATCTCGGCCTCGACGCAGCCGCCGCCGATGGTGCCGACGATCCTGCCGTCGGGGTAGACGAGCATCTTGGCCCCGGCCTTCTGGGGCGTGGAGCCCTCGGTGGCGATGACGGTGACGAGGGCGGCCGGCGCGCCGGTCTCCTCGGCGCGCAGCGCGGCCTCGAGGACGTCCTTCACGCGGAAAGGATACGGCAGCGGTCGGCGATCAGCAATCAGCGATCAGCGCCGCCTATCCTGTCCGACCTCTGCCGGA
>QHVJ01000177.1 GCA_003222275.1 Acidobacteriota bacterium | reverse complement strand
AGCCAGCCCAGCGTGACGGCGGCGGTGCGCCGGTTGTTCGGCTCGTCGTCGCCGAGGGTGGCGAGAAGGTGGTCGACGAGCCCCTGACGGCGCAACGCGGCCTGCACCTCGGGGTCGAGGCTCTCCCCGCTCGCGGTCGCGCGCTGCTCGATGGCGACCACCGCCTGGATCGCCATGTTCCGAAGCAGAGGGTCGGGATCGTAGAGATGAGGCACGAGCCGGGGCAGCGCCTCCCGTCCCGCCAGCCGGCCCAGCGCCTCCATGGCCGGGCCGCGCAGGAGCTCGTCGTCGAGCAGGTGGAGGAGGGCGGGCTCCGCCTGCGGATCCCCGATCTCGCCCAGCGCGCCGATGGCCGGATACTGCAACCACGGCTCGGTGCGCAGCACCTGGACCAGCGGCAGCACCGCCTTCGGATCGCCGATCTGGCCCAGGCTCGCCGCGGCGGCGTGGCGGACGTTGACGTCGGCATCGCCGAGGGCGGCGATGAGCCGGTCCACCGCCCGGCGCTCGCGCCGGGCGCCGAGCATGACCGCCGCGAAGTTGCGCACCTCCTCGTCGGCGTCGTCGAGCAGGCGCAGCAGCGCCTCCCCCGTCCGCGGCCCGAGCTTGACGTAGATCTCCATCGCCGCGTTGCGCATCGCCGCATCTTCGTCGTTGCGCAGCGCGGTCTCCAGCCGGGGGAGCAGCGCGTCCTCGTCGAAGGCCACGAGCGCCTCGGCCGCCGCCTGCCGGACGGGCCAGCTCTCGTCCGCCACCGCGACCAGCAGCGGCGTGACGGCGTCCGGCTCGCCCGAGCGGCCCAGCTCCTCCACCACGCGCCGGCGCACGGGCTCCTCTCCGGTGCGCAGCGACTCCAGCGCCGCCTGAATGTCCAACGTCATTGCGGAATTGCCTTTCCACGCAGAGGCCGCAGAGAGCGCGCAGAGGCCGCAGAGAACCTCATTAAGCAAGGGGGCGCTGCGGCGCGCCCCCTTGAACCCCCGCTCGCTACGCGGGAGTGAATCCCGCTCCGCTCGCGGCTGTGGCTGTTGCTCATTTTTCGTCCTCTGCGGCCTCTGCGGAACCTCTGCGGCCTCTGCGTGGAAAAGCCTCGCGCTATTGGACGCGGAAGACGGAGATGAGCTTGGCCAGGTTTTCGGCCTGCTGGGCGAGGTTGGCGGTGGCTTTCGACATCTCCTCCACCGTGGAGAGGTTGTCGCGGGCGATCTCCGAGATGTTCTCCATCGCCCGCACCACCAGCTCCCCGCCCCGTTTCTGCTCCGCGGTCGCGTAGGACACCTGCTGCGTCATGCGGTTCATGTTGTCCACCGCCTGGACGATCTGCCGGCTCCCGTCCGCCTGCTCCTTGGTCGCGATGTTCACCTGGCCGGAGATCTTGTTCATGTTCTCGACCGCCAGCCGCACCTGCCGCCCGCCCGCCGCCTGCTCCTTCGTGGAGTAGGCGGCCTGGGTCATGATCCGGTTGATGTTCTCCATGGCCTGGCGGATCTGCTTGGTCCCCTCCGCCTGCTCCCGTACCGCGCTCGTGACCTGGGTGGTCGCGGAGGTCATGTTCGACACCGTCTGCAGCACCTCGGCCGAGGCCAGGGACTGCTTGGCGGTCGCGGAGGCGATCTGGGCCATGAGCTGGCTGGAGCGCGACACCGAGTCGATGATGCTGCGCAGGGCGAGGCCCGCCTTGTCGGCGAGGTTGATGCCCTCCTTGGTCTCGGCCGCCCCCGCCTTGGCCGTCTCGACCGCGTCCCCCGTCTCCGCCTGGACCTGGCGGATGACCTCGCCGATCTCCTTGGTCGCCTCCACCGAGCGCTCGGCGAGCTTCCGCACCTCGTCGGCCACGACGGCGAAGCCGCGGCCGGCCTCTCCCGCCCGGGCGGCTTCGATGGCGGCGTTGAGCGCGAGCAGGTTGGTCTGATCCGCGATCTCCTCGATCACCTCCAGGATCTTGCCGATCTCCTGCGAGCGGCGTCCCAGGCCCGTGATGACCCGGGCCGTGTTCTCCATGGTCTCGGAAATCGTGCGCATGCCCGCGATCGTGCGTCCGACCGCCTCGTCTCCGGTGCGCGCGTCGTCGGAGGCCCGCTTGCTGATGCGGTCGGCCTCCTCGGCGATCTTGGCCACGTCGCTGACCGCCGCCGCCATCTCCGAGACCGTGTGGGCCGTCTTCTGGGCGGCCTGGCTCAGCGACTCCGCGTTGTGGGCCACGGACGCGATGAAGGTGGTCAGCTCTTCCACGGTGGCCGACGTCTCGGTCACGGTGCCCGCGAGGTTCTCGAGGTTCTTCGCCATCTGGTCGATGGAGACCGTCATCTCCTCGATGGTGGCCGAAGCCTCGGTGATCGTGCCCGCGAGGGTCGAGCTCGAGCGGGCCACCTCCTCGATCGAGGCTCCCATCTCGTTGATGGAGCTGCTCGTCTCTTCCACGTAGGTGGCGAGGCTTTGCGCGTTGCCGGCCACGGTCTGGATGGAGGCCGCCATCTCCTCCATCGACGTCGACGTCTCCTCGGCGGCCTGGGCCTGGCTCTGTGCGCCCTGGTTGATCAGCTTCGCGTTGGCGGAGATCTGCCCCGCGGAGGACGCCACCTGTACGGAAGCCTCCTGGATGTTGTCCACGACGCGCCGGAGGTTGGCGACCATCTCCTGGAGGCTCCGGGCCAGCACCCCGATCTCGTCCGCGGAGTCGATCCTCAGCGTCTCGGTGAGGTCGCCCTTGGCCACCGCGCTCGCCACCTCCACCATGTGGCGCACGGGGTCCAGCCACTTCCCCGTCAGGTACCACCCGAGAAGCGAGCCTGCTGCGAACAGGGCGAGGGCGACGAGGAAGGTGCGCAGGAGGATACCCCGCTGCTGCTGGCCCATCTGTCGCTTGCTGATGGCGACCTCGACCCCTCCCTTCAGCTCTTCGTGCGCCCTGGTGCCGGCCGCTTCGGCGCCGATCTCGCCCGCGGCGGTGGTGACGGGCGCGCGGAAGAGGATGACCTCCTCGCCGTTGTCCGCGACGGCGTCCCGCTCCTCGACGGTCGTCGCGGGAGCGAGGGGCAGGTCGCGGATGGAGGCTCCCTTCTGGGCGAGGATCGCGCCCTTGGCGTCGCGGATCATCGCGCCCGTCACGTCGGAGCCCAGGCCCGACTGCGCCGCGATCGCGCCCTCGAGGAGCTGGGTGAGCAGGGGCCGGTCTTCGGTGAGGACGCCGTACTTGCTGTTGTAGGCCAGGTTGCCGGCGATGTAGGTGCCCCGCTTCACCATCTGCTCCCGGAGCACGCTGCCGCTGCTCACCGACGAGTACACCGCGGACACGGTGCCGACCAGGAAGGCGACGCCGGCGACCAGGAGCAGCAGCTTCGTGCGGATCGAAAGCGTCCTCAAGTCCATATGGGCTCCAGAACCTCCGCCGCTAGAAGACCCGGCTCGCGGCCTTCAGGGCATCGGCGGGGATCTCGATCTTGAGCTTCCCCGCGATCTTCTTGTTGATCACCAGCGCCGCGCGCGGCACCCGCATGTCGAGTCGCCCCCGCTCCCCGGTCGCGAGGCGCTCGACGAGGTCGGCGAGCAGCTCGCCCACCGACGCCGGGTCGGGGCCGTCGCTCGCGAGGGCGCCCTCGGCGATCAGGCTGTCCGAGTAGGCGTAGACGGGCCGGCCCGCCTTCAGCGTCTCGGCGAGGACGTAGCGCCGGGTCTGCTCCGTCGTGAGCACGGGGTCGCCCATCATCCACACCGCGTCCACCGCCTCGGCCCCCGTGAGCAGCTCGCGCATCACGTGGGGAACCTCGCGCTCGGACGAGACGAGACGCGGGACGAGGGCCACCCGCACCAGCCGGGCGCCCTTCTGCGCGTCGTCGATCCGGTCCGCGGTGTCGGGGCCGTGAAGGACGCCGATCCGCACGCCTTTCGGGTTCACGAGGCGGAAGGCGGCGAGCTGGTTCTTGACCGGGACCTCGGCCGCCACGCCGCCCACGCGGGCGGCCCCCGCGAGACCCGCCTTGTCGGGGTCGGACACCATGCAGAACGCGAGGGGAGCCTCGGGCAGGGCCGCGCGCGCGACCTGGGCGGCGAGCAGCCCCACGGCGACCAGGATCACCGCGCGGCCCCGCAGCCCCGACGTGATGCGCTCGCCCTGCGCCCGGTTGCCTCCGAGGTCGAACTCCGCGAACGTGTGCGCCGCTCCCGCCCGCCGCAGCGCGTCCACCACCGGCCGCACCCCGGGCTGCTCGTTGCTCTTGAGGATGACCACCTCCGCCGCCCGGCCGGACGCGGCCAGCGCCAGGCTCAGGACCAGGGAAAGTCCCCCACGCATCCCGTTCATCTCGCTTCCTCCGCCCTCCCGCCTTTCGGCGGGCAGCGTAATTAATGCGGGGGGGTACGAGATACGAAAGCACCCCCCCACGGACGTTCGTCCTCCCCCCCGACGCTCCGCGCCCGAGTGAATCGGGCGCTGCGCTGTTACGGGCTCATTGCTTGCTGCTTTCAATCGGCGTTGGCTCCTCCTTCGCGCAGCTCGAGGGCCAGCACCTTGTTCAGGTCCATCAGGATGATCAGCCGGCTCTCGAGCTTGGCGACACCCCGGAGATAGTTGGCGTCGATCTCGACCACCTCTTCGGGCGCCGCCTCGATACTCGCCACGGGCACCTTGAGCACCTGCGACGCCCCGTCGACGAGCAGCCCCACCAGGCGCTCCCGCACCTTCACCACCACGATGCGCGACTGCCGCGCGGCCTCGCTGACTTCACCGAGGCCGAGCTTCCGCTTCAGGTCGATGACCGGGATGATGCGCCCGCGCAGGTTGATGACGCCCTTGATGAAGCCCGGCGCCCGCGGCACCTGCGTGATGTCGCTCACGCGGATGATCTCCTGCACGAGGCGCACGTCGATCCCGTACTCCTCGCCGGACAGGAAGAAGGTGGCCAGGTGCTCGGTCGCTTCGACCGCTTTGCGCTCCTCGCGGACCGCCGCCCCGAAGAGCGAGATGCTGTGGGTGGGGGCCGCCGCCGTCTCCGGATCGGGGACGGCCGTGCGGCGCTCCACGAGAGGGACCGCTCCGGACCCGACAGCGGGCTCCAGGGCTCCGCTCGCGGCGAGGGCCAGGATGTCGGCGGCCAGCCCGGACGAAGGCAGGGCGATGCGAGAGGGCTCGACGATCGACTCCCCGTCCGCGGCTTCCGGCGGCGCGGAGGCCACCGCCTTCTTCCGGGGCGCCCTCTTGCGGGAGGAGGGAGTCTGAGCCATCGGGGGGCTAGCTCCCGCCGGCGAGAGCGGGTCGCGACCGCCCGTGAGCCAGGGCCTGACGGCGGCCCTCGAAGAAGGCGGCCACGTCGAGGATGAGGACCACGCGGCCGTCACCCATGATCGTGGCCCCGGCGAGGGCGAGGGTGATCCCGGACACCGCCGGATCGAGCGCCTTGATGACGACCTCCTGCTGTCCCCGGAGCCGGTTCACGACGAGGCCCACCCGCTTGTCCCCGCGGCCGAGGACCACCGCGTAGTGCGCCGGCTCTCCGGTGACGACGCGCAGGCCGAAGAACGCATCCAGGCGCACGAGCGGCACGATGCGGTCGCGGATGCGCAGCGTCTCGCGGCCGTTGATCGTGTGCACGTCGGCGGGACGGAACTTCAGGCTCTCGACGACCGACCCCAGCGGCACCGCGTAGGTTCGGTCGGAGACCTCCACCAGCAGCGCGGAGATGATGGCGAGGGTCAGCGGAAGCTGGATGATGAACTTCGTCCCCACCCCCGGTACCGTCTCCACCTCCACCAGGCCGTTCAACCGCTCGATCGACTTCAGCACCACGTCGAGGCCCACGCCCCGGCCCGACAGATCGCTCACGATCTCCGCGGTCGAGAACCCCTGCGAGAAGATGAGCTGCAGCAGCTCGCGATCGGGCAGCGTCTCGTCGGCCTTGAGCAGGCCCCGGTCCACCGCCTTGCGGCGCACGGCGGCGGCGTCGATGCCGGAGCCGTCGTCCATGATGGTGATCAGGACGTGGTTCGACTCCTGCATGGCGGAGAGCAGGATCGTGCCCGTCGGCGTCTTGCCGCGGGCCACCCGCATCGCCGGCGTCTCGATGCCGTGGTCCACGCTGTTCCGGATCATGTGCACGAGCGGCTCGCCGATCTCGTCGATGATGGCCTTGTCGATTCGCGTGCCCTCCCCTTCCAGGATCAGCTCGATGTCCTTGCCCTGCTGGCGGGCGAGGTCGCGCACGAGCCGCGGGAACCGCTCGAAGACGTGGCGGATGGGCAGCATCCGGATGTCCATCACCGTCTCCTGGAGTTGCGTGGAGACCGCCGCCACCTGCTGAACCGCCGAGAGCAGCTCGGCGGTTTCGCGTCCCCCCTTCTGCTCGGCCAGCTCGCGGCCCAGCTCGTGGAGCTTCGTGCGGTGGATGATCAGCTCGCCCACGAGGTTGAGGAGATGGTCGAGCTGGGAGAAGTCCACACGGACCGTGCTGGAGTGAGCGGAAATATATTCCGCAGAGGGCGCAGAGACGGCCAACGACTGGTCGGCAGAGGGCACAGAGGAGGTCAACGAGGATGACGCAGAGGGTGCAGCGACAGTCGTTTGACTCTGCGTGCTCGGCGGGCTCGTCTCGCCGCTCTGCGTACTCGGCGCCGTCCCGCTCGGCGTCCTCTGCGTGATTTCCCGGAGGAGCGCATCCAGCACGGCGCGCTCACCCTGGAGGCTGCGGACCTCGCCGCGCTGGCGGCAGGCCTGCTCCACCGCGTCGCGCAGCGCGCTGGCCCCCGCGAAGAGGCGGTCGAAGAGCGGACGGGACAGCGTGACCGCGCCCTGGCCGATCCGGACGAAGACGTCCTCCAGGCGGTGGACGTAGTCCTTGATCCCCGTGAAGCCCATCATGCCGCTGTTGCCCTTCAGCGTGTGCAGCGGCCCCATGATGCCGGCGACGACCTCGGGGTCGAGCCCTTCGCGCTCGAGGGCGAGGAGGGCGTGGTCGAGCCCCTCGAGGTGGGCGCGGGCTTCCTCCAGGTAGATGTTGAGGAGCTCCGGGGAGATCTGGAAATCGGACACCGCCTCTGAACCCTAGCCCGCGGCGGTGATCTTCTCGATGAGCCCGTGCAGCTCCGAGGCCTGGAAGGGTTTCTTCACGTATCCCTTGGCTCCCATCTTGAGGCCCCGGATGGTGTCTTCTTCCTTGCCCTCGGTGGAAATGATGATCACGGGGATGGCCTGGTAGGCGGACTCCTTCTGCAGCCGCTGCAGGAACTCCAGGCCGTTCATGACCGGCATGTTGATGTCGAGGAGGATCAGGTCGATTCCCTCCTCCTGGGCCAGCTTGTCGAGCGCCTCCAGCCCGTTCATGGCGCTGATGAGCTTGCAGTTCTTGTAACGAGAGAGGAAGAGCTTGTACATCTGGTGGATGAGGGCCGAGTCGTCCACCGCGAGGATCTTCCTGAGCATCGCCTGTTGCTCCTAGCGGTCAGGTTTGTACCACCGAAACCCCTGCGGTTCAACCTTCTGCGGCCGTTCGACACCGGGGTCTTGAAGCGCCGCGTGCTTCCGGCCACCATACGTTTGGAGCCTCGTGAGCGACACCGCCTTCCTGCCCCGCGCCCGCCGGAAGCGCTTGGGCCTGACGCCCCGGCAGGAGCGGACGTTCAACCTGCTGGCGGCCGCCCTCGTCTCGGCGATGGTCCTCGGCTGGGCGGTCTCCATCGGCGACCAGTATCTCCAGCGCCAGGAGTCGGAGGAGACGACGCCGACCCCCGCCCGGCTGCTGGCGTCGCGCCTGACCGACCCCCGAACGCCGGAAACGGCCTACCTCGACGATGCCCAGCTGGATTTCCTCGACACGCTGCGGGGACGGTCCGGGAAGCTGCAGGCGGCTTTCCGCGCTCCGGGCGACACGCTCACTTCGCCGAGCGAGCAACGCGCGCCGGAGCTGAGCGCGCGCTTCGAGGCCCCTTCCGGCCGGGAAATGGCGTCGGAGGACTTTACCGCGCCCAGGGACCCGGGCGTCTACAAGCTCGCAGTGGAGATGAACAAGGCGACCCGGGCCATCGACGACCTCCGCGTCATCACCCTGGTGCCTTTCGCCGAGAAGAAGAACGACCGCATCGGCCTGTATTACCTGGGCCGCTGGCCGTTCGAGGGCAAGGGCCCGCCGCCGCGTCCCTCCTACGCCAACCCCACCGGCTTCGTCGAGGTGACGCGCGAGAACCAGGACACCGCCGTTTCGGAGCACTTCAAGCTGCGCGACTTCCTCACCAAGGACCAGTTCGACGTGTGGCCCAAGTACCTCCTCATCGACTCACGCCTCATCGACAAGCTCGAGCTGATCGTGCAGGAGCTCGAGGAGGAGGGTCACCCCGTGGAGCACGTGCAGATCATGAGCGGATTTCGTACTCCGATCTACAACCACAGCGGCGGCAACACGGGCGGCCGGGCCAGCCTCAGCCGTCACATGTACGGCGATGCCGCCGACATCTTCGTGGACAACGACCGGAACGGGGTGATGGACGACCTGAACGGGGACGGCCGGGTCGACCCGGCCGACTCGGAGGTGGTGGCGCGGGCCGCGGAGAGAGTCGAGGCCAAGTACCCGGCGCTCGTCGGAGGGGTGGGCATCTACCCGGCCTGTTGCGGCCACGGGCCCTTCACCCATGTGGACGTGCGAGGCTATCGCGCCCGCTGGCGCGGCACCGGCAACGGATAGGCCGCGCGAAGGAGGATCGCTTGACCGAGCCAACCTGTCCCGAATGCGGATCCGAGAGGAAGGACTTCACCCGGGTCTGCCCCGCATGCGGGGCGCCGCCCGTCGACAACCGGCAGGGCCTCGTCAGCGCCAGCAGCGTCCGGACGGCGGACCTCGAGCCGTATGTCGCGCTGCGCTACATCGCGAAGCTTTTCAAGGTGCTCGCGGCCCTCATCATGATCATGCTCCTGGGCGAGGTGGTGCTGGGGCTGGTCATCGACGGCCGGGCCTCGGTCACGACGCTTCTCGGCGAGGCTACGCGCCTGCTCGTACTGGCCGGCATGCTCTGGGCCGCGGGGGACATCGCGGTGCTGATCGTCGACGCCGGCCACGACCTGCGCGTCGCCCGCATCCTGCTCGGTCGGATCAACGCCCAGATGCACCGCCGCGAGGACCAGGAGGAAGAGAAGCTGGCCCCCCGGCCGCGCGCGGCGCCCTGAAGCGGGCGGCGCGCATGAAATAATTCCCCTCGTGTTCGAGTCCCGCGAGCGGCTCGCCGACGACATCCGCCACCTCCTGGCGGCCGTGCGCCACGAAGCGGATGGCCGCTACGCGTGCTTGATGGAGCCTGGCCGCATCCTCTTCGAGAGCCCGGAACCGGAAGCGCGCGAGGAGTGGGCCCTGCGCCGACTCCTCGAAGAACGTAGCGCGGCGCTCTTCTCGCTGCCCGGGAGCATGGCCGGGGAAGGGCCCGCCGAGGATCTGTTCGAGGGCTGGGAGCAAGACGACTTCCTCCTCGCCTTCGTCAACGGCCGGGTGGCCCTCGCCGTCGCGTGCCCGGATGCGGAGGCGGTCCGGGACGCGGTCATGCGGCCGCTGCGCGCGCTCGCCGACCGCCTCTTCCGCTACAACGAGACGTGGCGGCTCGACGAGAAGGGCCGCGGGTTCTTCCTGGGAAGCGCCCGGCTCGACGTGGTCGTCGTCGGCCGCGCGGGGTAGAATGGTCCGTTTAGGACCATGAAGAACATCCGCAACTTCTCGATCATCGCCCACATCGACCACGGGAAGACGACACTCTCCGACCGCCTGCTCGAGCGCACGGGCGCCCTGACCCAGCGGGAGATGACCGAGCAGTTCCTCGACTCGATGGACCTCGAGAAGGAGCGCGGGATCACGATCAAGCAGCACTCGGTGCGGCTGGAGTACAAGGCGAAGGACGGGCAGGATTACGTGCTGAACCTCATCGACACGCCCGGCCACGTCGACTTCTCCTACGAGGTATCGCGGTCGCTGGCCGCCTGCCAGGGGGCGCTGCTGGTCGTCGACGCCAGCCAGGGGGTGGAGGCGCAGACGCTGGCCAACGCCCACCTCGCCGTCGACTCCGGCCTCGAGATCATTCCCGTGCTGAACAAGATCGACTTGCCCGGGGCCGAGCCCGAGAAGGCGCGGGAGCAGATCGAGAACATCATCGGCATCGACGCGTCGCACGCCATCCTGGCCTCGGCCAAGCAGGGCATCGGGATCGACGAGATCCTCGAAGCCATCGTCGAGCGCATCCCGCCGCCCAAGGGTGATACCGAGGCGCCGCTGCGCGCGCTCGTGTTCGACTCGTGGTTCGACCAGTACCGGGGCGTCGTCGTGCTCGTCCACGTCGCGGACGGGCGCCTCGCCCCGGGAATGAAGGTCCGGCTGATGGCGTCGGGGGGGGTCTACGAGGTGGAGCAGATCGGCGTCTTCACCCCCAAGCCGCTGCTCGTCGACTCCCTGGCCGCGGGCGAGGTGGGCTTCGTCATCGCGGGCATCAAGAGGGTCTCCGACGTGGCCATCGGAGATACCCTCACCGACGAGCGGAAGCCGGCGGCCGAGCCCCTGCCCGGGTTCAAGGAGATCAAGCCCATGGTGTTCGCCGGGCTCTACCCGGTGGACGCCGACATGTACGCCGAGCTGCGCGACGCCCTCGAGAAGCTGCGCCTCAACGACTCGTCGTTCTTCTACGAGCCGGAGACCTCGACCGCGCTCGGCTTCGGCTTCCGCTGCGGGTTCCTCGGCCTCCTGCACATGGAGATCGTGCAGGAGCGACTCGAGCGCGAGTTCACCCTCGAGCTCCTCGTCACCGCGCCGTCGGTGCGCTATCGCGTGCTCAAGACGAACGGGGAGATCCTCGAGATCGACTCCCCGGCGCGCCTGCCGGACCCCGGCGCGATCGACTCGATCGAGGAGCCGATCATCACCGCGGTGATCCTCACCCCCGACGAGTTCGTGGGGCCCATCCTCAAGCTCTGCCAGGAGAAGCGCGGGATCCAGAAGGGCCTCAACTACATCACGACCACCCGGGTCATGATCACGTACGAGCTGCCGCTGAACGAGATCCTGCTCGACTTCTACGACCGCCTGAAGTCGGCCTCCAAGGGCTACGCGTCGCTCGACTACCAGCTCTCCGGCTACTGGACCTCACCCCTCGTGAAGCTCGACGTGCTCGTCAACGGCGACCCCGTGGACGCGCTCTCGCTCATCGTCCACCGTGACTCGGCCTACGCGCGGGGCAAGAGCCTCGTCGAGAAGATGCGCAAGCTGATCCCGCGCCAGATGTTCGAGGTGGCCATCCAGGCCGCCATCGGCAGCCGGGTCATCGCCCGCGAGACGGTCAAGCCCTTGCGCAAGAACGTGATCGCCAAGTGCTACGGCGGCGACATCTCGCGCAAGCGCAAGCTGCTGGAAAAACAGAAGGAAGGCAAGAAGCGCATGAAGCGCGTGGGGCAGGTCGACATACCGCAGGAGGCCTTCCTGGCCGTCTTGCGCGTCGACTGATGGCCACCCACGCGCTTCGTCGCGGTGACGACGGCAGCGAGCCCCGGATTCACTTCGGCGCGAGCGACAGGGGGGTTCGGGGGGTGCTGACGCCGGTACCCCCCGACATGACGAGATCCAGGTCGACATACCGCAGGAGGCGTTTCTGGCGGTCTTGAGGGTGGACTGAGACCCGGGGGCGGGTGTCTTTCACCAAATCTCAAGTCAACAAGCTCGGCGAGAAGCTACGGCACGGGACGGCGATCGACGGAGAGAGCCTCGAGCGGTTGCAGGACCTTCGAGTGCTCTATGACGCCCCGATGGCCAGGGTGCAGGTGTCACTCAGGGACAGGTTAGGAGTCGACGCCACTTCAAGGCTGAAGACTGTCAATACGATCATCGAAAAACTGCGCCGCGAGAAGATGCGGCTTGCCGAAATGCAGGACATCGCCGGTCTGCGCATCGTCGAGGAGATGGGCATTGGCGCCCAGAACGAAATGGTCGAAAGGATCATCAGCCTATTTGCTGGGGCTCGCGTCGTTGATCGCCGTCGACACCCGAGGCACGGTTATCGGGCTGTCCATGTCATCCCTGAAGTGGACGGTTTCTTGGTCGAAATCCAGGTGCGCACAAGACTTCAGGACTCGTGGGCGCAGGCCATGGAAAGGCTCGCGGACCAGGCCGGCCGAGAGATTCGCTACGGTGGCGTCCCTGCAGGCTGGGAGAGTGTGATCCGCCGTGCTTTGTCCATATCCGAGAAATTCGGCCAAATTGAGGAACAGATTGAGTCGATTCGGGTTGAAGGGAGTCGGCTTCCTTCCCCGCGGCGGGTAGCGCGCGGTCAACGCGAACTTCAGCTGCTCCATGCACGGCTCCATGCACGACAGAAGTCCCTTGAAGCCAGTGTGAGCGAGCTGTCTGATACGGTTCGTGATAAATTGAAGAAGTTGCTGGAGGAGACCGATAGTGCGACATGAGCCATTACCTCGTAGTCTATAGGCGTTCGACGGGTCGGCTCCAAGAGATCCAGGATCTGGGCTCCGATAGAAAAGCCGCGCTAAAGCGGCGATTCGAACGCGAGAGGCAAGAGAGCAGTGATCCCGATATTGAAGTGGTCCTGCTCAGCGCGTCTTCTCGCGACGCTTTGAAACGCACGCATGGACGCTATTTTCAGGACGTGCGTCAGCTCGCGACCGACCTAGAATCGGTTCTTCGTCGTTAAGGGTCTCGCCCTCGGCGCTCCGAGTCACCCCGGCGCTACCGATTCGGCCACATTCGGCTAGAATATCCCCCGATGGCCGCCGCCCAGCCGCAAAGCCCCGCCCGCGCCGAAGCCTCCGCCACCTTCAAGAAGTCCGTCGCCCGCGAGTACCTGGAGTCGGTGGTGGTGGCGGTGATCCTGGCCCTGTTCATCCGCACCTTCGTGGTGCAGGCGTTCAAGATCCCCACGGGCTCGATGGAGCCCAACCTTCTCATCGGGGACCACCTCCTCGTCAACAAGGTCATGTACTCGCCGTCCGCGCTTCCCCTGGAGGACAGGGTCCTCGCGAAGAAGCCCGTCCAGCGGGGCCATGTGGTGGTGTTCAAGTTCCCCGAGGATCCCACACGCGATTTCATCAAGCGCGTCATCGGGCTGCCGGGCGAGACGGTGGAGATACGGGACAAGACCGTGATCATCAACGGCCAGGCGCTGGTGGAGCCCTACGCCCACTTCCTGGAGCCGCCCCTGCACCGCGACGATCCCGAGTACGGCCTGCGCAGCGAAGGGGTGCGGGACAACTGGGGGCCGGAGGTCGTGCCCGCCGGCCACCTGTTCGTGCTGGGCGACAACCGCGACAACAGCCGCGACAGCCGCTTCTGGGGCTTCCTTCCCCGCGACCAGGTCAAGGGCCGGGCGTTGCTCGTCTACTGGTCGTACGAGGCGTCGCGGGAGGAATACCACCGCACCGGGTACCTCGACTGGCTCCGCGACACGCTCTCCGCTTTTGGCAAGACCCGCTGGAGCCGATTCTTCCACCTGATCCGCTGACGTCTCGGGAGGAGCAGATGAGAGCTGGACACGAGAGGGGCGAGGGCAGGATGGGGACGATCGTGGGACTCCTCCTGTTCGTGGGCGTGATCCTCGGCATCTGGAACCTCGGGCCTGTGTTCTGGGCCGACTACAACTTCAAGGACAAGCTGAACGAGATCGCGCGCGTGGGCCGCCATCGGTCCGACGACGACGTCCTCCGGATGATCATGCGCGAGGTGAGCGACAACAAGCTCGAGGGCTACATCACCGGACACACCTGCAAGATCACCACGCTGGAGACGCGGCGTACGATCCTGTGCGAGTACGACCGCACGGTGGAGATCCTGCCGGGAGTCCGCCACACGTTCCACTTCAAGGACCTGGCCGACCAGCCACTTTTGTAGGCAACTCGGGGGGGTACAGACTCAACGGAAGCACCCCCCCGCGCGCATTCGCGCTCCCCCCCAAGTCGCTCCGCGCCGGGGTGAACCCGGCGCTCCGCTTCTACGGGCTCGTAGCTTCTAGCTGCGAGAAGCGAGGAGCCCAAAGACCACGCGGGCGACGTCGGTGAGCGCCTGCGGTTTCTGGAGGAAGGCGTCGACCCCGAGCCGGCGGGCCTCGCTCACCACTTCCGGGGTGGCGTAGCCGGTGAAGAGCACGACCCGCGTGGCGGGAAACCGCTCGCGGACGAGCGCGAGCAGGTCCAGCCCTTCCGAGTCCCGCACCGGATGCAGGCGCAGGTCGGCGATCATCAACGCATAGGGCGCGCCGAGCAGGAACGCTTCCGCCTCTTCCCGGCCGCGAGCGACGTCCACCTGGTGGCCGAAGGTCTCGAAGTATTCCTTCATCGTGAGGACGATCGCCTCTTCGTCGTCCACGATCAGCAGGCGGTGTCCCATGCGCTCACCGACCTCCCGCGGAACCGGGTCCCGCCGGGGCCAGGCCCAGCGCGCCGAGCGTCAGCTCCGCCGAACTCTCCATCGACTCGATCCGCGATCGGATCTCCGAAGCTTGCGCTGACTCGCGGAGGTTGATCCGCACGTTCTCCGCGGCTCCCTTCAGCCCCGCCCATGCCAGCGCCGCCGCCGTGCGGGCATCGCTGGCCGCGTTGGGGTTGCCGTTTTCCGCCGCCACCTGCGCCGCCGCCAGCACGGCCAGGCACGCCTCGGCGGTGCGCAAGGGAACGTCGGTGGCGACCGACACGGCCGCTTCGACCGCGCGCTTGCGGGCCGCCTTCTCGTGGTCGGTGACCTTCGGCCGCTTGTAGGCCGCGACCACGGCGTCATAGGCGGCACTGTCCTCGTCCACCAACCGGCGGAGCCAATCGCCGGGGGTGCGCGCGGCGGCCAGGGCCTCGTCGAGTCGGGCGCGCTCGGCCGGATCCGCGGTGCGCGTCTTCGGCATGCGGCAGACCATGGTCACGAGGGCAGCGGCGGTGGCTCCGGCGAGGGCGGCGGCCGAGCCTCCACCCGGAGTGGGATCGCCGGACGCGAAGCGATCGAGCAGCTCCGTGACCGTGAGAGCCAGCAGCGCCACTCAGAGCTTCCCGAGGAGCTGCTTCGCGATCACCATCAGCTGCATGTGGCTGGTGCCCTCGTAGATCTGCCCCACCTTCTGGTCGCGGAAGTACTTCTCCACCGGATACTCGCGCGAGAATCCGTAGCCGCCGTGGATTTCGATGACCTTGGAGGTCACGTGCTCGGCGGCGCGGGACGCGAAGAGCTTGGACATCGCCGCCTCCTTGATGAAGGACGACCCGGTGTCGCGCAGCCGGGCCGCGTTGTAGGTGAGCAGGCGGGAGGCCTCGATCTCGGTCGCCAGCTCGGCGAGGAGGAACTGCACGGCTTGGAACTCGGCGATGGGCCGGCCGAACTGACGCCTGTCCTGCGCGTAGCGGAGCCCGTGCTCGAACGAGCCCTGGGCCACCCCCACCATCTGGGCACCGATCCCGATGCGGCCTTCGTTGAGCGTCTCGATCGCGATCTTGTAGCCTTTGCCCACCTCGCCGAGGACGTTCGCCTTGGGGACCCGGCAGCCCTCGAGCACCAGCTCGCAGGTGGAGGAGGCGCGGATGCCGAGCTTGTCCTCCTTCTTGCCGACCTGGAAGCCGGGGAAGGAGCGCTCGACGAGGAAGCTCGTGATGCCCTTGTAGCCCCGGGCGGGGTCGATCGTCGCCATCACGATGAACAGCTCGGCCTCGGCGGCATTGGTGATCCAGAGCTTCCGGCCGGTCAGCGCGTAGTGGTCGCCCTCGTCGGTGGCCCGGCACGAGAGGGCGAACGCATCGGAGCCGGAGCCGGCCTCGGAGAGCGCATAGGCACCGACCCATTTGGAGGCCAGCTTCGGGAAGTAGCGGGCCTTCTGCTCCTCGGTCCCCCACCGCAGCAGCGCGTTGTTCACGAGCGTGTTCTGGACGTCCACCAGCACCGCCAGCGACGCGTCGACCCGCGCCAGCTCCTCCACGACGAGGACGGACATGAAGAAGGTGGCGCCGGCCCCGCCGGCCGATTCGGGGATCTCGATCCCCATGATGCCGAGGTCGAAGCACTTGTCGATGAGCTCGCGCGGGATGTGGGCCTCCTTCTCCATCTTGCCGACGAGGGGACGCACCTCGGATTCGGCGAAGTCCCGCACCTGTTGGCGAAACATCCGCTCGTCCTCGGAGAGGTCGGTGAGGGGGAGGCTGCGGGTGGGGGTGAGGGTCTCGGGCATCGCGTCACCTCGGGTAGCCATGCTACCGCCAAAACGCCTTGACACGCCGGCGCTTTGCCCTATGATCAGAATTGTGATGCTGCGTCCCGCCGTGCGACCGCAGGCCCGCGACAGGCGAGGCCCGTCCCGGCGGGGAGTCATGGTCTAGTTCGCATCGCCAGTCGAACGGACCTTCCGACCCGCTGGACCTGATTCCAGCGGGTTTTTCATTTTTGGGGGAGCGCAGAGGACGCCGAGACGGCGAGAAGGGCGCGCAGAGGACGCCGAGATGTTGAAGGTGGGCGTGTTTGGAGCCACGGGATACGCGGGGCGCGAGGCCGTGCGGCTGCTCTCCGCCCACCCGCGGGCGAAGGTGGCCTTCACCACGGGCAGCGGCGAGGGCCACCTGGCCCACGAGGCGGGCCTCGAGCAGCAGGCCGACGCCTATCTTCTCTCGCTGCCGCACGGCATCTCGTCCACCTATGCCGTCCGGCTGCGCGTAGCATGGCCCCGCGCCGTCGTGGTGGACCTCTCCGGCGACCTGCGCCTGCCCGATGCCGCCTCGTACAAGGAGTGGTACGGCCACGATCACCCCGCCGTGTCGCTGCTCGGCGCGCCCTACGGCCTGACCGAGATCTACCGCGACCAGATCCGGGGTGCGCGCCTCATCGCCAACCCCGGCTGCTACGCCACCAGCGTGCTGCTGCCCCTGGTGCCGCTCGTGCGGGAGAAGCTGGTCGACGCCGACGACATCGTGATCGACGCCAAGAGCGGGGCCACCGGCGCGGGCCGCGCGGCGAAGGAGGAGCTCCTCTTCTGCGAGGTGGACGAGGACCTGAAGGCCTATTCGCCCGGGCGCACGCACCGGCACGTGGGCGAGATGGAGGCGGTGCTCGCCGAGCGCACGGGGCGAAAGATCGCGCTCACCTTCTGTCCCCACCTGCTGCCCGTCAAGCGCGGCATCCTCTCCGCGCTCTACGTGAAGACCCGCGCTTCCGACGCCGAACTGTCGGCCGCCCTCGAGCGGGCCTATGCCGGCTCGCCGTTCGTGAAGGTCGACGGCGCGCCGCCGCGGCTCTCGGACGTGGTGGGCACCAACGACTGCCGGATGTCGGTCCATGCCGCCGCGCCCGGGCGGGCGGTCGTCTTCTCCGCCCTCGACAACCTGGTGAAGGGCGCGGCGGGCCAGGCCGTGCAGAACCTCAACGTGGCGCTGGGATGGCCCGAGGCGGAGGGCCTGCCGACGTTCGACGGAGGCCGGCGATGACGCGGGGACCGTCGCTGGCCCGCGACCCGAAGCCGGTGCGGGTCTACAAGGTGGGGGGTCCGGCGCTCGAGGACCCGGGCCTCGTCGGTCCTCTCGCCGACGACATCCGCCGTGCGCCCGGGCCCTCGGTCCTCGTGCACGGCGGCGGCCGCCACGTCGACCGCATGCTCCGGGCGCTCGCGATCGAGTCCCGCTTCGTCGGGGGGCGGCGCGCGACCTCGCCGGCGGCGATGGAAGTGGTGGAGATGGTGCTCTCGGGCGTGGTCAACAAGGAGCTGGCCGCGGGGCTCACGCGCGCGGGACTGCCCGCGGTCGGCATCTCGGGCCGCGACGGCGGGCTCATCCGTGCCCGCCTCGAGCCGGATCTCGGGCGGGTGGGCGTTCCCGTGGAGGCCGACCCGGCCCCCGTCCGTGCGCTGTGGGACGCCGGCCTGCTTCCGGTCGTCTCGCCGGTGTCGTGCGGCCCGAGCGGAGAATCGGTGAACGTCAACGCCGACGAGGCCGCGCTCGTGCTCGCGCGGGGCCTGGGCGCGGCCGCGCTCGTCTACCTCTCCGACGTCGACGGCGTCCGCGTCGGGGAGGAGGCGGTGGCCGTGCTCGACGCGGCGACGGCGGAGAGACTGATCGAGGACGGGACGATCACGGCGGGCATGGCGCTGAAGGTCCGGATGGCCCTGGAGGCGGCCCAGGCGGGGATCCTGGAGGTGGTCGTCGCGGGCAAGGCCCGCCTGACCGGCGGCTTCCCGGGCACTCGGATCACGACGGGGGAAGACATGGCGAACCAGTTGGTCCGGAGCCGCATCCGTCGGGGGCTGCCTTGAGCGCGCTGCTGCCGGTCTATGACCGCGACCTGGTGATCGTGTCCGGCCGGGGCGCTCGCCTCACCGACGCCGACGGCAAGACCTATCTCGACTTCGCGGCCGGGATCGGGGTCAACGGCCTCGGTTATGGCGACCGCAAGGTCACGGCCGCGATCCGCAAGCAGGCGGGGAAGCTCGTTCACGCGAGCAACCTCTACTACAGCCAGCCGGCCCAGGCCCTCGCCGACCGCCTGGCCGGAATCGCCTTCCCGTCGAAGGTATTCTTCTGCAACTCGGGGACGGAGGCGGTGGAAGCGGCGATGAAGTTCGCGCGCCGCATCGGCGGCCCCGCGGGCCGCACGGAGTTCGTGGCCTTCGAGCGCGGCTTCCACGGGAGGACCATGGGCGCGCTCTCCCTGACGTGGACCGAAAAGTACCGGACGCCGTTCGAGCCGCTGGTGCCCGGCGTGCGGTTCTGCGCCTGGGACGACCTCACGGCCGCCGCGGCCGTCATCGGCAGCCGCACCGCCGCCGTCTTCGTGGAGCCGGTCCAGGGCGAGGGCGGAGTGCGCGTGGCCCCTCGCGAGTTCCTGCAGGGCCTGGCCGACCTGTGCCGGGAGCGGGGGGCGCTGCTCGTCTCGGAAGAGGTTCAATGCGGCCTCGGGCGCACGGGCGCGCTCTTCGCGTACCAGCACGCCGGGATCCGGCCCGACATCCTCACGCTGGCCAAGCCCCTCGGCGGCGGATTGCCCCTCGGGGCGGTGCTCCTCAGGGAAGACCTGGCCGGCGCCATCGCCGTCGGTGACCACGGCAGCACCTTCGGGGGCAACCCGGTGGCGGCGGCGGCGGCCCTGGCCGTGCTCGACCGCCTCACGGCCCCGAAGTTCCTGGACAAGGTGAGCCAGAAGGGCGCCTACCTGCGCAAGGGGCTCAACCAGATCGCGCGGAAGCACCCGGCGATCGTCCAGGTACGGAGCGCGGGCCTCATGGTGGGCATCGAGCTGCAGGCGGCCGCGCTGCCGGTCGTGAAGGCGCTGCGCGAGAAGGGGATTCTCGTGACGCGGGCCGGCGACAACGTGGTGCGCCTGCTCCCGCCGCTGGTCGTCAAGAGGAAGGACATCCGCCAGTTCCTCGGGGCGTTCGACGAGGTGCTCGCGACCGGGGCGGGCGCGGCGCCGGCGCCACCTCCGGCGGTGATGGTTGAAGGCGGCAGCGGCGGCGCGGTTGCCTGAAGAAAAAGGAGTGTCTGGCCGATGAGCAGCGTGAAGAAGGTGGTGCTGGCGTATTCCGGGGGGCTCGACACCTCGATCATCATCCCCTGGATCAAGGAGAACTACGGCGGCGCAGAGATCGTCGCCTACTGCGGCGACGTGGGCCAGGGCGACGACCTGGAGGCGGTGCGGCGCAAGGCGCTCGCCACCGGCGCCAGCAAATGCGTCGTCGAGGACCTGCGCGAGGAGTTCGTCCGCGACTACGCCTACGCGGCCCTCGCCGCCGGCGCGGTGTACGAGGACAACTACCTGCTCGGCACCGCGCTCGCCCGGCCGCTGCTCGCCTACCGCCAGGTGCTCACCGCGCTGAAGGAGGGGGCGGACGCCCTCGCGCACGGCGCCACCGGCAAGGGCAACGACCAGGTCCGCTTCGAGGTCACCTACGCCACCTTCGCTCCCCACCTGAAGGTGATCGCCCCGTGGCGCGAGTGGAGCATCCGCTCCCGGGAGGACGCCCTCGCCTATGCCACCAGCCACGGCGTGCCCGTGGACCAGTCCCCGCGCGACATCTTCAGCCGTGACGGGAACCTCTGGCACCTCTCCCACGAGGGGGGGAACCTCGAGGATCCGTGGGACGCACCGCGCAAGGAGATGTTCAAGCTGACCGTGGACCCCGAGGACGCCCCCGACGAGCCGGAGGTCGTGACCCTGGGGTTCGAGCGCGGAGTGCCCGTCATGCTCAACGGGGAGAGACTCGGTCCGGTGGAGATGGTGGAGACGCTGAACCGGATCGCGGGCGCCCACGGCGTCGGACGGCTCGACCTGGTCGAGAACCGCCTGGTGGGGATCAAGTCCCGCGGGGTGTACGAGACCCCCGCGGGCACCGTGCTCCACGTCGCCCACCGCGAGATCGAGCGGCTGGTGCTCGACCGGAATACTTTACACTTCAAGCAATCCGTCTCCGTGCGCTACGCGCAGCTCATCTACGACGGCCTCTGGTTCTCGACCCTGCGCCAGGCCCTGGCCGCCTTCGTGGACTACACGGAGAAGGAGGTCACCGGCGACGTCAAGGTGCGTCTCTTCAAGGGCCGCGCGGAGGCCATCGGCCGGCGCTCGCCCCGGAGCCTGTACCGCCAGGACCTCGCAACGTTCGGCGAGGGCATGGCCTACGACCATCAGGACGCCGAGGGGTTCATCCGGCTGTTCGGGTTGCCGGAGCGCGTCCGCGCCCTGACGCGCGACGCAGAGGGCGCAGAGGGGGCGAGTAAAGGAACCGCAGAGCGGGTCCGAAAGCCCGCAGAGAAGGTCACGCGGGGATGAGCGTGGCGGAAGAGCGGGCGAAGTCGGCTCCCCGCGACGACGCCGAGGCACGGGGCGCGATCACCGCTCCCGCGGGCTTTCGGGCCGCGGCCGTAGCCGCCGGCATCAAGCCCGAGGGCCCCGACCTCGCGCTGCTCGCGGCCGATCGCGACTGCTCGGCGGCGGCCGTCTTCACCACCAACCGCGCCCAGGCCGCGCCCGTGATCGTGTCGCGCGAGCACCTCGCGGCCGGCCGCGCCCGTGCGGTCGTGATCAACGCCGGCTGCGCCAACGCCGCCACCGGCGCCCCGGGAATCGCCGACGCGCGCGAGATGGCGGCGGTGACGGCGAAAGCGATCGGTTGCGCGCCCACCGAGGTGGTCGTCGCCTCGACCGGCGTCATCGGCACCCGCCTGCCCATGGACAAGGTGCGGGCGGGCATCGCCCGGGCCGCGACGCGTCTCGGCCGCGAGGCCGGGGCCGATGCCGCCCGCGCCATCCTGACCACGGACACCCGGCCCAAGGAGGCCCGCGTGCGCTTCTCGCTCGGAGGGGAGACGCTCACGATCGGGGCCATGGCCAAGGGCGCGGGGATGATCGCCCCCAACATGGCGACGATGCTCGCGTTCTTCACCACCGACGCCGCGGTCGAGCCGAGCTTGCTGGCGCGGGCGTTGCGCGAGGCCGTCGGAGAGAGCCTGAACCGCATCACCGTTGACGGCGACACGTCCACGAACGACATGGCGTTGCTGCTGGCGAGCGGCGCCCGGCCCGCCCCCGTCCTCGGGAAAGAGGGGAAGGGCTACGACGCCTTCCGCGCCGCCCTCACGGAGGCCGCCCGCCGCATCGCGGAGATGATCGTGCGCGACGGCGAGGGCGCGACCCGCATGGCCGAGGTCCGCGTCGAGGGCGCGCGGGACGCGGCGGACGCGGACCGCATCGCCCGCGTCGTCGCCGACTCGCCCCTGGTAAAGACCGCGCTCCACGGCGGCGACCCGAACTGGGGCCGCATCCTGGCCGCGGTGGGCCGGTCCGGCGTGGAGCTGGACGTCGATCGCGTGGACATCTTCCTGGGCGACGTGTGGGTGGCGGAAGGCGGCCGCGCCCGCGACTACGAAGAGGCGGCGGCCCATCGCGCCATGCTCGAGGATCCGGTGCGCATCCGCGTGCGGCTCGGCGCCGGCCAGGCCGCGGGCTGGACCTGGACCTGCGATTTCAGCCACGGCTACGTGGACATCAATGCCCACTACCGAAGCT
>QHVJ01000375.1 GCA_003222275.1 Acidobacteriota bacterium | reverse complement strand
GCAGGGAGACGATGATGCCCCCATAGCTGATGGCGCGCAGCTCGATGCCGTGAGCATTGGTGAGCGTGAACGATTCCACCGCCTCGCCGTCCGGCGTCCGGCCGAACGGAGCCCGAGTCACGGACGGGCTCTTGAGCGAAGCGCCGGCGGCGGATCCGGCCGCGCGATCGGGAACGGTCACGGTCAGCAGCAACAGGGGAAGGGACGAGAAAACGGCAGGGCCCACACGGTTCATCGGCTCACTCCTGTAGCGGAACGTTTCGACGCTTCCGCGCTTCGTTGTAGTATTGGTACTATCATATGCCGCGAATGGGATCGGGTCGGCTCCCGGAATCCGGCTACCCGCGCGGCGGTCTGCACGGTCAGATCGTACACAGTATCGGCCGCCGGATCCTGCGCGGCGACATCCAACCCGGCGAGGTGCTGCCGCTCGACTCGGGCCTGCCCGCCAGCCGGACCGTGCAACGCGAAGCGATCAAGGTCCTGGCCGCGAAGGGACTCGTGGAGTCGCGGCCGAAGACGGGAACGCGCGTGCGGCCGCGCCAGTCCTGGAACCTGCTCGACCCTGACGTGCTGGCCTGGCAGCGGGAGGGCGCTCCGCCCGCCGCGTTCCTCCGCAAGCTGACCGAGGTGCGGGGCGTCGTCGAGCCCGCGGCGGCGGAGCTGGCGGGCGAGCGGGCGAGCGGTCGCGAGCTGGCCGCCATCGAAGAGGCCTATCGCGACATGGCGTCGGCGCTGGCCGGACCCGAGCCCGACTACCACGCTTTCGACCTTGCCGACTTGCGCTTTCATCGCGCCATCCTGCAAGCCTGCCACAACGACCTGCTCGAGCAGATGAGCGGGGTGGTGTTCAGGGCGTTGCTCGTCAGCTTCCGGGCCACGAGCCGGCTGCCCGGCAGCGCCAAGGCGTCGCTGCCCAGGCACCGCGCGATCCTCGACGCCCTCCGCGACCGGGATGCGAGGGGCGCCGCCCGGGCGATGCAGCGGCTCGTGCAGGGCACGGCGCGCGAGATCGAGGCATTTTCCAGGCGCGAGGCCGGCCGCCGCCAGCGGCGGCGGTCGTCGACGCGCGGGTAGAGCGAGGACCCGATGCGTACCACCCCGGCCGTGTTGGCGGCGCTGAACCTTCCCGGGCGCGATGCGCACGACCTCCCCACGTCGAGCAAGCGCTTCGGAGACGGTGGACAGTACCGCGTCGAGATCCCTTCCGTGGAGGGGCCGCGCGCCCTGGAGGCCGTCCTCGAGGCCGCGGTGCCCCTCCAGGTCCCGATCCACCGCATCAGTCAGGGCAGCGGGATCATGCTCCAGACCGACGAGGAGATCGAGCGCATGGTCGCGCTCGGCCGCGGGCGGGGCGTGGAAGTCTGTCTCTTCGTCGGGCCGCGCGCGAACTGGGACACCGGCGTGCAGGCGGCGAGTGGCTCCGGCCGCGTGCTGGGGGCCGCGTTGCGCGGAGCCGACCAGCTCGTCTACGGCATCGAGGACGTGAGGCACGCCTGCCGCCTGGGCATTCGCTCGGTGCTGGTCGGCGACGTGGGCCAGCTCATGGTCCTGGCCAAGATGAAGGCCGCCGGCGACCTCCCCGCCGATCTCGTGCTGAAGATCTCGGTGACGCTCGCGGCGGCCAATCCCGCGACCGCGCGCGTGCTGGAAGACCTCGGGGCCACGTCGATCAACCTGCCGGTCGACTTGTCCCTGCCCCAGATCGCCGCCGTCCGCCAGGCCATCGACGCCGCCATCGACTTCTACGTCGAGAGCCCGGACGACTTCGGCGGATGCGTGCGCCACTACGAGATCCCCGAGCTGGTCCGCGTGGGCGCTCCCATCTACCTCAAGTTCGGGTTGCGGAACGCGCCTGGGATCTACCCGAGCGGCGAGCACATCCAGGCGACGGTGCTCGCGCTCTGCCGCGAGCGCGTCCGCCGCGCGGCGATCGGGCTCGGCATCCTGCGCCGCTACTCGCCCGAGGCCGTGGCGTCGCCGGTCGCGGTGGAAGGCGGACGGCGTTGAAGATCACGAGCCTGCGCACGACGGTGGTGGGTGCACCGTGGCGCGAGCTGGTGTTTCTCGAGCTCACGACCGACAACGACCTCACGGGGACGGCCGAGGTCCGGATGGTCAACAAGACGGACACGCTGCTCGCGTGCATCGACGAGCTGGCGCCGCGCTACGTGGTCGGGTCGGATCCCTTCGACGTGGAGCGCCTGGCCTGGAACGTCCAGCGCGGGGAGTACGGGCGGGCCGGCGAGGTCACGCAATCGGCGCTGGCGGCCTTCGACGTGGCCTGCTGGGACCTCATGGGACAGGCGCTCGGCGTGCCGGTGTGGAAGCTCCTGGGCGGGCGCTTCCGTGAGCGCGTGCCCGCATACGCGAACGGCTGGTACACGTCGAAGCGGGATCCCCTCGCGATCGCGCGCCTCGCGGAGGACGTGGTGAAGCGTGGCTATCGGGCGCTCAAGCTGGACCCTTTCGGGGCCGCCAGCGCCGAGCTTTCGGCGCCGGAGCGTCGGGCGGCCGTCGAGATCGTGACCGCCGTCCGCCAGGCCGTCGGCCCGGACGTCCAGATCATGGTCGAGATGCACGGGCGCTTCACGCCCGCGACGGCGGCCGCGGTGGCGGTGTGCCTGGAGCCTTGCGAGCCTGAATGGCTCGAAGAGCCGGTGCCGCCGGAGAACGCGGCCGCGCTGCGCCGCGTGCGCGAGGCCACCCGGCTCGCGATCGCCACCGGCGAACGCGCGCACACCATGGCCGACATCCGCGAGTTCATCGAGGGCGGGTGCGTCGACGTCGTCCAGGTGGACCTGACGCACTTCGGGGGCTTCCTCGCGATGAAGCGTCTCGCGGGATGGGCCGACGCCTATTACCTGCTGATGGCGCCCCACAACGTCTGCGGCCCCGTGGGCACGATGGCGAACCTCCACCTCGCCGTCGCGACGTCGAACTACAAGGTCCTGGAGCACTTCAACGACTTCGCGGACCCGTGGGTTCAGGAGCTGGTCGATCACCCTCCGAGCGTCGACCGCGCGGACGGCTGCTTCGCGGTTCCGGAGCGGCCCGGTCTCGGGCTGAGCCTGAAGCACGACGTCTGCGCCGCCCACCCGCGTACCGGCGCCCGCATCCGGCTGTTCGAGGCGGGCTGGGAGCGCCGCGGCGCCGGCACGGGAAAGACGTAGCGCGGTCAGCCCGCGCCGCTGGTCTGGGTCACGGCCTTCTCCCGGAAGGCCCACACCAGAAGTAGCGCCGGGGCTCGGCGCCGGACTGGCCGCGGGAGAAGGCGCGGAGGACGGCGCACGGCTGCCGACGGACACGGTAGGACCGTTGCGCGACCCCCGCCTCGACCCCAATTTCGACCCGGACGACGCGACTAGACTGGTTCCCGGAACACAGGCGACCGGTTCAGAGCAGGGAGGAGAGGATGACCTGGCAAGTGTATGCGTTGCTTTCGGCAATCGCGGCCGGTGCGACCGCGGTGCTGGCGAAGATAGGGGTCGAGGGGGTGCCGTCCAACCTCGCGACGGCGATCCGGACCGTCGTCATCTTCCTCTTCGTGTCGGCGATCGTCGCGGCGCGGGGGGAGCAGCGCCTGCTCGTTGCTGTCTCTCCGCGTGCGCTCCTGTTCCTCGTGCTGTCCGGGTGCGCGACCGGCTTGTCGTGGCTGGCATACTTTCGCGCCCTGCAGATCGGTCCGGCCTCGCGGGTCGCCCCCGTCGACAAGCTGAGCCTGGCGGTCACGCTGATCCTGGCCGCGATCGTTCTCGGCGAGCGCATCACCTTTCGGGTGGCCGGCGGCGTGGCGCTGATGATCCTCGGCGCCCTGCTCACGCTTCGATGACGACGAGGGATGAAGGTGTCCTGCCGCCCGTTCTGCTTGGGCTGACCGCCGTGACTGGACTCGTCGATGCCGTGAGTTACCTCGCCCTCGGGCACGTGTTCACGGCGAACATGACGGGCAACGTGGTGTTCCTGGGATTCGCGGTGGCGGGCGCACCCGGACTCTCCGTGGCGCGATCGGGAACGGCCGTGGCCGCCTTCTTCATGGGCGCCGTGATCGGAGGACGCATGGCGGCGGGAATGAGCGGCCGTCGCCGAGATCGCTGGACGAGTGCGGCCTTCGCCGCCGAAGCGGCATTGTTCCTCGCCGCGACGGCCGTCGCCCTCGGTTACGGCCGCGGGCTCTCGAATGAGCCCGCACGCCTTTATGCCGTCATCGTGCTCACCGGTCTCGCGATGGGCATCCGAAACGCCACGGTACGCAAGCTGGCGGTGCCTGACCTCACCACTACCGTACTGACCCTGACGCTCACCGGCCTGGCCGCGGACTCGTCTCTGGCGGGTGGTAGCAATCCACGCTGGGTGAGGCGCGCCGCATCGGTTGGCACGATGTTCGTCGGCGCCGCGGTGGGTGCCTGGTTGCTCGGCCACTCCCTCGCGCTGGTGCTCTCCCTCTGCGCGCTCGTCTCGGCAGGTTGCGCCACCGCCGCGTTCGTCGGTGTGGCGCCAGATGGCCGGGCGGGATGAAGGGAACGACGCCGACGCGATTGCGAGGATCGGACAACAACGGAATCAGCCCGGCGTGGCCGGTCCATGATAGAGGCTCATAGGAGGGTCTATGCCCCGGATGCGTGCTGCCCAGGTCGTGAGCGCCAAGGGCCCGTACCAGATCGTGGAGCGCGAGATACCCGAGCCGGATGCAGGGCAGGTGCGCATCCGTGTGCAGGCATCCGGCGTCTGCCACAGTGATTCCCTGACGAAGGAAGGGATCTGGCCGGGCCTTCAATATCCGCGCGTCCCCGGACACGAGGTCGCCGGGATCGTCGACGCGGTCGGTGCCGGCGTCGCCGGCTGGAACGTCGGCGACCGGGTCGGCGTCGGCTGGCACGGTGGGCACTGCGGTCACTGCGACGCCTGCCGGCATGGCGATTTCCTGGTGTGCCAGGTTGCCGCCCTCGTCCCGGGGATCTCGTACGACGGCGGTCACGCCGACTACATGATCGCGCCCGCGGTGGCCTTGGCTCGGATTCCCGAGGGATTGAGCGCGGCCGACGCCGCGCCGCTGATGTGCGCCGGGGTCACGACCTTCAACGCGCTGCGGCATGCGGGAGCGCGGCCAGGTGACCTGGTGGCCGTGCTGGGCATCGGGGGCCTCGGCCATCTGGGCGTGCAATTCGCAGCCAAGGCCGGCTACCGCACGGTGGCCATCGCGAGGGGCAAGGACAAGGAGCCGCTGGCGCGGCGGCTCGGAGCGCATCACTACGTCGACAGCCAGTCCCAGGATCCGGCCGAGGAGCTGACACGGCTGGGTGGCGCCCGGGTCATCCTCGCGACGGTGACAAGCGGCAAAGCGATGACCGCGACCATCGGTGGCCTCGCCGTCGACGGCAAGCTGGTCGTCCTCGGCGCCGCTCACGAACCCCTTGAGGTTACCGCGCTCGCGCTCATCGGTGGCCGCCGGTCCATTGCGGGCTGGCCGTCCGGACGGTCGATCGACTCCCAGGACACGATGGCCTTCAGCGTCCTGACCGGCGTGCGCTCGATGAACGAGTTGTTCCCGTTGGACCGCGCGGCCGAGGCCTACGATCGCATGATGAGCGGCAAGGCACGCTTCCGGGTGGTCCTCACCACGGGTGCGTGAGCCCATCGAAACGGCGTACGCGTCAGGGTCGTCCCGCCAAGATGCTGTCTGGATGGTGGAGCTGACGGGGATCGAACCCGTGACCTCGTGAATGCCATGCTTCAGGTTTCCGCGCTGCGCCACGAGAGCGCTTCACCCGGTCAACTCGTCGGTGCTGCCGGTCTGAGCCGACCATCCGCGACGCATTGACGTGACCTGGATCAGCGGCAGCGGGGAAGCCCGTTCGTCCTATAATCAGAGAACCGCCAGCGGCCCACCACCATGGCCGACCATGCCTCGCCGCCCACGCGACGTCTCCTCTTCGAATCCCTCGGGATCTCGGTCGTAGACTTTCGGTGTCACGCCGGCGTCGAGAAACTCGGAATCGAGGAGCCGAACCCGACACATAGCATCGTCTTCGTTCGGCGGGGCGTGTTCGGCCGGAGCCATGAGGATGGGACGCTCGTCGCCGATCCCAACCACGTGCTCTTCTTCAACGCCGCTCAGCCCTATCGCTACTCGCACCCCGTCGCGGGAGGCGACGACTGTACGATCCTGGCCGTGGAGACAGCCCGCGCGCTGGAACTCGTCGCTCGCCATGCGCCGCGGGATGCATGTCCGGAAAGGCCCTTCCGGTACAGCCATGGACTCAGCTCGCGGCACGCCGCTCAGCTGCACTGGGAGCTGCTCCGGCTGGTCGACCGGCCGGCTCTGCGGCTGGCGTTGGAGGACATCCTCGCCGAGCTGGCCGATGAGGCGGTCGGTAGCGCCTACCGGCCGCCCGGAGAGCCTATCCAGCGCCTCCGCGGGTTGGCGCAAGCGGGACGCCGGCATCGCGAGCTGGCGGAAGCGGCGAAGCTCGTCCTCAACGAGCGGATGGACGCACCGCCCAGCCTCGGCGATCTGGCCGGCATTCTCGGGTGCTCTTCGTTCCACCTGTCACGGACCTTCCACGGCACGGTCGGCCTGAGCCTTCGACAGTACGTCAAGCGGCTTCGCGCCAGACTCGCGGCCGAGCGGCTTGCTGCGGGCGCGCGCGACCTCACGAGCCTGGCGCTCGATTTCGGTTACTTCGACCACAGCCACTTCACGAAGTCGTTTCGGCACGAGTGGGGGATCCCGCCATCGCGATTCCGGGCCGGGCGGTCGGCTTCGGAACCTGCACGCGACTTGCTAGAGCCTCGCCGCGCGCGCCGCGCAATCTGATCCTCAGGGCCGAGCAACATCTTACAAGCGGCGGCGCCGCGGTTCTCCTACGATTCTTACCGTGTCTGGTGCGCGCTCCTGAACAGCGGGGCTCGCGCTCACGAGCGGAGGAGACGATGAGTCCACGGCGCACCGGGATTCGATGGATGACCGTCGCGTGGGCCGCCAGCACCATCTGGAGCCTGACCGATCGGTCCTTCGGTGCGCCGACCGGCACCCAACCGCCGGCCGACCCGAGGAAGCAGATGATCGCAGTACTCTCGGCGTCGGGTCCTCACGCTTCCCTGGGCCAACAGGCGCGGGTCTGGGATCGCTTCGTCGGCACGTGGGATTGCGACTTCGGCTTCTACGGCGAGGACGGGAGCGTGAGGCGCTCGCCAGGCGAGCTCGAGTTCGGCTGGGTACTCGATGGCCGCGCCATCCAGGACCTCTGGATCACGTACCCGAAGCCGGGCGAGAAGGAACGCGGCATCGGCACTTCGATTCGCTTCTTCGACGACCGGGCAAGGACCTGGCGCGTGCTGTTCGTCAACCCGAAATATGGCGCGGTACTCAGCGTGCAGGGCGGGGTCGAGGGGGATCGCATCGTCCTCCGGGGCCAGGACACCGAGGGTGGCCAGCTGCGCTGGTCGTTCAACGACATCAAGGACGACTCCTTCACCTGGCGCGGCGAGAAATCCCGCGACGAGGGGAAGACGTGGAGGCTCGAGGAGGAGCATCACATGCGGCGCCGGTCCGCCGGCCGAGCCAAGGTCGAAGAATGAGAGCCCGACACATTGGTCTTCCCGCTGTGGCCATCGCCGTGCTGGCATG
>QHVJ01000374.1 GCA_003222275.1 Acidobacteriota bacterium | reverse complement strand
CGCGGCGGCGGCCACCCCGAGCCCCGTCGCCCCCTCCTTCGCGGACGTCTCGCGACGGGCGGCGAGCGCGCGGGAAGGCAACCGCCTGCCCGAGGCCATCCGCCTCTACCGCCAGGGCGTGAAGCTCCGGCCGCGATGGGACGAGGGCTGGTGGTACCTCGCGACGCTCCTCTACGACAGCGACCGCTACCGCGAGGCGCGGGAGGCGTTCCGCCGTTTCCTCGCTCTCAAGCCGGAGGCCGGGCCGGGATGGGCGCTCCGTGGCCTGTGCGACTTTCGTGTGGCGGACTACGAGAACGCTCTCGAGCACCTAGAGAAGGGCCTGCAGCTCGGGATCGGCGGAAACACCGACGTCCTCCGAGTCGCGCGCTATCACCAGGCGCTGCTGCTCGTCCGCGCCGGTCAGTTCGAGCTGGCGACCCATCCGCTGACGCTGCTCGCGCGCGGCGAGGCGGAGAGCACGGGCCTCGTCGATGCCGTCGGCCTGATGATGCTCCGCATGCCCCTCTTCCCCGCCGACGTCCCCGAGGAGAAGCGCGACCTCGTCCGGCGTGCCGGCCGCGCCGGATACCTCCACCTCGCGCGGCGGGGCGAGGAGGCCGGCAAGGCGTTCGCGGACCTCGTGGCCGCATTCCCCACGCAGCCCTGGGTCCATTACGCGTATGGCGTGTCGCTGCTCGCGAGCGACGTGCCGAAGGGCCTGGGCGAGCTGCGCCGCGAGACCGAGCTTCAGCCGGACGCGGTGTACCCGCATCTCGAGATCGCCTTCGAGCTGCTGCGGCAGGGAGACAACGAGGGGGCGAAGGCCGCGGGCGAGCGGGCGGTGGCGCTGGCGCCCGGACTCTTCGCCGCTCACAACGCGCTCGGCCGCGCGCTCGTCGAGCTGAGCGAGCTGGAGCGCGGCACAAGCGAGCTGGAGACGGCGGTGCGGCTCGCGCCCGACAGTCCCGAGATGCACTATTCGCTCGTCCGGGCGTACACGAAGGCGGGGCGCGCCGACGACGCGGCGAGGGAGCGCGCCAACTTTACCGAGCTGGAGCGCAAGCGCCGTGTCGAGCGGGGCGAGCCGGGGGTCGAGAGCAAGGTGGACAAGGAGCGGCCGCGCTGAGACCGCGGGCCGCCCTGGCGGGCGCGCCCGCCCGCGAAGCCGATCTTCGTCGACATCACCGCCTCCGCCGGCATCCGGTGGAGAATCGCGCGCATGGCCTCTCGTGGCTGGAACCTCGTGGAGACGATGGGCGGCGGGGGCGGCTTCGTGGACTTCGACCAGGACGGCCGGCTCGACATCTACCTCGTGTCGTACACGCTCGAGCCGCAGGCCGACGGGACCGTGCCGCGCGACGCGCTCTACCGCAACAACGGCGACGGGACGTTCACCGACGTGACGGCGCGCGCGGGCCTGGGCGGACCGATGCGCGGGATGGGCCTGGCCGTGGGCGATTACGACAACGACGGCTGGCCCGACCTCTACGTCTCCGGCTTCCGCGGCCAGCGCCTCTACCACAACAACCGCAACGGCACGTTCACCGACGTGACCGCGGCCGCGGGCCTGAGCGCCTCGGGCTGGGGAACGAGCGCCGCCTTCTTCGACTACGACGGCGACGGCGACCTCGACCTCTTCGTCTGCCACTACCTCGACGTCGACCCCGACGTCCCGCTCCCCTGCCAGATGATCGGCGACCGGCCGTTCTGCTCGATCGACAAGCTGCGCGGCTCGCGGAGCGCGCTCTATCGAAACGACGGCGGCCGCTTCACCGAGGTGGGCGCCGCCGCCGGCGTCGCGCTCGAGGGCGGCAAGGGACTGGGCGTCGTGGCCGCGGACCTCGACGGGGACGGCCGCATCGACCTGTTCCAGGCCAACGACACGGCCCCGAACTTCCTCTTCAGGAACCGAGGCGATGGCACGTTCGCCGAGGCGGGCCTGGCGTCCGACCTGGCTTTCGATGCGTCCGGGCGCACGCGGGGGGCGATGGGCGTCGACGTCGACGACTACGACCAGGACGGCCGGCTCGACCTGTTCGTGACGAACTTCACGCAGCAGGGCTACTCGCTCTTCCGCAACGCGGGCGGCGGAAGCTTCCGGGACACGGCACGTGAGATGGGGCTCGTCGAACCGAGCCTGCCCCTGAGCGGGTTCGGCGCACGCTTCCTGGACGAGGACGGTGACGGCTGGCCGGACCTGGTCGTCGCCAACGGTCATCCCTTCGAGCCGGTGGCGACGGTCTGGCCCGGCATCCGCTACGCCGAGCCTGCGCTGCTATTCGAGAACACCGGAAGCGCCTTCCGGGAGGCGGCGGCCGAGCGGGCGCCGGCCCTGGCGCGGCCGATGGCGGGACGAGGTCTGGCCGTGGGCGACATCGACAACGACGGCGACCTGGACCTCCTGTTGATGGGTGTCGGCGAGCCGCCGCGCCTCCTGCGCAACGACGGGGGGAACCGCAACCACTGGCTGGGCGTCCGCCTCGAGGGCACCCGCAGCAACCGGGACGGCGTGGGGGCGGTCGTGCGCGTGACCGCCGGCGGCCGGGAGCGCGTGAAGGTGCGCGCCGGAGGCACGAGCTACGCGTCGGCGTCCGATCCACGCCTGCTCTTCGGGTTGGGAGCCGCGCCGCGGGTGCAGCGGCTCGAGGTACGCTGGCCGAGCGGTCTCTTGAGCGTGATGACGGACGTGCGCGCCGACCAGTACCTCATGATCAGGGAGGGCGATTCGCGATGAAGAGAATCATCGGCGTTGCCGGAGCGATGTTGCTGGCCCTGGCGTGGCCGCCGGCGTCCGGCGACGCCGCGGCCCCCCGGCGCGCCAACGCGCGCGAGCCCGTCGATGTCGTCTTCGACACCGACATGGCCCTCGACGTCGACGACGTCGGCGCGCTGGCGCTGCTGCACGCGCTCGCCAACCGCGGCGAGTGCCGGATCCTGGCCGTGGGCGTCAGCGAGAGCGTCCGCGGGTACGACGGCCTGTGGGCTCCGGCCATGGCCGACGTCATCGACCGCTACTACGGCCGCCCGGAGATTCCCGTGGGCGTCTATCGCGGGCCGCACCAGGAGATGCGCGAGAAGGGGCGCTACGCGGAGAAGACCGCGAAGGCCTTCCCGCACCGCCTCCAGAGCGGCTCCGGCGCGCCGGCCGCGTACAAGCTCTACCGCCGCGTGCTGGCCGGGCGTCCGGACGGCAGCGTCGTCATGATCAGCGTCGGTTTCCTCACCAACCTCGAAGCCCTGCTTCAATCCGGTCCCGACGAGCTGAGCCCGCTCGACGGGGTCGAGCTGGTCCGCCGGAAGGTGAAGCACTGGTCGTGCATGGGCGGCCGCTTCCCGTCCTCGGGAGACGGGAGCGAGTTCAACCTCGCCACCTATCCCGAGGCGACGGCCTACGTGCTCGGCCACTGGCCGAGGCCGGTGACGTTCTCGGGCGGTGAGCTCGGCGAGAAGGTGCTGACGGGCGCGCGGCTGATGAAGAAGTACGACGCGGCCCGGAACCCGGTCGCCCGCGCCTACCGCGAGTACACCGGCGGGAAGGACCGGATGAGCTGGGACCAGACCGCGGCGCTCTTCGCGGTCCGCGGGCTGGCCTACGAAGGCCAGACCTACTTCACGGCGGTGACCGAGGGCCACAACCGCTTCGAGCTGACCGTGGGGCCGCCCGGCGGCCAGGGACCCCAGACCTCGCGCAACGCCTGGGTCGCCGCGCCCGACTCGGAGCAGGCCTACCTGGTGATGGCGATGCCGCCGGCCCAGCTGGCGAAAGTCATCGAGGACCTGATGATGCAGCCGCCGGCGCGCGCTCGGCGCTGACCTCGCCGATCTGGAAGGGCTCCCTCACCTCCACGGTGCGGCCCGCGATCTCGTCGCGCGCACGCAGCACCAGCTCGTAATCGCCGGGCGCCGCGCCGGCGAGCGTGATCCCGTGGAACCGGGTCAGCGCCCCCAGCGAGCTGGGCCGGATCGGCGTGGGGGACCCGGTCTTCAGGACCCAGCCGTCGGCGCGTCGGATCTCGTAGCCTCCCGCGACCTTCGGCATCCGGGTCGACGGATCCTTCGCGGCGCCGAGGACGCCGTACTGGACGTAGAGCCGGGCGCCGGGTGCGAACGTGCGCCGCACCTGGAGGACGGGGCGCGGAGGCCGCGTGTCGTCGGCCGCCTTCTCCTGGAGCGTGTCGGCCAGGATCGGCGAGCTGATGTGGAACGAAGACGGATCGGGAACCTCGAAATCGTGGGTGACCGACCCGATGCGGCCCGTGCCCAGGTCCCGCACCACGACCTTCACCTGGTAGCCGCCCTTGGGGAGCGTCAGGTCACGCGTGAACAGGTACCAGGTCCGGGCCAGCGAATTCCGCGTCTCGGGCAGGAGCGCCATCTCGATCTTCTGGTCGTCGTAGTACACCTCGCCGGTCTCGCGGTGCTGCGCTTCGAGGAGGAAGGCCAGCTCGCCCTTGAAGCGGCCGTCCTCGCTGCGGAAGGCGACGTCGCGGACGTCGATCTCCGTGGCCACCATGACGATCGATTTCTCGAGCACGCCCTCGTCGAACGTGTAGGCGGCGACGCGCAGCGGCACCTCGCGCCGCTCGAACGGGGAGTCGAGGGCCCGGGTGATGGCGGGATCGGCGGCCGGCTTCGCCACCGGCGGACCGCCGTCGCGGGGCGCGTAGTACCCGCGCCGGGCGCGGACCTTGAGGTCCTTGGCCTTTCCGCGTGCGAGCCGGACCTCGATCCGGCGGTATTTCCCGTCGCGGCGGGGATCGGAGGGCGCGTAGCCGAGGAGGTAGTACGCCTGCGACTCCGCCGACACGCGGAGGATGCCGCTCTCGAGGTCGTTGGTGTTCTTGATGACGAAGCCCCCCGTGTCGAGCGCGATCGCCTCCGAGCCTTCCGCCTCGCGGGTGATGTCGGCGAGCACGGCCACCGTGTCCTGCACGTCGAAGGCGGCCTTGACCTCGGCCGTCATGAAGTCGGGCAGGGCCTGCAGCCCGCGCGTGTCGATGAAGTAGACGGGCACGTTGACGCGGAGGGAGGTCTCGACGAGATCCTTCATCTCGGTGAAGTCCGGCTCGAACACGAAGCCCTGCGAGACGAGGACCATCGCCTTGCGTCCCCGGCTGTCGGCCAGCGAGCGGAGCGCCCGCGTCATCACCGACAGGGTGATCCGGCGGCGCGACACCGCCTTGAGGTACGCCTCCTGCGCCCGGGAACGGACGTAGAAGTCGATGATGCCGGTCGCCGAGCCGGTGCCCCGGGTGTCCGCGTATTGCCGGTCGCCGTTGCGCTCGCCGCCGTGCACGCCGTACGCATCGAACCGGCGCTTGACCGCGTAGCCCACTTCGGGGTCGTCGTAGGCCATGATGCGGAGCGCCTCCCAGTCCGTGATGCGGTCGGGGGAGGAGTCGGGCACGTAGCGGCCGTCGAGCCGCTTCAGTATGGCCACCAGCGTGTCGCGGCCCTCCGGCATCCGGACGCTCCACCACGCGCCGCCGCCGGTGGCGACCAGGCTCACGCGGTCGCCGGGGCGCGCGCCCGTGCGCAGGAACCCGACGACGGCGGCCTTGGCCCGCTGGGCCTGGGCGATGGAGAGATGGATGTCGTCGAAGACGATCACGAACGTGCGGCCCGGGCGGGCCTCGGGCGACTGGTTCGTGGAGAACGGCAACCGCCGCGCGAGAGGCGGCGCCGCGCTCTCCGCCGGGAGCTGCACCGCCTCGAAGCTGGTGATCGTCTGCGGCACCCCGCCCTCGAGGACGGTGAAGTCGGCCTGGGTGAGCCCCGGCACCGCCCGCCCCTTGGCGTCCACGACGACCGCGTCGACGGTGACGAGCTCCACCTTCGAGGGGAAGGCGGGCGCCTCGGCCGGGGCGGTCTGCGTTTGCTGCGGGAGGACCGCAGGGGCGGCCGCCAGGAGCGCAAAGACCAGGAGCGCGCGGAGCTTCACGAAGGCCCTCAGGGCACGAGGGTGAACGGGGCCCGCTCTTCCGAGCGGCCCGACGCTCCACTCAGCGCCACCCGCACCTCGTAGCTGCCGGGCGTGAAGCGCTCGATCGGGAACGTCCCGACGTAGCGGATCCTGCCGTCGGCCTCGGGGGCGGGCAGCTCCGGCTCGGCCTTGCCCAGCGCCTTGCCGTCGCGCCAGAACTCGAGGCTCACCCGCGGCTTTTCGGCGGCCTGCGGGTACGCGATGAAGAAGAGCGACAGCTTCTGGTTCGCGGCCAGGGAGATCGGCAGGTCGAGGTTGGGGATGACGCGCACGCCGCCGACGTCGAGGGGGTCGTCGGCCTTGTCGGCGCGGGCCGGGGCAGGCTCGATCCGCCGGATG
>QHVJ01000373.1 GCA_003222275.1 Acidobacteriota bacterium | reverse complement strand
GACGTGGACGCGGCCATCGGCGGCGCCGTCCGCGAGCTCGGCCCCCTCGGCATCCTCGTCAACGCCGCGGGTATCCTCGACGGGTACGCGCCGGTGACCGAGCTGACGCCGGCCGTCTGGGAGCGCGTGATCGCCATCAACCTCGGCGGGACGTTCTACGCGTGCAAGCGCGCGCTGATGGACATGGCGGCGGCGCGGCGCGGGCGCATCGTCAACATCGCCTCCGTCGCCGGTCTCGTCGGCTCGGGTGGCGGGCCCGCGTACACCGCGAGCAAGCACGGCGTGGTCGGCCTCACGAAGCATCTGGCGATCACGCACGCCGCGCAGGGGATCACCGTCAACGCCATCTGCCCGGGCGCCGTGCAGACCGGGCTCCGCGCCAACACCGTGCGCATTCTCGGCGCCGACGCGCCGGTGATGCGCGGCATCGTCGGCGACGATGCCGCCGTGAAGGCCATCACGCCCGCCGAGCGCCGCGGCACCATCGAAGAGATCGCGGCTTCCGCCGTGTTCCTCGCCGGCGAGGCCGCCTCGTACGTCACCGGCCACACACTCGTCGTCGATGGAGGATGGACCGCTCGATGATCAAGCGATTTCACTCCCTGTACGTTGGTCAGATCGAGCTCGAGAACATCGGCCTGTCGGGCACGCCCGCCGACGCCCGTCGCTACACCAACGCCCGCTTCGCCGAGGTGTTCTGGACGGCGAAAGACATCGCCCAGGAGATGGACGCCCTCGGCTACTACGCGCTGTGGACGGCCGAGCACCACTTCCAGCACGAGGGCTACGAGTGCTTCCCGAACCTGATCCAGCTCTCGCTGTGGCTCGCCACGCAGACGAAGCGGCTCAAGCTCGGCTGCGCGTTCAACGTGGTCCCGATGTGGCATCCCGTCCGCCTCGCCGAGGACTACGCGATGGCGGACATCGTCACCGACGGCCGCGTGATCATGGGTGTGGGCCGCGGCTATCACTCGCGCGAGGTCGAATCGTTCGGCGCGCCCGTCATCGACCAGGCGGCCAACCGCGAGCTGTTCGAGGAGCAGATCGAGCTGATGCTGAAGTGCTTCAACGAAGAATCGTTCAGCCATCACGGCAAGCAGTACGACGTGCCGCCGCCCGTGGAGTACCGCGGTTACCAGCTGCGCGAGATCACGTGCGTGCCGCGCCCCAAGCACCTGCCCGTCGAGATCTGGATGCCGATCGCCAGCAGCAAGTCGATCGACTACATGGCGTCGAAGAATTTCAAGGCCATGGTGACGCTCAACGGCGAGAAGATCCTCGACGACGTCGTGAAGGCGTACCGCGACGCCTGCGCCAAGCACGGCCGTCCGAAGAAGCTCGGCGAGGACATGATCTGGGGCGCCGGGATCTATCTCGCTGACACGCCCGAGGAGGCCAAGCGGCGCGTCGAGCCCTCGCACGACGAGCGCTACAAGTGGTTCGCGCCGTTCGGGTTCGTGCGGTACGCCGACGAGCACGGCCGCACGTGGGGCACGCCGGGCGCGCCCGCGCGCGTGCCGAATCTCGCCGACGGCATCGCGCAGAAGGCGTGGTTCTGCGGCCCGCCCGCGCACGTCATCGACGGCAGCAAGTCGATCGACTACATGGCGTCGAAGAATTTCAAGGCCATGGTGACGCTCAACGGCGAGAAGATCCTCGACGACGTCGTGAAGGCGTACCGCGACGCCTGCGCCAAGCACGGCCGTCCGAAGAAGCTCGGCGAGGACATGATCTGGGGCGCCGGGATCTATCTCGCCGACACGCGCGAAGAGGCCAAGCGGCGCGTAGAGCCGTCGCACGACGAGCGCTACAAGTGGTTCGCGCCGTTCGGCTTCGTGCGCTACGCCGACGAGCAGGGCCGCACGTGGGGCACGCCGGGCGCGCCCGCGCGCGTGCCCAATCTCGCCGACGGAATCTTACAAAAGGCGTGGTTCTGCGGCCCGCCCGCGCACGTCATCGAGGGGATCAAGTCGATCGAGGCGAAGTATCCTGGGCTCGAGGACTTCATGATCCACTGGGCCGAGGGCCTGCCGCCGAAGGAGTTCAAGGAGCAGCTGCGCTGGTTCGCGCGCGAGGTGATGCCCGCCTTTCAGGGCTGAGCGGGTTCCGGCGCGGAACGACCCATACGGGTAGGGGGTATTATGGCCCCTACCTGTAGGGTTTTTTGTTTCTTCCCCCTCGTGCATGTGGTAGTAATACCCCTGGCGCTCGAAGGAACGCCGGGGGCTCACCACCACTGCACCAGGAGGGGACATGGCGAAGGGCAAGAAGGCGTTCGGGGGTTACCACATCAGTTTCAAGGGCTGCAAGGACTCGCTCGAGTCCGTCTTCGGCGGCGGACCGATCGGACCCTCGGTGATGACCAAGAAGCTCTGGGCCTACGTGAAGCGGAAGAAACTCGGCAAGCGGTAAGTTCCTCAGCGCCCCAGCGATCGCGGCGGCCCGCTTCCAGCGGGCCGCTTATTTTATCGGGGGACCCCTACGGCTTCCCCCGAACCCCCTCAAACGTTCGGAGCGCCCCAGGGAACCTGTGGCGCTCCTCTGTCTCCTGTGGCGCTCCTCTGTCTGCCGTGGCGCTCCTCGGTCACGGTAATTCGGTGAGGCGCGTGACGACGGCATCGGCGCGCAAGCCCAGCTCCTCCTCCGGCGCGCCGAGGCGGTTGCACCATGCCACGCGGTAGCCGAACGCCTTCGCGCCCGCCACGTCCCACGCGTTCGACGAGACGAACAGCAGATCGCCGGCCGGCAGACCGAGCGTCGTGGGGCCGAGGGCGTACACCGCGGGCGCGGGCTTGTAGACCTTCACGCGGTCGACCGAGATGACGTGCTCGAGCGCGTCGCCGAGCCCGCTCGACGTCACCGCCGCCGCGAGCATCCGCGGCGCGCCGTTGGACAGGATCGCGCGCGGCCGGCCCGCCAGGCGCGCGAGCGCCTCGGGCACCTCGGGAAAGCACGCGAGCCGGTTGTAGGCGTCCATCAGCCGTGTCAGATCCGCGTCGCTCGCCGGCAGGCCCAGGCGCTTGACGCTGTAGCGCAACGCGGCCTCCGTCACCGCCCAGAAGTCCTCGTAGCGCCCCATGAGCGAGCGGAGCCACGTGTACTCGAGCTGCTTCTGGCGCCAGAGGACGGAGAGCGCGAGGGGATCCGCCGTGAACGCGCGTCCGGCCTCGACCACGGAGTGCACGTCGAAGAGCGTCCCGTACGCGTCGAAGACGTAGCCGCGGATGGCCACCGGAGGCTCCGGCTAGGGGCGCGTCGCCGTCGCGCGGCGCGTGCGGACGGACTTGCGACTGGGCGCCGGCTTCACGGCCTCCGGCTCGAGTCCGGTCTCGACGAAGCCGTAGTGCAGCAGCTTCTTGGCGTCGAGGAACGACTGCGCGCGCGTGCGCGCGCCGAGCACGATCATCAGAAACTGCTGGCCGCCGCGCCAGGCGGAGACGGCGAGGTTGTAGCCGGCCTCCTGCGTGAAGCCCGTCTTGAGCGCCTGCACGCCGCCCGGATCGCTGAAGAGCGGGATGTGCCGCGCGTAGACGCGCCCACGGTAGACGAACGTCTGGCCGCCGAGGAGAGGACGTGACATCGGGTAGTCGTGGATCAGCCGCCGGGTGAGGGTGGCGAGGTCGCGCGCGTTGCTGCGCTGGATCGGATCGGGCAGGCCGTGCGGGTTGGTGAAGCGCGTGCCGGTGAGCCCGAGCTCGCGCGCCTTGTCGTTCATCCGCGCGACGAACGCCGGCTCGTCGCCCGCGAGGCGTTCGGCGAGCGCGCTGGCCGCGTCGTTCGCGGAGGCGATGGCCACGCCCTCGAGCAGCACGCGCAGCGGCACCTCCTCGCCCGTGCGCAGCCCCATGCGGTATTTCCCGACGGTGGCGGCGTGGCGACTCACGGTCACGATCTCTTCCACGTCGGCGCGGCCGGCGTCGAGATCCTCGCACGCGAGGTACAGCGTCATGAGCTTGACCAGGCTCGCGGGGGCGCGCTCGTTGTCGGCGTTCTTCGCGTAGATCACGCGCCCGTCGAGGTCGACGAGCAGCACCGACTCGGCGCTGAAGTTGGGCATGCGGATGGTGTCGGCGGCGACGGCGGTGGGCGGGAAGAAGAGCGCGAAGGCGCAGAGGAGCGCGGCGGCGACGACACGGAGCACTGCCGCCATTCTAGCCGAAAACGGCTAGCGGACCGTCGCTTTGAGCTCCGCGGAGGGTTTGAAGCGCGGCGTCCGGCCGGCGACGGTGACGGCCTGGCCGGTCTTGGGGTTGCGCAGCGTGCGGGGCCGGCGGCGGGCGACCGAGAACGTGCCGAAGCCGACCAGCGTGACGGGCTCGCCCCGTCGCAGCGCGGCGCGCACGGCCGCGAGCATCGCGCGCAGCGCGCGCTCGGTGGAGGCCCGCGGCCAGCCGGTCGCCTGCGACATTCGCACGACGAGGTCCGCGCGTGTCACGGGCTCACATGCCGAAGACGGTGCGCGCCTCGTCCATCACGGTCTCGGTGATGGTCGCGTAGCCGCGCTCGGCGGCGAATCGCTCGATCGAGCGCTTGGCCATCGGCCGGATGAAGCCGGGAATGCGCTCGAGGCGCGCCGCCGCCGCGGCCTCCCACGCCATCGCCGCGGGCTCGGACGCCGGCGCCGCGCTCTCCGCGCCGCCGAGCGCGGCCGCGAACGGACACGAGCCGCCCGCCTCGCCCGTGCCCTCGAAGGCGTCCGGCCGCCCGCCCGCCATCGTCGCGCGCAGATTCTCGAACGGCTCGGCGGGCACGGTGCGCCCGCCGACCTTGACGCCGAGGCTTCGCACCATCTGCGTCTCGAACGGGTTGGTCAGCATCGCCACGCGGAATCCGCACTCGGGACAGCGGAAGGTGACCGAGAGCGAGCCCTCGTCGGGGCCCTCGGTCGAGTGCAGCTTCATCGGCTGGTCGCAGTCGAGACACAGGAACTTCATGACCCGCGCATTCTATCATCGCGCGCCGGCGCGTCGCCGCGCGCGCGTCCCGCCGTCAGCCGCGGCCAGACGGCGCGCGCCGCCGGCACCTGCAGCAGCGCGACGGCGGCGAGCGCGTACGCGGGCAGCGCCCACGCGCCCGTGAGCGCGCCGCGCGCCGCGAGCACGGAGAAGAAGACGTACGCGGTGAAGCGCGCGCGCCGGTGGCGTCGCCACAGCAGCACGGCCACGAGCGGCGCCACGACGGCGGAGGGCCACCAGTGCCGCGTGACCGCGACGCCCGCATAGACGAGGAGCGAGGCGACGAGGACGACGACGACGGGCGAGGGCCGCGGCGGGCTCACCGCATGTACAGCCCGCCGTTGACGTGCAGCGTCTGCCCCGTCATGTGCCGCGACTCCTCGCTGGCGAGGAACACCGCCACGCTCGCGATGTCGTCCGGCTGGGCGATGCGTCCGAGCGGAATGATCTTGGCCATCGCCGCCAGCTCTTCCTCGGTGTTGCCGCCGCGCGGCTGGGCGGTGTCCGTGGTGCCGGGGGCGATTGCGTTCACGCGGATGCCGTGGGGCGCCAGCTCGAGCGCCATCGTGCGCGTCATCGTGATGATGCCGCCCTTGCTGGCGGTGTAGTGCACGCCGCGCGGCTGGCCGCGCACCGACGACGAGGACAGGTTGATGATCGATCCGCGGCGCCGTCCGGCGATCATGGCCCGCGCCGCCGCCTGGGCGCAGAAGCACGAGCCCTTCAAGTTGACGTCGAGCACGTAGTCCCACTCGCGCTCCGCGAGATCGAGGAACGGCGACCGCGGGTAGACGCCGGCGTTGTTGACGAGCACGTCGAGGCCGCCCAGCTCCTCGACGGCGCGCGCGACCAGGGCCTGACCCTGATCCACCCGGGCGACGTCGGCCTGAACCACCAGCGCGCGGCCGCCGCTCTTGCGCGCCTGGGCCGCGACCTGCTCGGCGGCGCCGGCATCGTCGAGATAGTTGACGACCACGTCCGCGCCCTCGCGGGCGAAGGCCAGCGCCATGGCCCGTCCGATGCCCTGCTGGGCGCCCGTCACCAGCGCCACCCTGCCCTTCAGACGCGTCATACTTTCAGGGCTCATGATTGGTGCGTCATGGTAGCAGACGTGGTCGCAGCGTTCCGCGCCCTTCCACGCCCGACGCCCGAGACCCGGTGCTACGCGATCAGACCGGCGATGATGCCGGTGAGGAACACACCGTCAAACGTCCCCGCGCCGCCGATCGAAACCACGGGCGCTCCGATGTCGGCGAGCCGGTGGAGGTTCGAGAGATCCGCGCCGACGAGCGTGCCCATTGACCCGGCGACGTAGGCGAGCGGCGGCGCCTCGCGAAAGGCCAGGACCAGACCGACGGCGGCGGCCACCACCGGGGGAATGAACATGGGAATCGCGATGCCAACGCCCGGCACGATCTCGGCAAGCGAGTGGACGATCACGGCCACGATGGCCACTCCGACGAGCATCCGCACGCGCATGCGCGACCGGTAGAAGAGGTACAGGGAGAGCATCAGCGGCAGGAGCGCTCCGCCGAGATTGATCGCCACGATCGTCCTGCCGGCCTCGATGACCGGCGGCGCGACGTAGGTCCGCCCGAGCCGTGTGAGATCGTGCGGTGCGATCAGCCGCGGGACATGCGCGGCGAAGAGCGGGATGTTCACATGGCTGCCGAGGAGCGACACCAGCAGGACCACGAACATATAGCGGCGGGGTACACCGATCTTACGGTAGGCATAGCCGAGGATGCGCAGCTCGACCATGAGAACGAAGAGCGCGAGCAGGAGGAGGAACAGACCGAGCAGCAGCGGGAAGGCCAGCGGGAAGATCACGGTGTCACCTCGTGGGCGATCGGTCCGACTCCAACCCTGGACAACTCACGTATACTCTTGCCGGAACGCCGGGGTAGCTCAGAGGCAAAGCAACTGACTCGTAAGCGCTGGGCGACGGTACGTGAATTCTACTTGAAAGACGATCCTGAGGCGGCTGACTTGTTGAGGCTGGCCGCAACGGATACCGAGCGATTGCTCGTCGAACAGCACAGGCACGTTGAACTCTTCTATACCTGCCGCAACATGCTCGTCCATGAGTTTCGGTCAACCTTGCCCGGCCGGTCGTCGGGGCGTTAGCATCCTCGCCGATGATGGCCGCCGACCTTGAAGCGCTCCTTCGTGTCGCCCTACCGCCGCTGAAGCTCACGCGACGCGAGCGATACCTCAAGCTGCGCCGCTGTGATCCGGTCGCCGCGACCGTGGCGGCCGAGGAACTGGCGACCGTCGAGCGGATTCGGGGTCGTCTGGCACGGCAGGGCTGGTGGAACTGACGCGAGCCATGTACGGCATTGGTCTACAAGAACTTGTCCTCGCTGGCCTCACAGCCCTG
>QHVJ01000372.1 GCA_003222275.1 Acidobacteriota bacterium | reverse complement strand
ATGGAGGAGCGCGGCTAGGGTCGGCACGCGGCGGTTGAAGCCGTGGCTCATGTCGACGCCGCCGTGGGCGCCGGGGTCGACCGAGGTGAGCATGGAGAGATGTGCCGGCAGGGTCCAGGAGGACGTGCTGACCGCATCCTCGCAGAAGACGCCCTCCCGAGCGAGCGCGTCGATCCGCGGTGTGGTGGGCGGCGCGTAACCGTAGGCGCCGACATGGTCGCGGCGCAGCGTGTCGATGGACACCAGCACGATCCCCTTCGCCTTGCCGTAGTCGTCCACGTCGTGGACCGTTGGGTCCGAGACGCCGAGCAGAAGGCCCGGGGGCCACGCGACGTCGGCGCCATCACGGTCGGTGAGGCGGATCTCGAACCCCAGGCGGGCGCCGCGGCCGAGGCGTTCGAGCGGGACGCTGAAGTCGCGCCACCCGTGGGCGGCCCGAGGATTCAAGGTGTGCTCCAGCAGCACCTGGTCGCCCGCCCGCACCTTGAGTCGGTACCAGCCCGGCGCGTCTTCCGGCTGTCCGGTGAAGGCGACGCCCATCCCGAAGGTGAGCAAAGCACGGGACGGCAGACGCACGTCGAACGACGCCGAGCGCAGGAGGGCGGGCCGCCCCTCGCCGCCGGTGGCCAGAGCGCCGGCGCGGGGGGGCACGCCTTCAGCGGTGCGGTGGAGGAGCAGCCGGTCCGGCCCTGGCGCGCGCCGGGAGCAGCCAGCGGCCAGGGCGAGGAGGAGCGCCAAGGCGCCGCGCCGCATGAGCGCTCATTCTAAACCGCGCGTAATGATAAAACGTTGACGTGGGCGAGCGGCTGCAGACCGGTTACCGGGCGAAGTTTCGCTGGCTGCTGGCGAAGGTCCGTCCCCGCCGCCTCGACTTCGGCGTCGACCTCCTGATCCGCCGGTCCCGCGCGCTCAGCGAGCGCGAAGCGGTGCCGTTGTCCGAGGCGCTGGCGCGCGTCTACGAGTTCACGCGCTGGCGGGTGAAGAAGCGCCTCGAGCGCACCGCGGCGTGCCGCCTCGACGGGCAGCCCCTCGGCGTTGCGCCAGAGCCGCCGCGCTTCCTCTGTGACCTCAGCCTGGGCGGCCTCGCGCGGTGGCTGCGGGCCGCCGGCTACGAGGCGGATGCGCTGCGCTCCACGGGCACCGATCCGGTGGGCGAGGCGCGGCGTCTCGGCGCGGTCCTCCTGACCACCGACAGCCGCCGGGCGGCGCGGATGGGCACGGCGGAAGGGAAGCCCGAGCTGCTGTGGATCCCGTCCAGCCTCAGCCGCGTGCGCCAGCTCGGCGTGGTGCTGAGGGACCTCGACCTCGAGCCGCGCGAGCCGCGGTGCATGGCCTGCGGGGCCGAGCTGCGGACGGTTCCCAAGCGCGAGGTCGAGGCCCGCATCCCTCCTCGCACCGCGCGATGGAAGGACGAGTACTTTCTCTGCGCCGGCTGCGGCCGGCTCTACTGGCAAGGCACGCACTGGCAGCGCATCGCAGCACAACTCGAGGGAGAGCGGCCCCTGCCGGCCGCCGCCGCCCGCCCCTGAGGCGGGGGGGCTCAGGGCTCGACGCGGGCCCGCAAACGGATGTTCATCCGCTCCGCCTGACCGGTGCGGCCCATGCCGATGAAGAATTTCTCCTTGAACTCACGGTTGCTCATCGGCAGGCCGCCGAGGTCGATCTCCTCGCCCTCGCGCACGATCACCTCGGTCGAGAGCTGCTGCACGCGTGAGATGAGCTGGCCACGGTCGAGGAAATAGCTGAACTCCGGGGTCACGCGCAGGCGGATCGTGTGGTCGTCGAGGACGAGAGGCTCGACCGCGAGGCTCGTGCCGACGCCCCGCCATTGGACGGACTGCGCCGGCCACAGCCCGGCGCCCTGGCCCCAGGTCCAGAACCACTCGGCGTAAGGGATCTGCTCCGCGACCTGGATGCTGGCGCGGCCGCCGCTCAGGACCACGATGTCCTGCCGGGTCTCCAACGTGGAACGCGACGACGAGTTGGTCACGCCGAAGTGAGAGGCGTCCTCCACGCGCTCGCTCGAATGGGTGACGGTGATGCGCACGTTCCGGGCGGGCACGCGCAGCGTCTTCAGCGCTTCCGCCACGCGGGCCTGCACCGCGGGCACGTCGAGGACGATGATCCGGCGGTTGGGAGCGTCCTCGACGACGCGGCCGCCGGGGGAGAGCATCCCGCGCACGAGCTCCGCGGCCGACGCAGTATCGGTGAGGTCCAGCGGATACACCTTGACGACCCTGTCGTCGGCCGCCAAGCCGGTCACGCCGACGAGCCCGGCGGCAACGATGACGCAGAGGACGACCCGCAGCGAGCCCATACCTCGATGATACGGTCGAAGCTCGGCGGACCCAACGTCCTGCATTACGATGCGCCTTCATGGGGACGACGCCGGCCGGAATGCGGGGCCACCTCACCCTCGGCCGGGCGTTCATCCTCATGGGACTGGTCGTCGCCGTCCTCCTGGGCGTCCTGCTCGCGGTGATCCTGCGCGGCTGGCGCGTCTCGGTGATGGACCGCGCCCGTTCCCTGCGCGAGGAGGCCAGCCGCACCATCGGCACCCAGGTCGAGAACGAGCTGTACCAGGCGCAGCGCGTCCTCGAGGACGTCGAGAAGCTCGTGCGGCTGGGAGCGGTGCGTCCCGACGACCCACTGTCGCTCGAGGCGTCGCTCTTCGCCCAGGTCGTGGCGAACCCGCGGCTGGCGGAGGTGACCTTCACGGCCGCGCGGGCCTCGGGTACGCCGTGGGAGCTCGCGGCGGCACGGATGCTCGACGGCGGGCGCGTCGTCACTCGCTACACCGCGCTGGAGGACGGGCACTTCGCCGTGCACGTGCGGGACCGGTCCCCGGGCGGCGCTCTGCTGGAGGCACCCCTCGTCCGGCGCGTGGACGGCCAGGTCGCCAATCCCACCGAGGACCCGAGGTTCCGCACGACCGTCTCGGCCCCCTTCTACGGCCGCACGATCTGGACCGACCTCCACTGGCCGCTGACAGATGCCGACCTGCCGCTGGAGAAACGCCGGCTGGAGGTCGCGGCGCTCAAGGCCATCGAGGACCGCGCGGGAGACTTCCTGGGCGTCCTGCGCGTCGGCCTGCTCACCGAACAGGTCGACGAGCTGACGCGGCGGGAGAGTGCGGAGCGCGCCCCCCATCGGATCTTCATCTGCGACGAGGAGGGCCGCCTGGTGTCGCGTTTGACGGGCGCCGACCGGCTGCGGGAGGAGAGCGACGGGATCAGCCTCCGCGTCGATCCCGCCGCGGAACCCCCGGAAGTGCGACTCGCCCTCGCCGATCCGATGCTGCGCGAGGTCCGGGCCGACCACCCGGTCGCCTCGGGCGGCATCGTCGCCGGAGGGCGCCGCTTCCTGGTGACGTTCCGCGCCCTCGAGCGGACGCAGGGATGGCGCCTCGGCATCCTGGTCCCGGAGGACTATTACCTGGGCAGCTACGTGACGACCCGCAACCGGACGCTGGCCGCGGCCGCCCTCATCCTCGCCGGCATGCTGCTCGTCGGCACCCTGTCCGTCCGCGCGATGGGACGCGGCCTGGGGCGCATCGTGGAGGCGACGGGGCGGATGGCGAGCTTCGATTTTGCCCCCTCCGAGCCGCGCGCGCCCTTCCGCGACGTCGAGGACGTGATGCGGAGCCTGGAGCTGGCGAAGACGGCGCTGCGAGCGCTCGGCCGGTACGTGCCGGTCGACCTCGTGCGGGAGCTGTACCGCACGGGACGCGAGCCGATGCTCGGAGGCGAGACGGCCGAGGTCACGATGATGTTCACCGACGTGAAGGACTTCACGTCGCTCTCCGAGGGCCTCTCGCCGGACGAGCTGGCCCGGCTCCTGGGCCAGTACCTCGAGGCGATGACGGAGGCCGTCCACGAGGCCGAAGGCGTCATCGACAAGTACGTGGGGGACGCCGTGATGGCGGTGTGGAACGCGGTCCGGCCCTGCGCGGATCACCCCGAGAAGGCCTGCCGCGCCGCGCTCGCCTGTCGCGAGGCCACGCGCCGGCTCTACGAGTCTCCCGAGTGGGGAGGGAGGCCGGCGCTGCTCACGCGCTTCGGGCTCCATGTCGGGAAGGTGATGGTCGGCCACTTCGGCGCTCCGGAGAGGATGAGCTTCACCGTGCTCGGCGACGGTGTGAACCTGGCCTCCCGCCTCGAGGGGCTGAACAAGCAATACGGCACGACGATCCTCGTCAGCGAGGCGATCCGCGTGGCCGCCGGCAGCGGATTCGCCTTCCGGCTCCTCGACAAGGTGGCGGTGAAGGGACGGCGCGAAGGTCTGCGGGTCTACGAGCTTCTCGGCGAGGCCACGCCTCTCCTCGCGCGCGCCGGCGTGGTGGCGGCCTACGAGCAGGCGCTCGAGGCGTGCTGGCGGCACGACTTCGAGGCGGCGCTGGCGCTCCTCGAGTCGCAGAGCGACGATGCTCCGAGCCGGATCCTCGCCGAGCGCTGCCGCATCTTTCGCACCGCGCCGCCGCCCCCCGATTGGAACGGCATCCACATCGCCACCGAGAAGTGACTAGTGTTCCGTAACGAGACACTAGTCTAGTGCCGGCCGCGGGCGCGTTCCTTGGCGGGCAGGATCTCCAGACAAGTCGTCCAGTAACCGGTGAGCACGGTCTCCACGAACTCCTCGGGCAGGCGCTCCTCCCGCATCTCCCGCGCCAGTCGCTCGTGGTCGTAGGCGACCGGCACGTGCTCGACGGCCAGCTCACCCGCCCTGTCTTCGATCATGGTCATCCAGACGTGGGTGCCGCCGTCGTTGGCGGGGCGGCCCAGCGCCCCGACATTCACGACGCCGCGGCCCGGCTCGACGAAGCGCGTCCAATGGAGGCCGGTGTGGGTGCAGACGACGAGGTCCGCGTCGACCTCGCGCAGCAGCTTCCGGATGAAGGGCGCGGGCGTCGTGCTCTCCCACAGGAACTCGTTGATCTTCCGGGGCGAGCCGTGGCACAGGAGCGCCTTGCGTCCGCCGATCGAGATGCGGATGTGGCCGGGCAGCGTGCCCATCCAGGCCTTGTGCTCGCGGCTCGTGCGCTCCCGCGTGTAGTCGTAGGAGATCTGGGCGAAGTGGTTGTCGCG
>QHVJ01000369.1 GCA_003222275.1 Acidobacteriota bacterium | reverse complement strand
ACGCTGGCCGCGCGCGTGATCCACTACGGCCGCTACGGCGGCGGCTCCGAGGACGAGCGCTTCTACCCGCTGTTCCTTGGCTACCCGGAGCTGATCCGCGGCTACGACTTCAACTCCTTCTCCGCCGGCGAGTGCGGCCCCGATCCCAGCCAGTGCCCGGTGTTCAGCCAGCTCATCGGGAGCCGGCTGGCCATCGCCAACGTCGAGCTGCGCTTCCCGCCGTTCGGCGCGCTCGGGGGCAAGGGCTTCTACGGGCCGCTGCCGTTGGACCTGCTCGCCTTCTTCGACGCCGGCGTGGCGTGGACGCGGGCCGAGAAGGCCAAATTCCTGGGCGGGGGGGGCACGCGGAAGTTCGTGAAGAGCGTGGGCGCGGGGGCGAGAATCAACCTGTTCGGCTACGCGGTGGTGGAGATCGACTACGTGCACCCTCTCGATCGGCCCCAGAAGAATTGGATCTGGCAGTTCAACCTCAGCCCGGGGTGGTGATGGAGAACGAACGGCGCCGTGCGTCGCTCATCCGCGAGTGCCCGTCCTGCCACACGAAGAACCGCATTCCTCCCGAGCACCTGGCAGAGACGGGCCAGTGCGGGAAGTGCAAGGCGCCGCTCCCGCCGGTGGCGGAGCCCATCGAGGCCGACGCGGAGCTGTTCGACTCGGTGACCGGCTCCGCCGCCGTCCCGGTGCTGATCGACTTCTGGGCGGCGTGGTGCGGGCCGTGCCGGATGGCCGCGCCCGAGGTGGAGCGGACGGCGCGCAACATGGCCGGCCGCGCGGTCGTGCTCAAGGTGGACACCGACCGCCATCCCGCGATCGCCGAGCGGTTCAACGTGACCGGAATCCCGAACTTCGCCGTGATCAAGGACGGCCGGCCCGTGTTCCAGCAATCGGGCTACGTCAGCCATACCCAGATGGAGGAGTGGCTGCGCAACGCGGGGGCGTGAAGGCCGGCTGAGGCGGCGCCCCGCGGTATAGTCCGCCGATGCGCGGCACGCCCGGCGGGGCCGGACGACTCTGGAGGGGTCCGGGCGGGATGGGAGAGGTCCTCTCCATCGGCTACCCCCTCGTCCTCAGCCAGATGTCCTTCACGGTCCAGGTCTTCGTGGACCGCCTGTTCCTCACGTGGTACTCCGCGGAGGCGGTCGCGGGGGCGGTCACCGGGCTCTTCGTCACCTGGTCGGTGGTGGGCCTCTGCATCGGGACCGGCGAGTACGTGACCACGTTCGTCGCCCAGTACTACGGCGCTCGCCGCTTCCATCGCATCGGCGCCGCGCTCTGGCAGGGGATCTACTTCTCGGTGATGGCGGGCGCCCTCGTCGCCGCCCTCAGCCCGTTCGCGGGCGCCCTCTTCGCGCACACCGGCCACGTCGCCATACTGCGCGAGTACGAGACCACCTACTCGCGCCTGCTGTTGCTCGGCTCCGGGCCCATCATCCTGATGGCCACGCTGTCGTCGTTCTTCGCCGGGCGCGGCCGCACGCTGCCGGTCCTCGCCGTGAACGTGGGCGCGACGGCCGTCAACGCGGTCCTGGATTACCTCTGGATCTTCGGCCACGGCGGCTTTCCCCGCGCGGGCGTGGCCGGCGCGGCCCTGGCCACGATCAGCTCCCAGGTCTTCGGCGGCGTGGCCTACCTCGTCTTGATCCTGCGGCCCGAGCACCGCCGCGAGTTCGCGACGCTCGCCGCCTGGCGGCCGGAGCCGGCGTTGCTGTGGCGCCTGCTGCGCTACGGCGTGCCCGCGGGGCTGCAGTTCTCGATCGAGATCATGGCCTTCGCCCTGTTCATGATCATCATCGGCCGGCTGGGGACCGCGCCCCTGGCCGCGAGCGGCATTGCGTTCAACTTGAACATGATCGTCTTCATGCCGCTGCTCGGCATCGGGCTGGCGGTCTCGTCACTGGTCGGGCGGTACCTCGGGGCGGAGCAGCCGGACACGGCCGAGCGGTCCGCCTACTCGGCTTTCCGTATCGGGCTCGTTTATCTCGGGGTCTGCAGCGCGCTCTACCTGCTCGCGCCGCGGCTTCTCCTCGCCCCCTACGCGGCGGGCGCGGACCCCGCATCGTTCGCCGAGGTGGGACGGCTCGCGGTCGTGCTCCTTCGCTTCGTCGCCCTGTACTCCCTCTTCGACATGATGAGCGTGCTCTTCGCCGCAGCCCTCAAGGGGGCAGGGGACACGACCTACCCCTTGCTCGCGACGCTGATCCTGTCCTGGACCCTGATGGTCGTTCCTTCCTACGTGCTCTGCGTCCACCTCGGGGCCGGCGTCTACGCGGCCTGGACGATGGCATCCGCATATTGCGTGTGCGTCGGCCTGCTGATGCTGCGTCGCTTCCGCGGGGGCCGCTGGAAGTCCCTGCGCGTGATCGAGGCGCCGGTACCGGAGCTGGAGCAGCGGGCCGCATCCGCCTGAAGGGATAGACGTCCAACCACTTGAATGGCGCCATCCCCGCACAACGAAGGTGCGGTTTTCAACGTCTCAGGAGACACTGGAAGGCCCAGATGCGCGAGTGCCTGCGTCTGCTCGCCTCGGCGCCGTGGCTGTTGACCGCCGCGGCGGCCGCGGCTCCCGCAGACGGCCACGGATCGCCGCCCAAGGCGGCCGACGTCGTCGCGACGCGGGCGTCAGCGCCCATCGTCGTCGACGGGCGGCTGGACGATGCGGCCTGGCGCGCGGCGGCGCCCGCCATGGACTTTCGCCAGCGGGACCCCGACGAGGGCAAGCCGGCGACCGAGTCCACGGAGCTGCGCATCGCCTACGACAACGAGGCACTCTACGTCGGCGCCCGGATGCGGGACCGCGAGCCGAAGCGCATTGTGCGCCGTCTGTCGCGCAGGGACGGGTCGGCCGACGCGGACCGGATCCGGATCTACCTGGACCCGCGACACGATCACCTGACCGGCGTCGTGTTCGAGGTGAGCTCGGGCAACGTGCAGGGTGACTCGGCGATCTTCAACGACTCCTGGGACGACAGCTCCTGGGACGGGGTCTGGACCTCGGCCGTGACCCTCGACAACGAGGGGTGGACGGCCGAGCTCCGTATCCCGTTCTCCGAGCTCCGCTTCCGGGCGGCCGAACGCCAGACCTGGGGCATCAACGCCGAGCGCTACATCCAGCGCAAGAACGAGAGCGACTGGCTGGAGCTCGTCCCCAAGAAGGAGAGCGGGCTCGCCTCCCGGATGGCCCACCTCACCGGCCTCGACGGCCTTCACCCGCGCCGCCACCTCGCCTTGCTTCCCTACGCGGTGGCCCGCAGCGAGCTCGTGAGCCCCGCCGTCGGTGACCCCTTCAACGACGGCTCGCGGATGTTCGGGTCCACCGGACTCGATGTGAAGTACGGCCTCACCAGCAACCTCACGCTCGACGCCACCGTCAACCCCGACTTTGGGCAGGTCGAGGTCGACCCCGCGGTAGTGAACCTCAGCGATTTCGAGACCTTCTTCGAGGAGAAGCGGCCGTTCTTCATCGAGGGGTCGCAGATCTTCGGCAACTTCGGCCACAACGGGGCCAACAACTTCTGGGGCTTCAACCGTTCCGAGCCCGACCTCTTCTACTCGCGCCGCATCGGCCGGCCGCCCCAGGGGGAGACGGACGGGACCTTCGTGAGCCGGCCCAGCGCCGCCACCATCCTGGGCGCGGCCAAGGTAACCGGCAAGATCGCCGGCGGCTGGAGCGTTGGGATCCTGGAGGCCGTAACGCAGAGGGAGTCCGCTCAGCTCGCCGACGGCCCCGCGCGACGTGCGCAGGAGATCGAGCCGTTGACGAACTATTTCGTCGGCCGCGCTCACCGCGAGGCGTCCCGCGGCGGGCTGGGTGTCATGGCGACCTCCGTCTTGCGCAATTTCCGGGAGCCGGCCCTGCGTGACTTCCTGGCGGGGCAGGCCTGGGTCGGTGGCATCGACGGCTACGTCTTCCTCGACAAGAAGAAGGACTGGGTCGTGACAGGAAGGGTGGCGGCGAGCCGCCTTGACGGTTCCGCCGCCGCCATTGAGGGGATCCAACGCTCGGCGCAGCACTACTTCCAGCGTCCCGACGCGCGGACCGTGCGCCTCGATCCCTCGGCCACGTCGCTGTCGGGCTGGACGGGCGCCGTGAACCTGAACCGGCAGGGTGGGCGGATCCGGTTCAACGGCGCCCTGTGGGGCGTGAGTCCGGGGTTCGAATCGAACGACCTCGGCTTCAACTCCCGCACCGACCGCTGGGGCGGCCACGCGGTCGTGGACTTCCGCAAGACCGACCCGGACCGCTTCACGCGCTCGCGTTTCTTCGCGGTCGGAAAGTGGTACGTGTTCAACTTCGACCGCGAGCGCCAGGGCGACGGTCTCCACGCCTTCGGCGAGGTTCAGCTACGGAACTACTGGTCGGCGTTCCTGGGTGTCTTCAAAACGTGGCGGGTGGAAGATGACCGGCTGACCCGCGGCGGCCCCTCGTCGCTCCAGGGCGCGGCGAAGGGCACCTTCCTCACCCTTCGTACCGATTCGCGCAAGCCGGTGAGCGGCAGGCTCCAGGGAGAGTACGAGTCCAACGAGTTCGGAGGCTGGAACGCGTCCACGCAGGCGACGCTCGAGCTGAAGCCGCTGCCGTCGCTGTTCGTCTCGCTGGGCCCCAGCCTGCTCCGCTCACACAATCCCGCCCAGTGGGTCACCTCCGTAGACGATCCCACCGCCTTAGCCACCTTCGGCGGTCGGTACGTCTTCGCCGACCTTACCCAGACGGAGCTCTCGATGACAACCCGTCTCAACTGGATTCTGAGCCCGAACGTCTCGCTCCAGGTCTATGCCCAGCCCCTCATCTCGGTAGGGAAATACCGCGCCTTCAAGGAGCTGGCCCGTCCGCGCAGCTTCGATTTCCTCCGCTACGGGACCGACGCGGGCTCACTCGCCTACGACGACACCGGGAGCCTCTATTCGGTGGATCCCGACGGTCCGGGGCCCGCTCCCGCATTCACGTTCAACCAGCCGAACTTCAACTTCAAGTCGGTACGGGTCAACGCGATCTTTCGTTGGGAGTGGCGTCCGGGATCGACTCTCTACGTGGCGTGGACGCAGAAGCGCGAGGACACGGCGGATCCCGGCGTCTTCGAGTTCCGCCACGACCTGCACGGTCTCTTCTCCGCCCCGGCCGACGACGTGCTCCTGGTGAAGGCCTCGTACCGCTTCGGCCGCTGACCGGGGCGGCGGTCCGCCGTCCGGACCCGGGACGTCCGCGTCCCGTTAACGGACGATGGCCGTCGCGGCGCGCCGGCCGAAGCGTCCATGAATCAGCGACTTGAGCAAGTGAAGGAGCTGGCACAAAGATCGCTTGGCAACTCGCCCATGGCCACCGCGAACGGAGCGGGATTTATTTCCGCGGAGCGAGGGGGGTTCGGGGGTGCGCCGCTAGCACCCCGGCCATGGCCACCGGCGCGAGCGGAGCGGGATTCACTTCCGCGGAGCGAGGGGGGTTCGGGGGTGCGCCGCTAGCACCCCCGGCTTAACGATGGACGAGCTGAGACAGGACCTGCGGTACGCGCTGCGGACGCTGGCCAGCAAACCGGGCTTCACGCTCGTGGTGATCCTGACCCTCGCCCTCGGCATCGGCGCCAACACCGCGATCTTCACGCTCATGGACCAGGTGCTGTTCCGCCTGCTTCCCGTGAAGGAGCCGGAGCGGCTGGTAGTGGTGGACGCCCCGGGACCCTCCTCCGGCGCCACGCACAACCACAGCGACACGCTGACGCCTCTGTCGCATCCGATGTTCGTCGAGCTGCGGGACAAGAGCGACGCCTTCGACGGCGCGCTCGCCGAGTACACGGCGCCGCTGCACGTGACCGTCGGGAACCAGACGGACCAGGTGGACGGCGTGCTCGTCTCGGGCACGTTCTTCGGGGTGCTCGGCCTGCGGCCCGCCGCCGGCCGCCTCCTCAACGAGGACGACGACCGCACGCCGGGCGCGCATCCGGTGGTGGTGCTCGGCCACGGGTTCTGGACGCGCCGGTTCGGGGCCGATCCGCGCGTCGTGGGCCAGAGCGTGCTCGTCAACGGCCACCCGATGGCGGTGGTGGGGGTCGGGCCCCCGGGCTTCCACGGGATCGAGGTGGGGGAGTCGGCCGACGTGTACGTGCCCTTGATGATGCTGCCGCAGGTGATCCCGACGTGGAACCGCGGTCTCGGCGACTGGCGGGTGCGGTGGCTGACCGTGATGGCCCGCCTCAAGGACGGCCTCACCCGGGATCAGGCCGCGGCCCGGGCGAACGTGCTCTATAGCCAGCTTCTCCAGGAAGATGTCGAGCGGATCGAAACGAAGTCGGAGCGATTCCGGACGGCGTTCCTGAAGAAGCGGCTCGAGCTGCTGCCCGGCGGGCGCGGGATCTCGGGGCTGCGCGATCAGTCGAAGACCCCGTTGCTGGTTCTCATGGGAATGGTGGGCCTGGTGCTGCTCATCGCCTGCGCCAACGTCGCCAACCTGCTGCTCGCGCGCGCCTCGTCGCGGCAGAAGGAGGTGGCGCTGCGCCTGGCGCTGGGGGCCAGCCGTGCCCGGCTGGTCCGGCAGCTCCTCGTCGAGTGCCTGGTCCTCGCCCTGGCGGGGGGGATCCTGGGCATCGCGATCTCGGTGTGGACGGCCGACGTCCTTCTCCGGGCGCTGCCTTTCGAGGCGGCGGCGCGGGTGCTTTCTCCCGATCCGGACCTGCGCGTGGCCCTGTTCGCGCTCGCGCTGTCGCTCGCCACCGGTGTCGTCTTCGGCCTCGTCCCCGCCTTGCAGTCGACGCGCCCCGACCTCGCGCCCACCTTGAAGAACGAGTCCGGAACGCTGCTGGGTGGCTCCGCGCCCTTCCGCTTCCGCAAGGGTCTCGTCGTCGCGCAGGTGGCGCTGTCGCTGCTTCTGC
>QHVJ01000368.1 GCA_003222275.1 Acidobacteriota bacterium | reverse complement strand
CCAGGAGCTGAACATCTATGCGTTCGTCGGCATCATCATGCTCGTGGGCATCGTGAAGAAGAACGCGATCATGATGATCGACTTCGCCCTCGAGGCGCAGCGGAAGGAGGGCAAGCCGCCGCTCGACGCGATCTACGAGGGATGCCTCGTCCGCTTCCGGCCGATCATGATGACGACCATGGCCGCCCTCATGGGGACGCTGCCGATCGCCCTCGGCCTCGGCGCGGGCGCGGAGTCGCGGCGCCCCCTCGGCCTCGCCGTCGTGGGCGGCCTCGTGTTCTCGCAGCTCCTGACGCTCTACCTCACGCCTGTCTTCTACACCTACATGGAGTCGTTCCAGGATTGGATGGGACGGCGGCGGCGCGGGCCCGCGAAGGTCGAGCCGATCATGGTAGCGAATGCGGCGCGCTCGGCTCCGCGCTAGAAATCATCAAGCCGAGCGCCTAGACGCGCGCCGCGAACGCGAGCAGGACCCGCATCAGCAGGTAGGCCGCGACGAGGAGCAGCGGCGTGCGGTACTTGGCGGCCAGCCGTCGGGCGCGGTCGAAGGGGCCCTCCGGATACGCGTGGACGGGCAGCGCGGAGAGGAATCGCTCGACCTCCGCGGCCAGCTCGCTCACCGACGGGTAACGATCCTCGAGACGCGGGGCCCGGGCCTTCGCGCAAATCGCGTCCAGCACACGCATCGCCGACGGGCCGCCAGACAAAGCTGCGAGCGGAACGGGATTCACTCCTCCCGGGGTCGCGAAGCGGACCCGATTGATGAGCGGCGGCGAATTCATTTCGCCGCCGCGGAAGACGCGAGCGGGTGGGCGCGGGGGGCGCGAAGTCGAGCGAAGCGAGACGAGCGCCAACCCCGCGTATACGACGCGACGCGCCAGCGTCGCACCTCGGATCCCGGGGGGTGCGCCGCTAGCACCCCCCGGCTCAAAGACGAGAAAATGCAGCATCGCGCCCAGGGCGTAGACGTCGGCGCGCTCGTCGATGCGAGCCATCTCGCCCCGCGCCTGCTCGGGTGGCATGTAGCCGGGGGTGCCGAGCACGGTGCCGTTGCGTTCGGCCCCGCCGAGGACGTCGAGCCGCTTGGCGACACCCCAGTCGAGGACCAGGACTTCGCCGAACGGCCCGACCATCACGTTCTCCGGCTTGAGGTCACGGTGGACGACGCCCTGCGCGTGCGCGAAGGCCACGGCATCGCAGATCCTCTCGAAGGTCCGAAGGCGGGCGGGGAGGGCGGCGTTCGCGATGGCGTCGTCGAGCCGCCGGCCGCGCACGAGCTTCATGACGTAGAACAGTCGGCCGTCGGGCAGCGTGCCGAGGTCGTGGACGGGCACGATCCCGGGATGCTCCAGCCGCGCCAGGATCCTCGCCTCCTCGCGCATCCGCTCGATCTCGCCGGCAGCGGGCGCGGGGGCGTTCATCACCTTGAGGGCGACGTCGCGGTCGAGCCGCCGGTCGCGGGCGCGGTACACGGTGCCCATGCCGCCGCGGGCGATGGCTTCCCCCAGCTCGTACGGCGTGTCCCCGAGGTCCGGGCGGTCGGCCACCGAGCGCAGGTGGTCGACGGCCGTGTCCGACAGCCATCTCACGGGGGGTCGATCCCGAGGAGCTGCCGCGCCTCGGCGCGAAACTCCTCCTCGCTGCCGGTGGCCTCCTCGAGGGCCTCCAGGACCAGGCGACGGAATTCCCGCCGGGCCCAGGCGAGATGGTTCGTGACCTGCGTCTCCGGTATGCCCATCTCCCGGGCCAGCTCCGCGTAGCTCGGCCCCCGTGCCGCGTCGGGACCGTCGAGGTCGTAGCGCTCGAAGAGCGCGAAGGGGACGTTCTTGCCCGCCTCCGCGCATCTCCGGCGCAGCGCCTCGACCGCGAGGCCGAAGAGGCTGCGCACCCACTCGCGGTGGAAGTACTCCTCCATGTCGCCCTCGGGCGGGGCCTCCCGTCCCCGCTCCGCCTCCGCCCCCGCGAAGTCGAGGCTGACGTGCTCGGCGCCGCCGCCCCGCTTGAGCCGGTGGGCCGACTTGAGCTCGTTGGCGACGAAACCGTCCAGGCACGCGCGCAGGTAGGTGCGGAACCGGGCGCGTCCGGGGTCGAAGCGGTCGAAGAAGCCCTTCTCGAAGGCGAGAGCGAAGAAGCCCTGCGTGAGGTCCTCGGCGTCCTCCTCGGGCGCGCGCCATTTCAGGCGCAGGTATTTGTAGACGGGCTTCCAGTAGGCCGCGACCAGCGCTTCGAAGGCCCGCCGGCGCGTGTCGGGGTCGGCGCTCCCCGCCGCCCGGACGACGGACCGCCGCGTGAGCGGGAAGGACAGGAGACCCCCTAGACCGTGGTCGTCTCCGGGCGCGTCGGCCGGGGCGTCCGGCGTCCCGCCCGCAGCTCGGCGAGCCCGGCGCGCAGGCCCTCGCCGCGGCGGCGGCGCTCGGCGTCCCAGCTCACGACGTCGTCCAGGATGCTGTACGCCGCGGGCACCACGAACAGCGTCAGCAGCGTGGACACCGCCATGCCGCCGATCAGCGTGATGGCCATGGGCCTCTGCGTCTCGGCGCCGGCTCCCAGCGCGAGCGCGGGCGGGATGGCGCCCGCGATCGTGGCCATGGAGGTCATGAGGATCGGCCGCAACCGTATCGGGCAGGCCTGCATGATGGCCTGATGACGCTCCACTCCCCGCTCGCGGATCTGGTTGGTGAAGTCGACGAGCATGATCGAGTTCTTCTTGGCGATGCCCATGAGGAGGATCAGGCCGAGCATGCTGTAGACGTTCACGCTCTGGCCGAACATCCACAGCATGAGGAGCGCCCCCGAGATGCTGAAGGGCAGGGCGAGGAGCACCGTGAACGGGTGGGTGAAGGCGTTGAACTGGGCGGCGAGCACCATGTAGGCGACGATCACGCCCAGCACGAAGGCGAATTGCAGCGAGTCGAACGACTCCTTGAAGGCCTGCGAGCTGCCCGAAGGGATCGACCGATAGCCGTCGGGCAGGACCTGGCGCGCGATCTTCTGGGACGCGGCGATCGCGTCGGCCTGGGAGGCGCCCGGGGCCACGTTGGCGAAGATGGTGATGGCGCGCTCGCGGTCCTTGCGCGTGATGGCCTGCAGCGTGGGCTGCTGCTCGATGCGGACCAGCTCGGACAGCCGCACCGTGGCCTTCGACGCGCCGCGCACGTAGAGGCCGTTGATGTCCTCCGGCCGCTCGCGCTGGGGGCTCAGCAGGCGCACCCGGATGTCGAAGCGCCGGCCGCCCTCCTTGAACTTGCCCACTCGCGTGCCGCCGATGGCGGCGTTGACCGTCTGGCCGATGTCCGACATGCTCACCCCGAGGTCGGCCGCCTTGCTGCGGTCGGGCACCACCCGCACCTCGGGCATGCCGAGCTGGTAGTCGCTGTTGACGTCGGTCACCTTCCCGCTCTGGAGCATCAGCTCCTGGATCTGCCGGGAGTAGGCGGCGAGGGCGTCCCAGTCGCGGCCGCGGATGCTGATCTCGATCGGGAAGCCCCCCCCGCGGCTGGCGCTGAAGCCCTGCAAGGACGGATCCACGAGCGCGGCGCGAATGCCGGGGATCGAGCCGATCTGGCGCCGCACCACGTCCATGAGCTGCTGCTGGCTGAGGCGGTGCCCGGCGTCCTTGTCCACCGGCCGCTCGCGCGGCTCCTTCAGGCTGACGAACAGCATCCCCGTGTTGACCTCGCCCCCGCCGAAGCCTCCGATGAAGCTGAAGTCGCCCTCCACTTCCCCGTGCGAGCGAAGGAGGGTCTCGACCTCGCGCAGCTTGGCTTCCGTCACGTCGAGACTGGTCCCCACCGGCGTCTGGAAACGGACCTGGAAGCTGTTGGTGTCCTGCGCGGGCACGAACTCCTGGCGCAGCCGCGGGAAGATGCCGAGGACGGAGACCACGAAGAACAGCGCCGCCCCCAGCAGCACCCAGCCTCGATGGTGCAGCGCCGGCTCCAGCGCCTTGACGTAGCGCGCCGACAGCCGGTCGAACAGCCGGTCCACGATCGTGCCCAGCTTCCCGCGCCGCTCCCCCACCTCCAGGAACCGCGAGCAGCGCATGGGAGTGAGCGTGAGCGCCTCCAGCAGCGAGATGAGCACCGCGACCGAGATCGTCACGCCGAACTGGAAGAAGAACTTGCCGATGATGCCCTTCATGAAGGCCACGGGCAGGAAGATGGCCACGATCGCGGCGGTGGTGGCGGCGGCGGCGAAGGTGATCTCGCGCGCGCCGACGGAGGCGGCCTTGACCTTCCCCTCGCCGTGCTCGCGGTGCCGGTAGATGTTCTCCAGCACCATGATCGCGTCGTCGACGACGATGCCCACCACGAGCGTGAGGCCGAGCACGGTGAACGTGTTCAACGTGAAGTTGAAGAAGTACATCACGATGAAGGTGCCGAGGATCGAGGTCGGTATCGCCAGGAGGACGTTCACGGTGCTCGACCACGATCCGAGGAACAGCCAGCAGACGAGGCCGGTCAGCAGCGCGGCGAGGAGCAGCGTGAGCAGGATCTCGTCGATCGCGCGCTCGATGAAGACCGTGCTGTCGAAGCGCACGCCCACGTTGACGCCCTCCGGCAGGTCGGCCTTGATCTGCTGGAGCTTGGCCTTGGCCAGCTTCCCCACCTCCACCGCGTTGGCCCCGCGCAGCTTGCGGATCCCGAAGCCGATCGACGGCTCGCCGTTGGCGTGCGCCACCCGGCGGCGGTCCTCCAGGCCGTCCTCCACCACCGCCACGTCCTGCAGGCGGACCGGCGTTCCCTCGCGATAGGCCACCACCAGCTGGCGGAAGCCGGCCAGGTCGAGGGCCTCGCCCTCGGCGCGGACGTTCATCTCCCGCTGCGGCGTCTCGATGCGCCCCGCCGGCACCTCCAGGTGCTCCCGCTGGATGGCGCCGATGACGTCGAGGACGGTCAGGCCCTGCGCCTCCAGCCGCGGGGCGTCGAACCACACCCGCACGTTGCGCTCGCGGAAGCCCCCGATGAAGACCTCGCCCACGCCCTCGATCGTCTGGAGCTGCGGCCGGATCACGTTGCGCACGTAGTCGGCCATGAAGATGGGCGAGCGCGTCC
>QHVJ01000176.1 GCA_003222275.1 Acidobacteriota bacterium | reverse complement strand
CACTACTCCTCTCAAGCGCCGAAGCAGGACCGGAGCCGACGCAGTCCTTCCTCGATGTGCGCAGCGGAGATGGCCCCGTATCCCAATACGAGGCCGGCCCTCGCCGGCGCATCGACCGCGAACCTCGACAGCTCGTGAAGCTCCACGCCGGCGTCGGACGCCCGGCGAAGGATGGCGCCGATTTCCTCGGCCGATGCGCTGCGGGCCACCGCGGTGACGTGCAGTCCGGCGGCCGACGGGACGACCTCGAGGTGATCGGCGAGGTCGTGGCTCAAGATGTTCGTGACCATCTCGTGGCGAGCCCGGTAGACACCACCCATCTTGCGGATGTGGCGGGCGAACCCGCCGTCATCGATGAAACGCGCCAGGGCCATCTGGCCGGGCATCGACGTGTGCCAGTCCGTCACCTGCTTCGCCTTGTGCACGGCGACGCGCAGGGACGGGGGGGTCACGACGAAGCCCAGACGCAACGTGGGCAGCATCGTCTTCGAGAACGAGCCGACGTAGACGACCCGACCCGTGGTGTCGAGCGTTTGCAATGGCTCGATGGGACGGCCTCCGAAGCGAAACTCGCTGTCGTAGTCGTCCTCGACGATCGCGGCGCCATTCCGCTCGGCCCACGCCAGCAGGGCCCGTCGGCGTGACAGAGCCATCGAGACGCCGAGGGGATATTGGTGGGATGGCGTCACGTACACGAGACGCGCATGCCGCGGAAGGGCGTCGACGACGAGCCCGTGCTCGTCGACCGGCACGCCGCTGACCCGAACGCCGAGCGACTCGAACAACCATCTCGCCGGCCGGTAACCCGGGTCTTCCACGGCCACGCGATCTCCCGGCGCCAGCAGCACCCGCGCCATGACATCCAGCGCCTGCTGGGTGCCGTTCACGACCGTGACATCGTCGGCGGAAGCCTCCACTCCCCGAGCGACGCCGATGTGCCGGGCGATCGCCTCGCGCAGACCGCGATGGCCGGCAGGGTCGCCGTACACGCCCGCGCGCATGGCCTCGGAGCGCAGTTGGCGGGACATCAATCGGCGCCACCTGTCGTGCGGGAACAGGGCGGCATCGGGAACGCCGGTGCGGAAGTCGAACTGTGCGGGGCGGGCGAAAGCCGTGGACAGGGGTATCGAGTCCCAGACGGGCAGGGGTCGCAGCGCGCCGTCGACCGGGCGCCTCTTCGTCTCGTTCCGCACCGGCGCGCCGTGTGCGTTCACGAACGTGCCGGCGCCGACGCGGGCGGTCACGAACCCCTCACCCGCGAGCCGGTCGTAGGCGACGGTGACGGTGGTGCGGGAGACGCTCAGACCCCGTGCCAGCTCGCGGCTGGGGGGCAGGTGCTCCCCGGGCCTGAGCCGCCCGTCGACGATGGCTCGCCGCAGTTGCCGGTAGATCTCCCCGCTGAGCTCCTTGCGACCGATCAGGCTGACGTGGACCTGCACCCGAGCCATGGTATCCCACCGCCGAGGAATTGGCTTGGTCAAACAAGAAGAAATTGGCTCTTGCGCTGGTCCTTTTATCCTCCTATGTTGCTTGCTGGTGAGAAGAGCGGTCGTGATGGAACACCCGGCGGTCTTTGTCCTCGCCGGCGGACTCGTCGCCGGGACATTCGACATCGCCTACGCCTGTATTTTCTGGGCGCTGAAGAGGGGCGTGCCCGCGACACGGATATTCCAGTCTGTCGCCGCCGGCCTGCTCGGCCAGGCGAGCTTTGCCGGTGGGGGAAGGACCGCTGCGCTCGGACTCGTCCTCCACTATTTCATCGCCCTGTCGATGTCCATCGCGTACTACCTGGTCGCACGCCGCTGGGGGCTGCTCCGGCGCCGGCCCGTGCTCTGCGGGGCCGGATACGGCCTGCTGCTGTATGGGGTCATGAACTACATCGTCGTGCCCCTCTCGGCCGCGGGGCCGGGGTCGAAGGATCCGCTCTGGATCGCCCTCAGCATCGCCGTCCACGTGGTCCTGATCGGAGTCCCCATCGCGCTCTTCACCCGGCGCGCGCAGGGGCAATGAGAGATGCCGGTCGTGAACCTGAGTGGCGGTTCGATCGTTGATTAATTGTGGCGAGCTGTCGATTTCGCGGTACCTCGATCGACATACAAGCAGGAGGCATTCCGCACGATGCGATTTGCCCCGGAGGTGAGGTGATGCAGCTCTTGGTGGAGCAGAGCGACGACGTGCGCATCGTGCGCGTGCAGGAAGCCAAGCTGACGTACCCGGTGCTGTGGTCCTTCTTTGCCGAGGTGCGCCAGATCGTGGAAGATGGCGCACGCAAGCTGGTCATCGACCTCGAAGCGGTGACCTACATCGACAGCGCCGCGATCGGCTGCCTGATGGACATCCGGCGGCTGCTCGAGGACCGCGGCGGCGCGGTGAAGCTCTCGGGCCTTCAGCCCCGCGTGGAGACGATGCTCTCCATGACCGGCGTCCACAAGATCGTGGACGTCCACCGCGAGGAGGCCGAAGCGCTGGCGGCCTTCGGCCGGCCGCGGAAGCGAGGGGAGCCGTCGTTTCACCCGGCTTCATGACGCGGCGGGACGTTCCCCTCAGGGCCGGACGCCGGGAGTGGATCGGGCTCGCCGTGATCGCCCTTCCGTGCCTGCTCTACTCGATGGACCTGACCGTGCTGAATCTTGCGGTGCCGCACATCAGCGCGGACCTGAAGCCCAGTAGCTCCCAGCTGTTGTGGATCGTGGACATCTACGGGTTCCTGATCGCCGGATCGCTGATCACCATGGGCACGCTGGGCGACCGGATCGGCCGCCGCCGGCTGCTCCTGATCGGCGCCGCCGCGTTCGGCGTCGCCTCCGTGCTCGCTGCATTCTCGAGGAGCGCCCAGATGCTCATCGCGACCCGCGCGTTGCTCGGGATCGCCGGGGCGACTCTCGCGCCGTCGACCCTGTCCCTGATCCGCAACATGTTCTTGCACGACGGGCAGCGCACGGTCGCCATCGCGGTGTGGGTCACGAGCTACTCGGTCGGCGGCGCGATCGGCCCGCTGCTGGGCGGGGTCCTCCTGCAATATTTCTGGTGGGGCTCGGTATTCCTGCTGGGCGTGCCGGTGATGCTGCTGCTCCTGGTGCTGGGGCCGGTGCTGCTCCCGGAGTTCCGTGATCCCCAGGCGGGCCGGCTGGATCTGTTCAGCGCGGCCCTGTCGCTGTTCGCCGTGCTGGCGGTGATCTACGGCCTCAAGCAAATCGCGGAGCACGGCCTGAAATGGCTGCCGGCCCTGTCTATCTTGGCCGGTCTTGCCCTCGGCATCGCATTCCTCCGCCGACAGCAAAAGCTGGCCGACCCGCTGATCGATCTCTGGCTCTTCCGGTCACCTGCCTTCAGCGCGTCATTGACGGTCTACATGCTCGGGACTCTCGTTGCGTTCGGAGCGTACATCTTCATCGCGCAGTATCTCCAATTGGTGCTCGGGCTCTCGCCATTGCAAGCAGGGCTTGCGACGGTGCCCTCGATGCTCGGGTTCATCGCCGGTTCGATGGTGGTCCCGGTGATCGCGCGCCAGGTCCGCCCGGCGTACCTGATGGGAGCCGGCCTGGTCTTCGCCGCCATCGGATTCGTAGTGCTCACCCAGGCCGGTGGGGCCTCCGGGCTCGCGGTCATCGTCATCGGGTCCGTCGTCTACTCGCTGGGGCTTTCTCCGGTGATCATCCTGGCGACGGACCTGATTGTCGGGAGCGCCCCGGTCGAGCGGGCCGGGGCGGCGTCCGCGATCTCGGAGACCAGCTCCGAGCTGGGGGGGGCGCTCGGGATCGCGATCCTCGGGAGCATCGGCACGGTCGTGTATCGCAGCTCGATGGCCAGTGCCGCCCTGGGCGGCGTCCGACCCGAGGCCATGGAGGTTGCTCGAAGCACGCTCGGCGGTGCCGTGGCCGTGGCCGAGCAACTCCCTCCGCAGCTCGGGGCCGAATTGCTTGGCTCGGCCCGGGAAGCGTTCGCCCAGTCGTTGCAACTGATTGCCGCCATCAGCGCCGCCGTCGCGATGGCTACGGCCGTCGTCGCCCTGGTCCGGTTGCGACAGGTGCGCTCGAGCTCCCCAGGAGGTGCTGGCCCATCTCGCGGCAGCTCCCGAAGCGGCGGCCCGGATCCTTCTCCAGGCAGCGGAGGATGATCAGCTCCACCGCTTCCGGCAGGGAGGGATTGCGCGAGCGCGGCGGCGCCGGAGGTGCATCGCGGTGCATGTTCAGCACGGCGAGCGGATTCTCGTGCACGAAGGGGAGCGTCGCCGTGAACATCTCGTAGGCCACCACGCCGAGCGCGTAGATATCCGTGGCGGGCGTGACGGAGCGGAAATCGCTCGCCTGCTCGGGCGCCATGTAGGCCGGGGTCCCTCCGATGACGCCGGTAGCCGTCAACCCCGGGGCGTCCCGCACCTTGGCGAGGCCGAAGTCCATGACCTTGAGCACGCCCCCTGCCGCGATGAAGAAGTTGCCCGGCTTCACATCGCGATGGATCACACCCAGGTCGTGGGCGGCCTGCAGGCCGGCGCAAGCTTGGGCGAGATAGTCGAGGCCCTCACCTAGCGGCAGCGGACCCGCGCGCATGCGATCGGCGAGCTTGTCCCCCCGGAGCAGCTCCAGGATCAAGTAGTTCAGCCCCTGAACGCGCCCCATCTCGAAGGTACGGACGATGTTGCGGTGAACGATCTGGCGCGACAGCATCAGCTCGCGCCGGAGGCGCGCATCGGTCTCGGCGTCGAAGACGGCCTGGGTCAGCACCTTGACCGCGATCTCGTCATCGAGCTCGAGGTCAGCCGCCCGGAACACCACCGACATGCCGCCCGCCCCCAGGCGCTCTTCCAGCCGATAGCGGCCGGCGATCACGGCGCCTGGATAGAATGCGGGACCATCGTTGGCGGCGGATCCCGGGGGCGGCGGGGGAGGCTCCTCCCGTCGGTTCACGGGAGCGGGGCCCGGTGCCGGCGGCAGCTCGGCCAGCTCGGGAGAGGCGGGGATCAGGTGCGAATCGAGGCGCCGCGCGGCCTCGGCGTATTCCGGACGGGACGCCGAGAGCTTCCGGAGTACCTCGGCGGCGTTCTCGGGAAAGCCATGACGCTCGTAGAGGCGCGCGAGCACGTCCAGCGCGGAGGTCTCGCTGTCCGTCTCGGGCGCCCCCCGGAGAAAACGCGACAGGAAGTTCTCCAGGGCCAGGCTCAGCCTGTCCTCCTCGCCGGCGAGGGTGATTGCGAGGACACATGCCTCGCGATAGCGCGGGTGGTCGGGCGAGACGCGGGTCACGTTGGCAAGGGCCGCCGCGCCGTCGCCCACGGCACGGTAGGCGTGGGCCGCCTCGAGATACAGGCCGGCGCGGCCGTAAGTCTCGGCGGCACCGAGCAGGTCCCCCCGTTGGGCGCGCGCCTCGGCCTCGAGCCGCGGATCGCCCTCCGTCACTCTTCGTCCTCCGTCTCGCCGATGCGGCGCCTCATGGACTCCGGATGGTTGGCGAGCTTCAGCGCTTCGTTCGGAGCGATCAGCCCCTGCTCGACCAGCTGCAGGAGGGCGGTGTCGAAGTCCTGGCTGCCGGTGGTCTCGCCCCCCGACCGGAGTTGGGCCTCGATCTGGTGGACCTTGTTCTCGCGGATCAGGTTTCCCACGGCCCAACTGTTCAGGAGCACCTCCAGCACGGCAATGCGGGAGTCGCCGCTCGCCAGCCTCGCCAGCCGCTGCGCGACGACGGCACGCAGCACGAGCGACAGCGTGCCGCGAACCTGGTCCCGGGAGTCCTCGGGGATCACGTCGAGGATCCGGTCCACCGCCTTCGCCGCGGAGTTGGTGTGCAGCGTGGCCAAGACCAGAACGCCGGTCTCCGCCGCCTGGAGGGCCAGCTGCACGGTCTCGAGATCGCGCATCTCACCCAGCACCAGCACGTCCGGGGATTCGCGCAGTGCCGCGCGCAGGCCGGCGGCGAAGCTTTCGGTATGCGTCCCGACCTCACGGTGGGTGATCGCGCTCCGCGCCGGCTCGTGGACGTACTCGACGGGGTCTTCGATGGTGATGATGTGCCGGGACTGGGTGGTATTGATCTCGCGCACCATCGCCGCGAGCGTGGTGCTCTTGCCCGCGCCGGTGGGCCCGGTGACCATGACGAGGCCGTTCTTGAAGCGGACGAGCCGCGTGAGAACGGGGGGCAGCCGCAGCTCCTCCAGGCTGGGGATGTGGTTGCGGATCACGCGGAAGACGGCGCCGATCCCGCGGCTCTGGACGAACACGCTGGCGCGGAAGCGGCCGACGCCGGGCAGCGCGTAGACGAAGTCGACCTGCTGCTCGCGCTGCAGGATGCCCTGCTGGTCTGGCGTGGCGATCTCCATGACGAAGCGCCGCGCCTCCAGCTCGGTGAGCGCGCGGAACGGCAGCGGCATGAGGTCGCCGTCGTGGCGGATCATGGGCACGCCGCCGGCGTGGAAGTGCAGATCGCTCGCCTGCTGCTCGGCCACCAGTTTCAGGAAGGAATCGAGGCGGGCCACGGCTTACCGGGTGCGGGAAGGGGCCGGATGGTCCTGGGGGGACACCAGCGGCTCGAAGTCCTTTTTGTTCCCCGCGCGGGCGTACGCCTCGTCGATCGAGATCGTGCCGTTACGGGTGAGGCGCAAGAGCTCCGCGTCCATGAGCTGCATCCCCTGCTCGCGGGAAGTAGCGATGACGGAGGGGATCTGGAAGGTCTTGCCCTTGCGGATCAGGTTCGCGATCGCCTCGTTGTTGAGCATGACCTCGACCGCCAGGCAGCGGCCCGGGCCGTCGGCCCGCGGCACCAGGTACTGGCAGACCACGGCGCGCAGGCTCCCCGCGAGCATCGACCGCACGTCGTCCTGCTGGCCGGGGGGGAAGGCGCTGATCAGGCGGTCCACGGTCCCCGCCGCGGAGACGGTGTGTATCGTCCCGAACACGAGGTGACCGGTCTCGGCCGCGCTCACCGCGAAGCTGATGGTCGGCAGGTCGCGGAGCTCGCCGACCAGGATGACGTCGGGGTCCTGGCGCAGGGTCGAGCGCAGCGCCGACGCGAAGGAGCCGGTGTGGCTGCCGACCTCGCGCTGGTTGACCACGCCGGCCGCCCACGTGTGCACGACCTCGATGGGATCCTCCAGGGTGATGATGTGCCGTGACGAAGTGCGGTTGATGTGGTCGATCAGGGCCGCGAGGGTCGTGGACTTCCCCGCGCCGGTGGCGCCGCCCACCAGCACGAGGCCGTTCTGGAGGTCGGCCAGGCCCGCCACGAGGGGAGGCAGGCCGAGCTGCCGCAGGTCGGGCAGGACGGACCGGATGATGCGGAAGACGGTCCCTATCCCGCCGAGTTGCTGGAACACGTTGACGCGGAAGCGCAGGTCCTCGGACTCTACCCGGTACGAGAAGTCGACTTCCCGGCCGGCGTCCAGATCCTCGAGCTGTCGGAGCGATAGGTGGGGCGCGAGCAGTGCCCTTACCCTCTCCGCCGAGAAGACGTTCGCCGCGAGAGGCTCGGTGTTCCCCAGCCGCTTGACCAGCGGCTTCCGGCCCGGCGCGAGGATCAGGTCGTCGCCTTGGCGGTGGGCTACGGCGATCAGGAGCTGATCCAGGATCGACACGGGCTGTTCGCCGGAGGGACGTTCGGTGCCGGCGGTGCCCCAGCGGACGATCAGCTCGCGAGCCAGCGCACGAATCTCGGACCGCGGGTCGCGCAACAGCGGCTGCACGGCGGGGGCCTGAGTGGCGTCCCCCACGGACTTCAGGCAGGCCAGGGCGGCAAGTTGCACGTCGCCGTCGTCGGACTGGAGCAGCGACGCCACCTGCGCCGCCGCCGCCGTGCTCCCGAGGGCCGCGAGGGCCGCCAGGCAGGCCACCTGGAGCTGGGGGTTCTTGAGCATAACGTCCGCCAGGTGGGGGATCGCCCGGAGGTCGCGGATCGCCGCGATCGCTTCCACGGCCCGCTCGCGCACCCACCAGTCCGGATCGCTGGCGGCCGTCTGAAGCAGGCTGCCGAGGGAGTCGGGAGACCGCAGGCGAAGCAGCGCGTCGACACCGAAGCGCCGGACGATGTCGGAGGGGTCTTGCAGAAACCCCGCGATGTGCCGCACCAACTTCTCCCCGGCCATGTCGGCGAGGGCGTCCATCACCCGCTCGCGCACCCACCAGTCTTCGTCGCGCAGGAAGCCGAGCAGCTTGGGCCACAGCTCGCCGTCCGGATCCTTGACCGTTTGCACGAGCTCTACCGCCATCCGCCGCACGTTCACGTCGCGGCTGCGCAGGAGCCAGATCACCGTGCGGGCGAGGTCGATCTTGTTTGCCTTGCCGAGCCGGGTCAGGATCTCGGCGGCCCGGCTGCGCACCTTGATGTGGGAGTGGCCGAGCGCCTCCACGAGCGGATCGAGCACGTCGTTGGTGCCGATGGCCTCGAGGGCGTCCAGGGCCGCGAAGCGCAGGACGTTGGGTCCAGCGCGCAGCCGGACCTGGAGCGCCGAGACGGCGCGCGGAGAGGTGAACCGGCGCAGGCCGTCGACGGCGGCATGGGCCACCGAGAGGTTCTTCGACTCCAGGTGGGGCCCGGCGTGGATGAAGTAGTCATCCTCCCGGCCCAGCGCGGAGAGGGCGCCGATGGCGCTCACGACCACACCCTCGTGGGTATCGCCCAGGGCATCGGTGATCGCCTGGAGCACGCCCCCGGGGTCGCGCGCGATGCAGCGCGGGTCGGAGAGGTAACCGATGGCCCGGACCTTCTCGGCCTCGTGCCCCGCCGCCAGCACCGTCCGCAGCAGCTGGATGGTGTGCTGGGGCGCGATGGCGGCGGCGATCTCCATGGCCTCGAGGCGCCCCGGGAACGCCGGCTCGGCCACCATCTCTCCCAGCAGCTCGAACACGGTGCGGCCTCCGATCGTGGCCAGGACCTGGGCCACGTCCTTGCGCAGCGCGGCGTCGCTCGAGCGGAGGAGGGCGGCGAGGACGGGATGTTCGGGCACGCTGTTGACCGTGGGGAGGAGCTGGGCCAGCACGGCGCGCAGGGCCGGATCGGCGGCACGCAGGGCCTTCACGTAGGTCGCGAAGAGGGCCTTCTCTCGGACCGGCTTGGCGAGCTGCTGGAAGGCGAAGCAACGCAGGCGATGGGCCTCGGGGGTGCCGGTGCGCGTCGTGGTGAGCTCGAGCAGCCTCTCCACGTCCTGGGCGGTGAGCTCGCCGGCGGAGACGGCGAACTGTTCCGCCTCGTCTCTCGTCGGCCAAGCCGCGGCCCGGTACTGGGCCAGGAATTCCTTGTTCGTCATCGACCTTCCGTGGGCGACTGGAGGTGTTCGCGGGCAGTATGGCACGCGGCGCGCGGCGCCGCCAATTCGTCCGGCGCGGTTGCCGCTCGTTACGCCGGGAACTCCCGGGCCCATTGCTCGGCGATCCGGGCCAGATGGTCCGGCAGCTCGTCCAGCGGCACCGGAGCGCAGAAGAGGTAGCCCTGCCCGGCATCGCAGCCCATGACGCGCAAGAGACGGAGCTGCTCGCGGGTCTCGATGCCTTCCGCGATGACGCGCAGGCCGAGCTGATGGCCGACGGCGATGATCGCCCGCGTGATCGCCGAGGCGTCCGGGTTGGTGGCAGCGTCCCATACGAACGAGCGATCCACCTTGACGGTGTCGATGGGAAATCGCCGCAGGTACGACAGCGACGAGTATCCCGTGCCGAAGTCGTCGATGGCGATCCGGACGCCCAGCTCCTTGAGCCGGCGCAGCGCCTTGTGCGTGGCGTCCTGGAGGGCGACCGTCTCGGTGATCTCCAGTTCGAGCGCCGGCCCTGCGACGCCGGCATCGTCGAGGGCCCGGCGGACCTGCTCCACGATGTCACCCGTGTCCAGCTGGTGCGGAGAGAGATTGATCGCCACGCGGGGCCCGCCGGAGCCGGGGGGCAGGGCCCGCAGATCTCGACAGGCGGTTCGGAGCACCCACGCTCCGATCTCGTGGATGGCCCCCGTCGCCTCCGCCGCCGGTATGAAGTCCCCCGGTGGGACGAGGCCGCGCTGCGGGTCGCGCCAGCGGACCAGGGCCTCGTAGCCCTCGATCCTGCCGTCGGGGAGGCTGACCACGGGCTGGTAGTTGAGCTCGAGCTCCCCGGACGCCACCGCCTGGCGCAGGCGCCCGTCCACCTCCAGCCGATCGCGCACGCGAGCGCTCAGCGCCGAAGTATAGAACTCGGTCTGGCTGCGGCCCAGCTCCTTCGCCCGGTACATCGCGGTGTCGGCGTTCCGGATCAGAGTCTCGATGTCCTGCCCATCCTTGGGGAAGAGGACCGCGCCGATGCTGCTCGTGAGCGCTACCTCCCGCCCGTCCAGGACGATCGGTCGGCGGACGGCCTCGTGAAGCTTGCCGGCGATGCGCGCCACATCCTCGGGCTGCTCTATTCCCGGAAGAAGCACGGTGAACTCGTCTCCTCCGAAGCGGGCCACGGTGTCGGCCGCGCGCACCGCGGCCTTCAGCCGCCGGGCCACGGTGCGCAGGCCGGCGTCCCCGACCGTATGGCCCAGGGAGTCGTTGATCACCTTGAAGTCGTCCAGGTCGATGAACAGGAGCGCGAGGGATTGCCGGCGGCGCTGGCCCTGCACCAACGCCACCCCCAGGCGGTCGAAGAACAACTCGCGGTTGGGAAGCTCCGTGAGTGCGTCGTGATATGCGAGGTGGCGGATCCGCTCGTGAGCGCGCCGCTGTTCGGTGATGTCGCTGAAGGTGCAGACGACCTCGCTCAGCGCCCCGTCGGCGTCCAGGCGGGGCTCCGCGCTCACCAATATCCAGGTGCGCTCTTCGGCGCCCGCGCGGCGGAGGCCCATCACTACGTCACGCACGGGCCCGCGCCGGGCGATCGCCGCCAGCACGGGATCACCGCCCGGTCCGAGCGGAGCGCCCTCCTCCCCCAGCGCATCTCCCTCGAGATCGATCGAGCGGTGTCCGAGCAGGCGCTCCGGGGTCGCTCCGAGAAGGGCCAGCGCCGCCGCGTTCGCGTAAACGACCCCACCGTCCGCGCCGTGAAGCGTCACGCCGACGCTCAATCCCTCGACCATCCGGCGCAGCCGGGCTTCGCCGAGCCGCAGCTCCTCGCCCGTCCGCCGCGATTCCTCGAGCGCGAGGATCAGGCCTCGAGTGCGCGCCTCGGCCTGGACGCGCCTTATCCACGCGTACGCGATCAATCCGACGCCGAGGGCGGCGCCGAGGCCGAGTATCGCGTCGAGGCTGAGCATTGAGCTCCGGCGACTCCGGGGCACGCAGATATTACGCGATCACGATTGCAAACGCCCGGCGTTGATTCTCGGAATATCATGGGGGCCAGCCTTCGCCCGGTCTTCCTCGATGCGCTTCGGGGCGTCCTGGTCGCGATTCGCTGTCAACCGATGAGAAACTCCCTCGCTCTCCTCCTCGCACTCGCCGCCGGGCTGGATCTCGGCTGCGCCCGGACCGCGTCGGCGCCGCCGCCCGAAACCGAAGTCCTCGTGACGCCGGTCGTACAAAAAGACGTGCCGATCCTCAGCGAGTGGATCGGCACCCTGGACGGCTCGGTGAACGCCGCCATCCGGCCCAAGATCGAAGGCTACCTGCGGCGCCAGGTCTACAAGGAAGGCCAATACGTCAACGCCGGCGATCTCCTGTTCGAGGTGGATCCCCGGCAGTCTCGCGCCGCCCTGGAGCAGGCCAACGGCGCGCTCGGCCAGGCCGAGGCCCTGCTCGCGAAGGCCACCCGGGACGTCGAGCGCTTCACGCCCCTCGCCGCCGAGCGGGCCGTCAGCCAGCAGGAGCTGGACGACGCCCTCTCCGCACAGCGGAATGCCAAGGCGGCGGTCGCTTCGGCCCGCGCGGTCGTGGACCAGGCCTCCCTGAACCTCGGCTGGACGAAGGTCACCTCCCCGATCGCCGGCATCGTGGGGATCGCGAAGTCTCAGGTCGGCGACCTCGTGAACACCCAGACGGTCATGACCACCGTTTCCACCGTCGATCCGATCCGAGTGAACTACGGCATCAGCGAGCGCGAGTACATGCGCTTCGCGGAGCGCATCAACCGTCCCAACTACGCCACCACCCGGCAGGGGCCGCTCCTCGAGCTCGTCCTGGACGACGGAAACGTCTTTCCCCACCAGGGCCAAGCGGTCCTCGCGGACCGCGAGGTGGACGCGAGGACGGGTACGATGACGGTCAAGGGGTTCTTTCCGAACCCGCACCACATCCTCCGGCCCGGCCAGTACGCGAAGGTCCGCGCGGCCCTGGACGTCAAGACCGGCGCCCTCCTCGTACCGCAGAAGGCCGTGACCGAGCTGCAGGGCGGTTTCCGGGTGGTGGTGGTCGGCGCGGACGGCAAGGCGGACATCCGCGCCGTGGAGCCGGGAGAGAGGGTGGGTTCGCTCTGGATCATCGACAAGGGCGTGAAGGCGGGCGAGAACGTGATCGTGGCCGGCCTCCAGTTCGTGCGCCCGGGGATGACGGTAAAAGCCAGGCCCGCTCCCCCGGAACCGGAAGCGGCGAGCGCCACCCCGGCGCCCTGAGCAGGGATGTCCCGCTTCTTCGTCGACCGGCCCATCGTCGCCATCGTCATCTCGGTGGTCACCGTGATCCTGGGGCTCGTCTCCATGACCGGCCTGCCCATCGCGCAGTTCCCCTCGATCATCCCGCCGCAGATCCAGATCCAGACCACCTACACGGGCGCCGACGCGGTGACCATCGAGCAATCGGTGGCGACGCCGCTCGAGCAGCAGATGAACGGCGTGGACAAGATGCTCTACATGCAGTCCACGAACGCCAGCGACGGCACGATGATCCTCACCGTCACGTTCGACGTCGATAGCGAAGTCAACATCGACCAGGTCAACGCCCAGAACCGGGTCTCCCAGGCCCAGCCGAACCTTCCCGCCGATGTCAGCCAGTTCGGCCTCACCTACCGCAGCACGGTCGGGCTGCCCCTGGTGGTGTTCGCCCTCTACTCGCCGAAGGGCAGCTACGACTCGCTCTTCCTCGGCAACTACGCGCTGATCAACGTCAACGACGCGCTCTACCGCGTGAGCGGCGTGGGCCAGGTCCTGAACTTCGGCATCGCCGAGTACTCGATGCGGATCTGGGTGAAGCCGGACAAGCTCGCCAAGCTGGGCCTCACCGTGCCCGACCTCGTGCGCGCGATCCAGCAGCAGAGCGCCGTGAATCCGACCGGACGGGTGGGGGCGGAGCCGGCTCCCTCCGGGCAGCAGCTCACCTACACGGTGCGGGCGCAGGGACGGCTCGTGACTGCCGAGGAGTTCGGGAACGTGGTCGTGCGCCTCAACCCCGAGGGCTCCGTGGTGCGCCTCAAGGACGTTTCCCGGATCGAGCTGGGCGCCTTGACCTACAACCAGTCCGGGCGTTTCAACGGCCGCCCCGGCGCCCTCATCGCCGTGTTCCAGGCGCCGGGGGCGAATGCGCTGACGGTCGCCGACGGCGTGAAGGCGACGATGGAGGAGCTGAAGCAGCGCTTCCCCAGCGACCTCGACTACCAGATCGGCCTCGATACCACCCTGCCGGTGACGGAGGGGATCAGGGAGATCGTCACCACGCTCGTCGAGGCCATCCTGCTCGTGATCCTGGTCGTGTTCCTGTTCCTCCAGAACTGGCGAGCGACCCTCATCCCCTTGATCGCGGTGCCCGTCTCGCTCATCGGGACCTTCGCCTTCTTCCCCTTCCTGGGCTTCTCGATCAACACCTTGTCGCTCTTCGGGCTCGTGCTGGCGATCGGCCTCGTCGTGGACGACGCGATCGTGGTGGTGGAGGCGGTGGAGCACCACATCGAGGAGGGGATGTCGCCCCGCGATGCGACGCTGAAGGCGATGTCGGAGGTCTCGGGGCCGGTCGTCGGGATCGCGCTCGTTCTGTCGTCCGTCTTCGTCCCCATCGGCCTCATGAGCGGGATCCAGGGGCGCCTCAACAAGCAGTTCGCGGTCACGATCGCAATCTCGGTGCTCATATCCGCCTTCAACGCCCTCACCCTCTCGCCCGCGCTCTCCGCCCTCCTCTTGCGCCCGCGCCGGGAAGCCCGAGGCCCCCTCGCCCGGTTCTTCACGGCGTTCAACCGGGGGTTCGCGCGCGCCACCCTCGGCTACGTGAGCGTTTCGCGCGGGCTCATCCGAAAGACGGCGGTGGGCCTGCTGATCCTGGGCGGCTTCGCGGTCCTGGCCGGCGGCCTCGGACGGCGCCTTCCGACCGGCTTCATCCCCGAGGAGGACCAGGGCTTCCTGTTGATGAACGTCCAGCTCCCAGACGCCGCGTCGCTCCAGCGGACCAATGACGTGACGCGCAAGATCGAGGAGATCCTGGCGCACACGAAGGGCGTCCGCGCCGTCACGACCATCAACGGCTTCAGCCTTCTCACCCGGACGTCGGCCTCCTACACGGCCTTCTTCTTCGTCTCCCTCCAGCCCTGGGACGAGCGGCGCGGGGCCGCCCTGACGTCGCAGGCGATCATGCGCCGGCTGAACCAGACGATGCGGACCGAGGTGCCGGACGCCATCGCCTTTGCCTTCGCGCCCCCCGCCATACCCGGTATCGGCACGGCGGGCGGGTTCTCGTTCTGGCTGCAGGACCGGAGCGGGGGCACGGTCGAGTTGCTGAACGACAGTCTCCAGAAGTTCCTCGAGGCCGCGCGCAAGCGGCCGGAGCTCGCCAACGTGAACAGCCCATTTCGCGCTTCCGTGCCCCAGCTCTTTGCCGACGTGAACCGGGACAAGGTGCTGAAGCAGGGCGTGGCGGTGGCCGACGTCTACCAGACGCTCCAGGCCTTCCTGGGTGGGATCTACGTGAACCAGTTCAACCGGTTCGGCCGGCAGTGGCGGGTCTTCCTCCAGGCGGAGGGAGAGGACCGCGTCACCCCCGAAGACATCGGCCGCTTCTACGTCCGGAACGACGGCGGGAACATGCTGCCCTTGTCCACCGTGGTCAGCACGCGGCGGATTCTCGGCCCCGAGTACACGCAGCGCTTCAACCTCTTTCGGGGGGCGCAGATCACCGGGCAGCCGGCGCCCGGCTACAGCTCGGGGCAGGCCATGGCGGCCCTCGAAGAGGTGGCGAGGGCGGTCCTGCCCCCGGAGATCGGCTACGACTGGGCCGACCTCTCGTACCAGGAGCGCAAGGCGGCCGGCCGCGCGGGAGCGGTGTTCGCGCTGTCCCTCGGCTTCGTGTTCCTGGTCCTGGCCGCCCTCTACGAGAGCTGGTCGCTCCCGTTCAGCGTGCTCCTCTCCGTGCCGATCGCGGTGGCCGGGGCCTTCCTGGGCCTTTTCCTTCGTGGCTTCGCCCTGGACGTCTACGGTCAGATCGGCCTCGTGATGCTGGTCGGCCTCGCCGCCAAGAACGCGATCCTGATCGTGGAGTTCGCGAAATACGGTGTCGAGAAGGGCCAGCCCCTCGTGGAGGCGGCACTGGAAGGCGCGCGGATCCGGTTGCGCCCGATCTTGATGACGTCGTTCGCCTTCATTTTCGGCTGCGTGCCGCTGTGGATCGCCACGGGGGCGGGCGCGGTGGGCCGGCAGATCCTGGGGACGGTCGTGGTCGCGGGGATGCTGGCGGCGACGGGCATCGCGATCTTCATCATCCCGTTGCTCTTCGTGGTGATCGAGCGGCGGGCCGGAAGAGAGCGCACCCGACAGCCGCAGGGTGGCCCGTCGCCGGCGGGGGAGAGCGCGTGAGCGCCGGGCGCTCGCGCTGGGTGGCTGCCTTCGGCGCGGCCGTCGTCGCCGCCGGCTGCGCGGTGGGACCGAACTACAAGCGCCCGCCCGTGGTCCTTCCCGGCCAGTTCTACGGCGAGCAGGCCGCCGCTGAGGCTCGCTCCCTGGCCGACGTTCCCTGGTGGGACCTCTTCCAGGATCCGGTGCTGAAGAGCCTCGTGGACGAGGCCCTCGAGAACGGATTCGACGCGCGGCGGGCCGCGGCCCGGGTCGAGGAGGCCCGCGCGCTCTACGGCATCGCCCGGTCCGAGTTCCTGCCCACCGCCGGCTATCAGGGTGCCTGGGAGCGCACGCGTCCCGACCAGTTCCAGAATCCCTCGGGCGAGACGCAAACGAAGTGGACGGCGAACGTCGGGTTCGGCTGGGAGCTCGACGTGTGGGGTCGCATCCGGCGGCTGAACGAAGCGGCCAAGGCGCAGTACCTCGCGACCGAGGAGGCGCGGCGAGGCGTTTTCCTTTCTCTCGTTTCCGACGTCGCTACCGCCTACTTCGAGCTGCGCGAGCTGGATGCCGAGCTGGAGATCGCGAATCGCACGACCACCGCCTTCCAGGACACGTACGACCTCTTCAGCCGCCGCCTGGAGGGGGGCGCCGCATCGGCGCTGGAGACCGCCCGCGCCGAGGCCTCGCTCGGTCAGGTCGCGGCCCAGATTCCCGAGATCGAGCGCGCCATCGTGGCCCGTGAGAGCCAGATCAACCTGCTGCTCGGGCGCAACCCGCAGCCGGTCCCGCGTGAGGGTCCATCCACGCCGCTGCCTCCCGAGATCCCGGCCGGCCTGCCCTCGCAGCTCCTCGAGCGACGCCCCGACGTCCGCCAGGCGGAGCAGCTCGTCGTCTCCGCCAACGCCGAGGTCGGCGTGGCCACGGCCGCGTTCTTTCCGACCCTGAGCCTCACGGGTCTCTTCGGCAACGTCAGCCCGGAGCTGGGCGACATCGTCTCCAAGGGCAAGACCTGGAACGTCGGCGCGGGCCTTCTCGGCCCTCTTTTCCAGGGCGGGGCTCTCAAGCGCAATCGGGAAGCCGCGAAGGCGCGGTGGGAGCAGGCGCGGGTGGAGTATGAAGCCACCGTGACGCGGTCCCTCGCCGAGACTTCAACCGCTCTCGTGGCACGGACGAAACTGGTCGAGACCGAGCGCCAGCGGGCGCGCACGGTGCAGGCCTATCGGGAGGCGGTGCGCCTCGCCAGTCTCCGCTACCGCTCGGGCCTGTCCGCGTACTTCGAAGTGTTGGAGGCCCAGCAGCAGCTCTTCCCGGCGGAGATCGGCCTGGCGCAGACCCGCCGCGACCAGCTCGTCGCCGTGGTGAGCCTGTACAAAGCGGTGGGCGGCGGGTGGCAAGCCGAGGCACTTGCGCCGGCGCCCGCAAGTACGGCACGGTGATCAGGCCGTAGAAGCCTCGGCCTGAACGAGAGAGAGGAGGAGCACGATATGCGCTCTGGCTTGAATCGCAGGGATGTCCTGAAGGCGATCGGGGCCCCGGCCGTCGCGGCATCGCTGCCGCTTCGCTTCGCCGAGGCCGAGCCGACGTTCTCGCGGATGCCGGCCGAAGGCAAGGACACGCCGAAGATCTGCCTCGGGTTCTGGGGCCCGGTGGACGAGCCCGGGATGCGGCGGGTGAAGCAGATCGGCGTCGATTACGTGCTCACGGGCG